>NZ_BAABEV010000003.1:0-351146 GCF_039540335.1 Actinomadura verrucosospora | reverse complement strand
CCGCTCGACTTGCATGTGTTAAGCACGCCGCCAGCGTTCGTCCTGAGCCAGGATCAAACTCTCCATCAAGGTCCAACGACCAGCCAGGGGGCGAACCCCGACCAGCCAAACCTCAGGAAACAATCCCAGCATCACCATCCCCAACGGGATGGCATTGCCTCAAAGAAATCCCCACCATCCCCGAAAGCGAGATGGCACGGGGCGACCCGGCAAAATAAAGACCGGGCCGATAAAGGCACTGGCTTTTAACACGCTGTTGAGTTCTCAAGAAACGGACACCCACCGTACCGGATCCGCTTTCGCGTTTCCCGCCCCGGGGCGACTTGTTCTTACTTTATCAGATCCGCTCGGACTGTCAATTCCGGGCTTTTCCGATACGCCATTCCGAATCCGCTTGCGCGGTCCCTTCCCGGCGGTGTTGCTATTTCATCAGATCCGGCCCGATTGTCAAATCGATCCTTTTCCGACCCATCCCGACGATGCGGGCGCGACGAAGTCGCGTCAGCTGATCGAGGATGGTTCCCCCGGGCCGGCCGCCGTCAGGCGTCCCGCACTCCCGTGGGGCGAAGTGAACAGTATGCCCAAGCGGAGGGGACGTCAAACCAGCTCGCACGCCCCAATGGCGCGGACTCGCCCGCGCGGCGCGCTCTGAGCCGCTCCAGCACGCGACCTACCTCGGGTTTCGTCCGGATCCACCCTGTTTGAACCGCTCGAACATCCCATTCACGCGGGCGAGGTTTCATTTCGGCAACGCCGACCGTTCGGCGCGCCTCAGGGCTTGGCCAGGTATCCGCCGACGAACAGCACACCTTCGGCGATCACCCAGGCGAAGGCCGTGACGGTGAGGGTCACGTCCAGCCGCCAGGGCCTGCGCCGGACGGCCGGCATCGACCACGCCGTGACGGCGACGGCCGCGGCGGCGACCGCCACGGGCGCCGAGATCCGCACGGCGCCCTCGAATCCGGCCGCGCATTCCAGGTCTCGGCCCTCGTCCTCACCGCAGAAGGCGGCGTCGCCCCAGCCGCCGAGGGCCGAGAAGAGCCAGAGGACGGCCAGCGCGCAGTTCGCGATCGTCGGAATCGCCGGCGAGATCCGCCAGCCGTTCGGGCGCCCGGACATGGCCTGCACGACCGGAACGTACCTCGCCTGGCGGGAGCCGGGAACCCCTCCGTGGGGCGGCCTCCGGTCTGTCAGGTGATCTCTTTGGCCTCGTGCAGGTTCATGTCCATGACGATGGCCGTCATGACCGCCATCGTCCGCAGCGGTTCCCGGACGGGGTCGGCGATCTCCACCGCGTACTTGTCGGCGGTCGTGAGCAGGTGGGTGGCGAGGCCCGCCCACTTCTTGCGGACGTGCGCCACCTTGCCGCCGTCGGCGTCCTTCACCTCGAAGTTGTTGCGCGGCACGTCGACCTCGACCGTGCCGATGAGCGTCCCGTCGTCGTCGTAGACGACGTAGCGGCGGCCGACCCTCTCGGTGACGAAGGAGCCGACGCGCTCTCCGTCCGGCCGGAGGATCTCGGTGTACTCCCGGCCGCTCTGCTTGTCCACGACGTACAGGGGGTCGCCGTCGGGCGTCGTCAGCAGGACGGCTCGGGCGTCGAGGTTCGACTTGCCGGGGAACAGTCCGCGCATGACCGCGGCGTTGCCCTTGTCGTCGGTCGGCGCCGCGATGGCGAGGACGGTCCCGCCTTCGTCCAGCACCTTGTACCGCGACTTGGCCAACGGTCCCCTGCGAGGCTGTTCGACCCTGAGCACCGGGGAGCTGAACACTTCGCTCACGTGTTCTCCTGCCTCGTCGGCCGCATCGGCGACCGCCTCACTGTTCACTTCGCCTGCGCCCGCGTCCTCGGCGGCACGCCCTCCAACCGGCGATCCTGCCAAGCGCCGGGCCCGCAGGGGAAGCACTTTGCGCGCCCGTCTCCGCCCGGCGGAATCGCCGCGCCCGCGCCCGGCTCACTGACCTGCACCGCCGTGGCCCGGGGTGCCCGTCCGAGAAACATTCTTCTTTCGGCCCGGCGTCCCCTGAGCATCCCCACGGACATCTCCGCGCCCCTACGGGCTTCCACAGAGCGTCGTCCTGCCCGAACCAGGGCTTCGACCCGCACCGGCCCTCGCGGACGCGGAAAGGGGCGGTTCCCGAAGGAACCGCCCCTTTCACATGCACTCGGAAGTGCGAACCGCGGACTCGCTCAGAAGTCCATGCCGCCGGCGTCGGGCATGCCGCCCGCCGGGGCCGGGTTCTTCTCGGGCTTCTCGGCGATGACGGCCTCGGTGGTGAGGAACAGCGCGGCGATCGACGAGGCGTTCTGCAGCGCGGACCGGGTCACCTTGGCCGGGTCGAGGATCCCCGACTCGAACATGTTGACGTACTCGCCGGTGGCGGCGTTCAGGCCCTCGCCCGGGGTCAGGTTGCGGACCCGCTCCACCACGACGCCGCCCTCGAGGCCGGCGTTGACGGCGATCTGCTTCAGCGGCTCCTCGAGAGCGCGCTTGACGATGTTCGCACCGGTGGCCTCGTCGCCCGCCAGCTCCAGCTTGTCGAACGCCTTGGTGCCGGCCTGCAGCAGCGCCACGCCGCCGCCGGGGACGATGCCCTCCTCGACCGCGGCCTTCGCGTTGCGGACGGCGTCCTCGATGCGGTGCTTGCGCTCCTTGAGCTCGACCTCCGTCGCGGCGCCGGCCTTGATGACCGCGACACCGCCCGCGAGCTTGGCCAGGCGCTCCTGGAGCTTCTCGCGGTCGTAGTCGGAGTCGGTGTTGTCGATCTCGGTGCGGATCTGGTTGACCCGGCCCGCGATCTCGTTGGCGTCACCGGCGCCGTCCACGATGGTGGTCTCGTCCTTGGTGATGACGACCTTGCGGGCGCGGCCCAGCATCTCGGTCGTGGTGTTCTCCAGCTTGAGACCCACGTCCTCGCTGATGACCTGGCCGCCGGTCAGCGTGGCGATGTCGCCCAGCATGGCCTTGCGGCGGTCGCCGAAGCCCGGCGCCTTCACGGCCACGGACTTGAAGATGCCGCGGATCTTGTTGACGACCAGGGTGGCCAGGGCCTCGCCCTCGACGTCCTCCGCGATGATCAGCAGCGGCTTGCCGGACTGCATGACGCCCTCGAGGACGGGCAGCAGGTCCTTGTTGGCCGACGCCTTGCCCTGAACGATCAGGATGTACGGGTCCTCGAGGACCGCCTCCATCCGCTCGGGGTCGGTCACGAAGTAGTGCGAGATGTAGCCCTTGTCGAAGCGCATCCCCTCGGTCAGCTCGAGCTCCAGACCGAAGGTCTGGCTCTCCTCGACCGTGATGACGCCTTCCTTGCCGACCTTGTCCATCGCCTCGGCGATCATCTCGCCGATCTGCGGGTCGCCCGCGGAGATGGACGCCGTGGAGGCGATCTGCTCCTTGGTCTCCACGTCCTTGGCGAGCTTGGACAGCTCCTCGCTCACCCGCTCGACGGCGGCCTCGATGCCGCGCTTGAGCGACATCGGGTTCGCGCCGGCGGCCACGTTGCGCAGACCCTCGCGCACCAGCGCCTGGGCCAGCACGGTGGCGGTGGTGGTGCCGTCACCCGCGACGTCGTCGGTCTTCTTCGCTACTTCCTTGACGAGCTCCGCGCCGATCTTCTCCCACGGGTCCTCGAGCTCGATCTCCTTGGCGATCGACACACCGTCGTTGGTGATCGTGGGAGCGCCCCACTTCTTCTCCAGCACGACGTTGCGGCCCTTGGGACCAAGGGTCACCTTCACGGCGTCGGCGAGCTGGTTCATGCCGCGCTCGAGACCGCGGCGGGCCTCCTCGTCGAACGCGATCATCTTTGCAGCCATAGGCTCCAGTCCTCCCGGAACAAGGTGGCTTAGACGGATCGAGCCGACGCCCGCGACGGACGGCCCCGCCGACGACTTCCATTCCGCCGCCGGCCTGAGGCCTCATCGCCCCGACCCATGACTGTGTGAAGTTGTCACTCTCCACATCAGAGTGCCAATGCTTGTTTAGCACTCTACCCTGCCGAGTGCAAGCGCCACACATCACCGCCGCACGCGTCGCGCCGACCCGCTCGGAAGCGCTCTGACCTGCACCGGAGGGTCGCTTCAGCGCTGACGGCCACCAGGCGGCGTCCCTCCGAAGAGCAGCCGAACCATCGTCCCGCCATGAGCGACTCACTTCCCCGTAACGCTTTCGTTCTGCCTTGAGCAGGTGCCGTCCGAGCGCGGGGAGCGCCGGTCGTTCAGACGCCGGCCGTCCGGCTGCGCGCACGGGCGGGATCACCCTCGGTCGCGCCATCCGCCACTCCGACGGCGCCGCCGGCTTCGACGAGATCGAGTCCCCTACCGGGCTTCTCCGGGCTGACCCTGCGGCTGTTCGACCCGGCGACCGCGCACGCCGCGCGGACCGGCACCTCGCCTGAGAGGGGGTGCCGTAGCGGCCACCCGTTCCGCGTGCCATTGCACCGGCGGCGGCCCGCGCCGCTGTTTTGCCGCGGATTTTTTCGTCACGGACCATTGGTGCCGGTTCTGTCGGTGCGACGACGTTTGCGGCGGCCCGGTGCACCGGGAATCACCACGGCCCGTTAGGGCCGCTTTCATGGAGTATGGCGAATGGTGAGGATGTTCTTTCGGTCCCGGGCAAAGGGCCGCCGCAAACGGGTCCGGACATTGGGCGGCCGCTCCGGCGTCGATGCGTGACCGGGCCGGAGCGGCCGTGGTGCTTCGGTGTCCTGCTAGGAACCGCGGTTCACCGCTTGGTGGACTCCTGCTCGGGGCCCTCGACCGCGTTGATCACGGTGTTGTGCTTCCCGCCGTGGATGTGGCTGGTGATGGGCCCGGTCATCGTCGCGCTGTTGCCGGCGTAGACGTTCGAGCGGGGCGATCCGCTGAGGTTCGTGAAGATCGCGTCGCCCGAGCCGTTCTCGATGTTGGCGACGTCGCCGTTCTGGCCGACGATCGCCTTCTTGGCCGCATGGACGTGCACCGGCCCGGGGCGGTCCCCCGTGGTGGCCAGCCGCTGTCCGGCCTGCGGAGCGTTGGCGTCGGCCTGCTGCTCCGGCGCGGCCTGCTGGGCCTCCTGCTGCGGGGCGGCCTGCTCGGCACCCTGCTCCGGCGCGGCCTGCTGCGCGTCCTGCTGCGGAGCAGCCTGCTCCGCCTCCTGCTGCGGAGCCGCCTGCTGCTCGCCCTGCTGCTGAGCGGCCTGCTGCGCGTCCTGCTGCGGAGCGGCCTGCTCGGCGTTCTGCTGCGGGGCGGCCTGCTGCTCACCCTGCTGCGGAGCCGCCTGCTGCGCCTCCTGCTGCGGAGCAGCCTCCTGCTGCGGAGCGGCCTGCTCGGCGCCCTGCTCCGGCGCGGCCTGCAGCGACTCCTGCTGCGGAGCGGCCTGCTGAGGAGCCGCCTGCTGCTCGGCGGCCTGGTGCTCGGCCGCCTTGGCGAGCGCGACCTTGGTGGCCTCCTGCTCGGAGCCCTCGACGCCGGTGACGGCCGTGTTGTGCTTCCCGCCGTGGAGCTTCGTGGTGATGTCACCGGTCTTCACCGGCTTGTTCCCGATCACCGGCGCGGCCTTGGGCGACTTGGTGATGTCGGTGTAGATCAGGTCGCCCGGACCCTTCTCACTGATGTACGTGGGGCCGTTGTGCCCCACGTACGCCTTCTCCACCGCGTAGAAGTTGATGTCGGCCATGGCCGAGGGAGCCGCGAGGACGGCCGCTCCCATCGTTATGCCGGTCACGGCCATCGTGCGCAAAATGCGCTTCATGCCTTTCCTCACTCTCGTATGCCGTTCGGCGCCCCAGGGAGCGCCACTCCGGGTTCAATCTTCCAGGACGCGGCCAGCGAGAAACCCAAGTGACGGAGAGGCGGTGATCAAGATCAAAGCCGTGAAACTGGCGCTCGCTAAAACTTGTTCCATGCGCGTTTGGCCGGACGGGAGGAACAGTTGCCCAATCCAGCATCCACCGGGCAATCGCGTTCCGGAGAAGGGGGAATCGGCCAGATGTGAAAGGAAAAGCCCCGGCACGGTGGACGTGCCGGGGCCTCGCGGACGAGACGGACGTCAGCCGCCCGCCACCGCGGGGATGATGGAGATCTGGGCGCCCTCGGGCGTCGGGGTGTCGAGTCCCTCGGCGAAACGGACGTCCTCGTCCCCGACGTAGACGTTCACGAAACGGCGGATCTTGCCCGCGTCGTCCAGGATGCGGGCGGAGATGCCGGAGTAGCTGGCCTCGAGGTCGGCGACGACCGCGCGCAGGGTCGCGCCCTCGGCCTTCACCTCGGACTCGCCACCGGTGTAGGTCCGCAGGATCGTCGGGATACGGACGGACACGCTGCTCATGCTGCTCCTTCGTTCTCAGGCGAGGCCCGCGGCGCGGAACGCCTCCAGGGACGGGGCGATGTTCGCCGACGGCGCGACGACCGGGGCGACGGCGTCCAGGGTCTTCAGGCCGTCCCCGGAGTTGATGATCACGGTCTCGGCGCCCGGGTCGAGGGCGCCGGCCTCGATGAGCTTGCGCAGGGTCGCGACGGTGACGCCGCCGGCCGTCTCCCCGAAGATCCCCTCGGTGCGGGCCAGGAGCCGGATCCCCTCGACGACCTGCTCGTCGGTGACGTCCTCGACGGCGCCGCCGGTGCGGCGGGCCACGTCCAGGACGTAGGGGCCGTCGGCCGGGTTGCCGATGGCGAGGGACTTGGCGATCGTGTCGGGCTTCACCGGGCGGACGACGTCGTGGCCCGCCTTGAACGCGGCGGCGACCGGGTCGCACCCGGAGGCCTGGGCGCCGAAGACGCGGTACGGCTTCTCCTCCACCAGGCCCAGCTTGATGAGCTCCTGGAACGCCTTGTCGATCTTGGTGAGCTGGGAGCCGGACGCGACCGGCACGACGACCTGGTCGGGCAGCCGCCAGCCGAGCTGCTCGGCGATCTCGTAGCCGAGCGTCTTGGAGCCCTCGGCGTAGTAGGGGCGGACGTTGACGTTGACGAACGCCCAGTCGTCCTGCTCGCCCGCGATCTCGGACGCGAGCCGGTTGACGTCGTCGTAGTTGCCGTCGACCGTCACGAACGTCCCGCCGTACACGGCCGTCGTGATGATCTTCTGGGACTCCAGGTTCGACGGGACGAACACCGCGCTGCGGATCCCGGCGCGGGCCGCCGCGGCGGCGACGGCGTTGGCGAGGTTCCCGGTGGACGGGCAGGCCAGCACCTTGAACCCCAGCTCGCGGGCGGCGGCGAGCGCCACGGCCACGACGCGGTCCTTGAACGAGTGGGTCGGGTTGCCGCTGTCGTCCTTCACCCACAGGCTCTGCAGGCCGAGGCTCTCCGCGAGGTTGTCGGCGCGGACGAGGCGGGTCAGGCCCGGCTCGGTGTTCGGGGTGTCGGCGACGTTGGACGGGACGGGCAGCAGCCCGCGGTAGCGCCAGATGTTGCGCGGCCCGGACTCGATGGACTCCCGGGTGACGCCGTCGAAGTCGTAGGCGATCTCCAGGGGGCCGAAACACTCTTCACAGGCGTAGTAGGGCCCGAGGTCGCGGGACGAGCCGCATTCGCGGCAGACGAGAGCGGTAGCCGGTCCGAGGTCTGTGGCAGGCGTGAGTGCCATGAGGGCGAGGCCTTTCTCCCCATCTTCCCTGCGCCACCTTGGTCGCAGGCCGGAGTTGGCACCATCTCCCGGCCGGCCTCGCAGGATCGCGACGCGCCGCAGCCAGGTGGTTGCCGGGGCTTCGCAGGGCCGGTCCCTCCACCCCTCTGGATGAGCGTTATGAAGTTGTCGATCTACGAGCTTTGAACTCGTATGCGTGACTTTACATGAACTGACCGGATGCCAGACAGGCGGGTCCAGCGATTGAGACGTTACCCGGCGGGTGTCTTGATCACCCGTTGGGTCGGGTCGAGGAACACGTGCCGGACGGTCGGGACGCGCTCGCGGAGCCGCCGGTCGATCTCGCCGGCGACGTCCTCGGCCTCGTCGGCGCTGATGTCGTCGGAGAAGTGCACCTTCGCGGCGACGAGGATCTGCTCGGGGCCGAAGTGCATGGTGAGCAGTTCGTCCACGCCGGTCACGCCGGGCGCGCCGCAGATCTCGGCGCGGATCTCGCGCTGCTCGGCGGGGTCGGCCGCCTGGCCGATGAGCAGGCCCATGCTCTCCCGGCCGATCGAGAAGGCGAGGACGACCAGGAGGATCCCGATGAGGACGGACGCGAGCCCGTCCCAGAACTCCGACCCGGTGATCTGGCGCATCGCGAGGCCGCCGGCGGCGAGCGCGAGGCCGATCATCGCCGCGGTGTCCTCGAACAGCGCGGTCTTGAACGTCACGTCGGGCGACTTGCGGACATGCTCGACCAGGTCGCGGTCGCTGTCGCGCGTCTCCTTCTTGGCCTGGTAGAAGGCGCGGATCCAGGACGTCCCCTCCAGCACCGCGCCGAGGCCGAGGACGGCGTAGGCGAGCCACACCGTCGTCCCGCCGCCGCCGTGACCGGTCATGGTCAGGATGCCCTCGAAGATCGAGAATCCGGCGCCGGCCACGAAGATGCCGAACGCGGCGAGCAGCGACCACACGTACCGCTCGTTGCCGTATCCGAAGGGGTGGCGCCGGTCGGGGGGCCGCTCGCTGCGCCGGAGCGAGGTGTAGAGGAAGCCCTGATTGAGGGTGTCCGCCACCGAGTGCGCGCTCTCCGCGAGCATGGCGCTGGACCCGGCCAGCAGGCCGGCGAACAGCTTCGTGATCGCGAGGATGAGGTTCGCGGCACCGGCGACGAGCACGGTTTTCGTCGTCTCGGACTTGCTCATTGCCGCCGGATACCCCCTGGGCGGATGACTAATCGGGCGGAACGGACACAAGGGCGGGCGATGCCGGCCACCTCGCGGGTCACTTTGATGCGCCTCGGCCGCAACTGAGACCCTTCCCGTATGAGCCAAGTGCTGGTGGCCTCGAACCGGGGTCCGGTGTCGTTCTCGCTGTCGGACGACGGCGGGCTCACCATGCGGCGCGGGGGCGGCGGTCTCGTATCGGGCCTCGCCGCCGTGACGGGCGCCCCGCGCGACCCCGGCCCGCCGCGTCCGGCCGAGACGGCGCGGGAGCCGTCCTCGACGGGAGCGGACGTGCTCTGGGTGTGCGCGAGCCTCGGCGAGGCCGACCGCACGGCGTCGCGCCGTTCCCCGGACGGCCGCCTCGACCTCGCCGGGTACGAGACCGGCGGGGCGGCGGTGCGCATGCTCGACATCCCGGCGGCCACGTTCGACCGCGCCTACAACGGCGTCGCCAACTCGACGCTGTGGTTCGTCCACCACCTGTTGTACGACACGCCGCGCAGCCCGCACTTCGACGCCCGCGCCCGGCGGGACTGGCAGTCCTACGAGGCGTACAACGCGGCCTTCGCGGACGCCCTCGCACGCGACGCCGCCCAGGGCGCGAAGGCGGCGATCCAGGACTACCACCTGTCGCTGGCTCCGCGGATGCTGCGCGACCGGCGCCCCGACCTGAAGATCGTGCACTTCTCCCACACGCCCTGGGCGCCGCCGGAGTACTTCCGGCTGCTCCCGGACGACATCGGCGCGCAGGTCCTTCTCGGCATCCTGGGCGCCGACCACGCCGGCTTCCTCACGGAGCGGTGGGCGTCGGCCTTCCTCGACTGCTGCGAGCTGCTGCCGGGCGCGCGCGTCGACCGCGTGGCCCGCACCGTCTCCTGCTCGGGCCACACCACGCGCGTGGGCGTGCACGGTCTCGGCGTGGACGGGGCGGCGCTGCGCAGGCGCGCCGCCGAACCGGACGTCGTCGAGAGGGCCCGCGCGCTGCGCGAGCAGGTGGGCGACCGCCGGCTCATCGTGCGGATCGACCGGACGGAGCTGTCCAAGAACATCGTGCGCGGGCTCGCCGCGTACCGGGAGATGCTCGTCAACCATCCCGAGTGGCGCGGACGCGTCGTGCACCTCGCGTTCGCCTACCCGTCCCGCTACGACCTGCCCGAGTACCGGGAGTACACCGCGGCCGTCCAGCGCATGGCCGGGCAGATCACCGACGAGTTCGGCACCGCCGACTGGGACCCGCTGATCCTCCAGGTGAACGACGACTACCCGCGTTCCCTCGCCGCCTACGGCCTGGCCGACGTCCTGCTCGTCAACCCGATCCGGGACGGGATGAACCTGGTCGCCAAGGAGGGGCCCGTCCTGTCGCGGCACGGCTGCGCGCTCGTGCTGTCGCGAGAGGCGGGCGCGGCGGCGGAGCTGTCCGAGGACGCGCTGGTGGTCAATCCCTACGACGTCTCGCAGACGGCCGAGGCCCTGCGCCAGGCCCTGCTGATGCCGCGCGCCCGGCGGGCCGAACGCTGCGCCCGCCTCGCCGACGCCGCGACCGCCCTGCCCCCGCAGCGCTGGTTCGCCGACCAGCTCGCCGCGCTGGACTAGCTCCCCGCGGAAAGGGAGCGGCGTGCTGCTCTGCGGGCGTCAGGGCAACACGCCGCGGGTCCGGTCAGGGGGCGCTGCCGGCGGACTGCTCGGCGGTGAGGAGGCACTCGACGGGGTTCGGCTCGTGGTGCTGCCTCCACCGCTCGCGCAGCGCGGCCTTGCTCTGCGCCATGCGCCGGTGGGCGGCGGTGCGGGTGAAGCGGGCGAGCAGGGCCGCGGACGGCTTCGGCAGGCCGCTCGGCTCGTAGCCGTACTCGGCGAGCCGCTCGCCGAACGCGGCCTCGGCCAGGCTGATCTCCCACGCGTCGAGGCGCTCCGCCCATGATCCGACGCGGTCGGTCGTGACGGCGTCGCGGGTCCGGCCTTGCCACTTCCTGGTGGACGGGACGATCCGCTTCGCCAGCCCCTCCGGGTGGGTCATCTCGGGGTCGAAGTCCTCGCCGAGGAAGCCGCAGAGCCGGGTCAGCTCGTCGGCGGGGTCGGCGACGAGCCGCTCGTACTGCAGCTCGTAGTAGGAGTCGGGGCCGAGGCGCTCGGCGAGCCGGCGGCCGCGGTCGATCGTCTCCCGCCAGGCGGAGACGGCGTGGTGGATGTCGGCGTCGAACCAGGGCATCTCCATCAGCGACGCGACGCAGTCCCGGCCGTCCCGGACAAGATGGACGAACTGGGCGTCGGGAAACATCCGCAACAGCGTGCCGACGTGCTGGGAGTAGCTCGGGCGCTTGTCGCCCCAGCGCGGCTTGCCGTGCAGGCGGGCGTAGGCGCGGAAGACGATGCCGACCGCCGAGCCGAGCGTCGGAGGCCCGTCGGCGATCTCCTCCACGAGCCCGTCGGCGTCCATGCCGAGCGCCCGCACCTTGGTGGCGCGTTCCCCGACGATCCACTCCGCGAGCATCCGCCTGTTCTTGCTGTCCCGGAGGTCACCGTAGTCGCACCTCGCCGCATAGGCGGGCAGGACGAACCGGGTCTCCGCCGGGATCGCGATGCGGGCGTGCGAGTGGAGCATCAGGCGCAGCAGCGTCGTGCCCGAGCGAGGACAGCCGAAGATGAAGATCGGACGATCGCGGCGGAGGGCCGGTCCTGGTGGCATGCACCGCATGCTGGTGCAGAAGCCCAGTTCAGAACCCGGCTTCTGCACCCACTGTTACGGTCCGATGACCCACCCTTGACCGGCGGTCAGGTGTAGGACTCGCCGAGCGTCTGCCTCACCTGCTTGCGCGCCTCGTGGATGCGGGACTTGACCGTGCCGAGCGGGAGCTTGAGCTGCTCGGCGATCTCCGCGTACTCCAGCTGCGAGACGTCCCGCAGCACCAGGGCCTGGATGAGGTCGGGCTTGCGGGCCTCCAGGTCCTCCATGGCGTCGAGGATGTCGACCCGGGAACCCGCGATGACGCTCGTCCGGCGCGGGTCGGGACGCTGCTGGGGAAGCTCGCCCGCCTGCTCGACCGAACGCCGCTTCAGCGAACGGTAGGTGGAGCGGGCGGAGTTGGCGACGACGACGTGCAGCCAGGTGCTGAAACGCGACCGGCCCTCGAACCGGTGGATGTTCCGGGCGACCTGGAGCAGCGCGTCCTGGCACGCCTCCTCGGCGTCCTGTCGGCAGGGCAGGAACCGGGAGCTGTGCCGCAGCACGTCCGGCTCGATCTTGCGGAGGAGCTCGTTGAGGGCGCCCTGGTCGCCCTGCGCGGCCTTGACCGCCAACTCCTCGGTCCTCTCGTCGAATGCCATGCCGCCTCATTGCTCGTTCGCGCGCTCACCCCGTTGTTGGGATGATACGGGAGTGTCTTTCCCACCATCAGTAGGCCGTTACCGGATCGATCGCGTCCTGGGGTCGGGGGCGTTCGCCTCTGTATGGCTGGGGCACGACGACGCCCTCGAGTCCCAGGTCGCCATAAAGGTCCTGAACGGCAGCCTGATCGACGATCTGGACGTGCGCAACAGGTTCCTCGAGGAAGCCCGGATCCTGCGCCGCGCCGACTCCGAGCGACTCGTCCGCGTCCACGACATCGGCGAGCTCCCGGACGGGCGCCCCTACTTCGTGATGTCGTACGCCGACCGCGGAACGCTCGGCGATCGCATGCGCGAGCGGCCACTTCCGGTCAGCGAGGCGGTGGCGCTCGCCGAGCAGATCGCCTACGGCGTCGAGGTGATCAACACGCTGGGCGTCATCCACCGCGACCTGAAGCCGTCCAACGTGCTGTTCCAGTCGACGCCGGACGGCGGCGAGAAACTGCTCATCGCCGACCTCGGCCTCGCCAAGGCGCTCGCGCACGCGTCCGGCGCCTTCACCCTTCCGGTCGGCACGCCCGGGTACATGTCGCCCGAGCAGGCGCGGTTCGGCGGCGGGCTCGACATCCGCGCGGACGTGTACGGCCTCGGCGCCCTGACCTACCACATGCTCACCGGGCGGGCCCCGGGCCCGGCGCCGGTCAAGAAGGCGCCGAGCGAGCTGCGCGAGGGCCTGCCCCCCGCCTTCGACCAGGTGGTCCTGCGGGCGCTGGAGGTCGAGCGGGAGAAGCGGTGGCCGACCGCCGAGGCGTTCGCGGAGGCGCTGTCCACGCTGCGGCCCACCTCCGCGCAGGCCGCGCCGGCGCCCGCCCAGACGGCGCCCCCGCCGCCCGAGCCGCAGATCGACGCCGACGCGACCGTCCAGGACTTCTACCGCGAGGGCGTCCAGGTCCAGCAGCAGCCCCCTCCCGTGCAGCAGCCCGGGCCCGCGCAGCCCACTCCCGCGCAGCCCAACCCCGCGCAGCCCGCCGCGGCGGCGGGCCAGAGCGCGCAGCCCGGCATGCACACGCGGTTCGACCGGCCCGGCGAGGACGACCTCCACACGTCCGAGATACGCGTCCCGCCCAGTACGCCGTCCGAAGAGGTGACGGTCGTCGACCGGCCCAGCGGGCGCTCCACACCCTTCACCCAGGTGGAGGCGCCCACATCACCCGACAACGACAACAACCCGACGATCGCCTACCAAGGTCCGCCGCCACAGGGCCAGCCGCAGGCGCCGCCGCAGAACCAGCCGCAGGGGCCGGACGACAAGACGACCGCGTTCCCGGCCCAGTCGCCGCAGGGCGGGGCCCCGCAGGGCGGGCCGATGCAGCAGATGGGCCCGGGCGGCCAGCAGCCCTACGGGCCGCCGCCGACCGGTTTCCAGCCTCCGCCGCAGGGGCCGGTCCAGGGCGGCGGGCAGGGCGGGCCGCGCGGCGGCGGAGCCCCGAAGAAGTTCGTCACGCCGCTGATCATCACGGCGGTCGTGCTGGTGGTCGCGGTGATCGGCGGCCTGACGCTCGGCATGATGTTCTCCGGCGGCGACGACGGCGGCAAGGACGGCAAGGACAAGAAGCCGGCGGTCCCGAAGGACTTCGTCGCGGCCGCCGACGGCTCGGGCAAGATCAGGACCGCGGTCCCGAAGGCGTGGCCGGTTCAGGGGCAGGAGCCGACGTGGACGCCGTCCGCCGTCGGCCTCGCCGACGGCCAGCCGCGCCCGGTGCTGCGCGCGACGCCGGACAAGGCCGCGTTCCTCGGCAACGGCAAGGGCCCCGGCGTGTTCGTCGGCGTGACCACCGACCTCGGTGCGAACCAGCTCCCGCCGCCGCGCGCCGCCGTCCACCCGCAGTGCACGAAGGCCGCGCCGGAGAACTACACCACGCCGGACGGCGCCCTCAGCGGGACGATCACCCGCTTCACCGCCTGCAAGACCGGCACGCCGTCGGTCACCGAGGTCGGCCTCAAGGACAAGTCCGGCAAGTTCGGCCTGTGGATCCGGGTCAAGGAGACCGACGGCCGCGACGCCACCAAGGACATCCTCGACAACCTGAAGGTCACCGGCCCCTGACCCGGGGCTCGGACCGGTACCACGAAGACCCGCGCATCGAGGCGCGGAGCGGCCCCCCGCTCCGCGCCTCGTTCCGTTCGGCGCGGGCGCACTCCGCGGTCATTCACGCCACAGTGTTGCATCGCGACATGTTAACGATATATCGTTGAGGCATCGCAACCGATCAACAACGAAGGAGACTGCGATGCACGAGCACACGATGAGAAGGCGCGGCGGCTTCAGGCGACCGGAGGAGCGGGGTCGCCGCGGCGACCCGTTCGGCCCGTGGGGGTCCGGCGGCCCGGGAGGACCCGGCTTCGGTCCGGGCTTCGGTCCCGGCCATCGCGGACGCGGTGGCCGCGGGCGGCGCACCCGGCGCGGCAACGTCCGGGCGGCGCTGCTCGCCCTGCTCGCCGAGCGGGCGATGCACGGCTACGAGATGATCCAGGAACTGGACGGCCGCACCGGCGGCGTCTGGCGGCCGAGCCCCGGCTCGGTCTACCCGACCCTCCAGATGCTGGAGGACGAGGGCCTGGTCAGCAGCGAGGAGCAGGGCGGCAAGCGGCTGTTCTCCCTCACCGACTCCGGCCGGGAGGAGGCGTCGGCGCAGACCGCCGCCCCCTGGGACGAGGTCACCGAGGCCGCCGGCGAGAACGTCCTGCGCGGGCGCGAGGCCGTCGGCCAGCTGATGGGCGCCCTCCAGCAGGTGATGTCCGTGGGCAGCGAGGCGCAGAAGGCGCGCGCGCTGGACGTGGTCAACGACGCCCGCCGCCGCCTGTACGGGATCCTCGCCGACGACCCCGAAGCCGAGTGAACCTCAGGGAGCACCGACCGGAACCGCCGTGGCCGCCCAGGTCACGGCGGTTTCATTTTCCCTTCGGGAACGGCGCCTCCCTGGCGAGCCGGTCGGCCATGTACAGCTGCTTCCACACGTACAGGGCCAGGTCCGAACGCCTGACGCGGCGGTCGACCGGGACGCCCACCGTCGCGCGGACCAGGTACGCCGAGCCCGGCGGAAGGTACTTGTCGCCGCCCTCCCCCGCGACCAGCGCGCCGCCCGCCAGCCGCCGCACGACCTGGCTGTCGGTCGGCGGCGTGCACAGGCCCTCGGGAACGCCGGCCTGCGGCATGCAGCGCCCCCGCGCCGCCGGCGTGACGAGGTCGCGCCGGACGAACACGTCGCCGGGGAAGTCGAGCAGGACCTTCTCGCCGCTCGGGTTGGCGAGGATGTACTCGATGTAGGGGAACGCCGTCCCGGACGGCGGCGTGGACCGGGACGCCGTCCCCACGCCGTCGCTGATCCCGGACGTCACCGCGGCGATCCTGTACCGGGAGCCGTCGGCGGTGCCGATCGTGAGGGGCGCGCCCGCGGGCGGCAGCTTGGCGGCGCCGCCCGGCGCCCGCTCGCCCGCGGCGGGGGCGGCCTCGGTCGTGCCCTCGTCGCCGGAGCCGGGCGTCAGCACGACCCCGGCCGTGACCAGCCCGGCCAGGACGAGCACGCCCGCCGCGACCAGCCCGCTTCGGCGTCCCTTCCGCCGCCGCTCCCGGCGCTCGCGCTCGCGCTCGCGAGGCCCGAGCCGCACCTGGACGCCGCTGGTCTCGCGGACGCCCATCGGCCCCGTCGCCGACGACCGCTCCTCGGGTTCGGAGTAGGCGTCCTGCGCCTCGGGCACGGCGGCCCACTCCGACCCGCCGAGCGTCGGCTCCTCGCGCGACCGCGGCGGCTCGGGGGGCGACGGCGGGGGCCCCGGGGGCGACGGCGGGGGCCCCGGGGGCGACGGCGGGGGCGTTCCCCAGACGCGCGGCGGCGCCTGCGCGGCCGGCGCGGTGTGGACGATCGGACGCGTGGGGGCGTCCGGCGGGATGGGAGGGCCCGGCGGAACGTGCACGCCGGGCGGAACGTGGGCGCCGGGCCCGGGCGGGCGAACCGGCGTCCCCTCTCTGGGCGTGGCCCTCGGGATGCCCTGGGAGGGCGTCTGCCTGATCTCGCCTGGACGGCGCGGAAGTCCCGGTTCCGTGTCCACCGTCTCGCCTCCCGATGTCCCTCGTGCGGCTTCCCCGCGAACCACACTCCCCACAATTCACCACATTTTGACCTAATCGCCTTCCGCTGCCACACCGGCCCCCGGAGTCTCGCGAGATGCGACAAGTCGAGCCGGGAGTCTTGTCACCTGACGGACAATTACTCCGCGCTCCGGCGCCCCGGGCGGCGCCGGAGGCCGTTGGAGCGAGTCAGGAGAGGGAGTCGGCGAGCGAGCCGATGAGGTCGACCACGCCGGCGGGCCCGTCGACCACCAGGTCCGCCCGGTCGGCGAGCGCGGTGACCTCGGTCGAGCCGCTGCACACCAGCACGCCGGGCACGCCTTCGGCGCGCAGCGCGTCGACGGCGTCGAACGCGGCGAGGTCGCCGAGGTCGTCCCCGGCGAACAGCAGGGCGGAGGGGCGCGTCCCGCGGTCGTCGACGTACGCGCGCAGCGCCTTGCCCTTGTCCATGCCGGGCGGGCGCAGTTCGAGGACGTACCGTCCCGGCTCCACCGACAGCCCGGTCCGCTCGGCGAGCGCGGCGAGGATGCTGCGCAGCCGGTCCAGCGCGACCTGCGGTTCGGCGCACCGGCGGGTGTGGACGGCGAGCGCCTGCCCCTTGTCCTCGACGAACGTCTCGGGCGGGGCGCCGGCGGCGGCGAGGACGCCGGGCAGCTTCGCGCGGGCCTCGGCGACGCCGGGCGGCGGCTCCGGCACGGTCAGCGTGCCGGAGTCCCAGCGTTCGAGCCCGTACTGCCCGAGCACGACGAGCCCGTCGATGCCCTCGAAGCCGCCGTACTCGACGGCCACGGCGGCGGGACGTCCGGTCACGATCAGCAGCGAGCCGACCAGCGGGGCCAGCCGGGCCAGGGCCGGCGCGGCGTCCGGATGGGCCCTCGCCGAGGCGGGGTCGGGGACGATCGGCGCCAGGGTGCCGTCGAAGTCGAAGCCGAGCACGGCCCCGGCCGGGTCGTCGCGGATGGCGTCAAGTCCTTCGGCGCCTGCGGCCGTCAAAGAGCGGGGAGAGTTCACGTGACCAATGGTGGCCAGGTCAGGGCCGGATGCCGAGCCGCCGCGCGGCACGGCTTCGTTGCCGCTGTGTCCGCATCCGGCGCAGGCGCTTGACGAGCATCGGGTCGCACTCCAGCGCCTCGGGCCGGTCGATCAGGATGTTCAGGAGCTGGTAGTACCGCGTGGCCGACATGTCGAACGTCTCGCGGATGGCCTGCTCCTTGGCGCCGGCGTACTTCCACCACTGCCGTTCGAAGGCGAGGATCCGGCGGTCGCGCTCGGAGAGCCCGCCGGCGCTGAACGCGGCGTCGTCCGCCGCGCCCTCCGCTTCGGCGGGGCCGGGCTCGGCCGGGGGGCGGCCGTCGTCCATGGTTCGGTCCTGTGGGGGGACGTCACCGCGGGGGTCACCGGGGGCGTTCGCCGCTCGCATCAGGTCCCCTCTGTGGTTACTGATCCCGGGTCGTCCGGGTTCGGGCGGGAGCCATGCTACGCGTCCGCGCGGACAAGTTCCGGCGGATCCCGGTGAACGGACGCCGGTGGTTCAGTGCATCACATCCCCCTTCACCTGGGGCTCTTTCGCTCCGTGTGTCTCACCGGCAACGGCGTTCACGTCACGGTGAAACATATGTACGCTGCATACGTTAGAGTAGGTGATCCGCAGCGTCCGGCGTTCGGAACGGAGACCTTGCATGGCGACGGAGACCTCCGCCACGGGACGGACCGCCGAGCGGGCCGCGCCTCGGGACGGGAGCCCTCCCGGACCCCCCGCCGACGGCTCCCTCACCGAGATCGCGACCGCGCTGTTCCATCTGCGCCGCGTGTGGGCCAAGCCCGACCTCGTCAAGCGCGTCCGCGCCCAGACCTCCACCGCCGCGGACGGGCGCCCGCTGCAGCTGTCGAACCTGATGGTGGTGAACGCGGTCGCCGCCCTCACCGACTGCGCGCCCCCGGACGAGCCGTCCTGCGAGGTCACGGTCGGCGCGGTCGCGGAACGGCTGGAGATCGACCCGTCCACGGCCAGCCGCCTCGTCGGGCACGCCATCGACGCCGGCCTGGTGTCCCGGCGCCCCTCCCCCGTCGACGCGCGCCGCGCCAACCTCGGCCTGACCGAGTCCGGGCGGCGCGTCAAGCAGGTCTCCGACCGGTTCCGCCGCGCCTACCTCGACGACCTGATGGCCGACTGGTCGGAGCGGGAGCGCACCGAGTTCGCGCGGCTGCTCACCCGCTTCGCCGACGCCGCCGTCCGGGCACCGATGTACCCGGACGGCATCGACCGCATCTTCGAGGAGGCGGCCGCCGACTAGGCACCGTTGCGCAGGGCGGACATGCGGACGTGGTACTCGTCCTCGTCGATCTCGCCCCGGGCGAACCGCTCGGCGAGCACCGAGCGCGCCTTGGTCATCGGGTCGGCCGCCGCCCTGGCCGCCTCGGCGCCGTCGTGCATGCGGCGCCGGATGAGGTAGAAGGCGGTGCCGAGCACGGCCAGCCAGAACAGGCCGAACGTGATGGGGAAGACCGGCCAGAACGCGGGGGCGTCCCCGTCGTGCCAGCCGCCCGGGTGCATCGCGGCCGCCTGCGTCGCCAACATCGTCAACATGGTTCATCGACCTTCCTGTGTCGGATGAGTCGATGCTCGGCGAGAGGTCCGGGGGGCCGCATCGTCCGGCCGGAGGCACTCGCGCTACGCCCGCCGGAGTACCGCGCTCACCACCAGGGCGGCCGGTACTCCTCGTCCTCGCCGGGCCGCGGCGGCCGCGAGTGCCGTCCGCGCGGCTCGCCGTCGGCCGGGTCGGGCGGCGGGACGGGCCCTTCCGGCGGTTCGGCGCCGCCCAGGCCGGGCGGCGGGACGTCGGGGAACGCCTCGGCCGGCGCCTCGTCCGCGTGAGGTACGGGCGGAAGCGGCGGCTCGCCGGGCGGTTCCGGCGGTACCGCGGCGAGCGGATCCGTCGCGGGCCCGGGGACGTCCGGCGCCTCCAGGGCGCCCCGGCGGAAGGCGTCCCAGTCGTCGTCATCGAGGACGGACGGCTCGTCCCGCGCCGCCCCGTTCAGCCCGGCGCCGTTGCGCCCCATCCCGTTGAGCGGATCGTGTCCGCTGAGGGGGTCATGCCCGTTCAGCGGGTCATGCCCGTTCAGCGGGTCGTGCCCGTTCAGGGGGTCGTGCCCGTTGAGGGGCTCATGCCCGTTGAGCGGGCCGTGGCCGTTGAGCGGATCGTGCCCATTGAGGGGGTCGTGGCCGTTGAGCGGGTCATGCCTCTGGTGCGTCCCGTGCCCGCCCGTGGTGAACTCACCGGGATCGAACGGGCGCAGCTCGCCCGGCATGACCGGCGGCTGCTTCGGCTCGATGGGAGGCGTCGGCCGCCCGTCCCAGCCGGACGGCGGCGGGGGCTCGGGGAGAGCGGGGTCCGGCGGCGGGAACGCGGCGGGGCCCGGCTCGGGCCGCGGGGCCTCCCAGAGCGGGGCGTCCCGCGGCGCGGAGGCCGGCGGCGGAGGCTCCTCGAAGGCGGGGGCCGGGTAGACCTCGTTGTTCTGGAAGAGCGGCGCGTTGACCGGTGCGACCACGGGCGCCGCGTACATCTCGGCGGGGACCGGGGGCACGGCGGCCGCGGGCTCGCGCGGCGCGGCCGGGGCCGAGGGCAGGCCGTAGTCGGCGACGGCATCGGTGTCGCCGCCGTCCTCCTCGGGACGCCGCCGCTGCCGCCACCCCAGCACGAGCCCGAGGACGACCAGCAGCCCCCCGCCGCCGAGGACGAGCGGGAACAGCACGCCGGAGTCGCGGTCGTCCCGCTGCGCGGCCGGCCGCGGCGTCGCGGCCGCGGGCGGCGGCGTCTCCACCGGCCCGCTGGAGGTCTTGTTGATCTGGTTGGCGGCGACGAGGGTGCGGACCGCGTCGACCGTCCCGCGGCATTCGGGCGACCCGGTGGGGTGGGCGGCGCGGGCCGGCGAGCCCTGAATGAGCGCCCGCCGGACCTCCTCGGGGCTCAGCCTCGGGTAGCGGGAGCGGACGAGCGCGGCGACCCCCGCGACGATCGCGGACGAGGCGCTGGTCCCCGTCCCGACGACGTAGCCGTTGCTGGCGTCCGCGCTGACGATCTCGACGCCGGGCGCGCAGACCGCGGCGCCCGAGCGCCGGTTGCTGTCCTTCCAGAGGCGCAGGCGGCGGTCGAGCGCGCCGACGGCGATCACGCCCGGGTAGGCGGCGGGGAAGTTCTTGCGGTTCGCTCCGGAGCCGTCGTTGCCGGCGGAGGCGATGAGCACGACGCCCTTGGAGAGCGCGTACCGGATCGCCTTCTCCTGCGAGGGCGTGCCGTTGTAGGACTGGCGGCCGCCGCCGAGCGACATGTTGATGATCCCGGCGCCGTGGTCGACGGCGTACCGGATGCCCTGGGCCACCGCGTCGCGGTCGCCGCCGGCGCCCGGCTGCTGCCCGTTGTCGCGGCGCAGCGGGTCGTCGTTCTCCAGCGTCACGCGGACGGACAGGACGTTGCTGAGCGGCGCGACGCCCATCATGCCCTGCGACAGCTCGGGACCGTGGCCGTGACCCGCGATGATGCTGGCCATGGACGTCCCGTGCAGGCCCCAGTAGCGGCTGCCCGGACGGCGTACGCCGCCGGTCAGGTCGGGGCCGGTGACGACGCGCCCGGTGAGGTCGGGGTGGCGCCGGTCGACGCCGGTGTCGAGGACGGCGACCGTGACGCCGCGCCCCCTGGAGTACCGCCACGCCTTCTGGGCGCGCAGGACGTCGAGGTGCCATTCGCGGGAACGGATCTGGTCGGTCGGCGCGTTCAGCAGCGGCCCCGCCACGGCGCCGGCCGACGCGCCGCGCACGGTCCGGTCCTTCGCGGAGGAGTCGGAGACGATCGCCGCGGGCACGGCCACGGCGGCGCCGAGCGTGAGCGCGGTGAGGGCCGCGGTCGTCCGGGCGCCGAGCCGGAGCAACGGCACGGCCGGCCGGGGGTGCGCCGGACGGCGCCGACCGGCTTCGGACACGCCGCCCCTCCCTCTGGCTGACCGCCGCGCTCCACGGCGGGTGACATTCTGCCACGCGAACCGCCCCTGGCCCGGGCACTCGGCACATTAGGGCACGGGCCCGGACAGCGCGGATCTTCCCGGACCAGCCTTCCGTACTCGCGGGTAATCAAACCGGGCACGGCATGCTAACCCGTGCGCGCCGTCCGGGTCACTGTGATCCCGCACCCGTCAGAGCCCTGACCGAGAGGTCGTCGTAACGCTCCCGGTCGGCCTTCTCCCGTCCGGCGAAGGTGCCGGCGACCGCGCACGCGAACCCGATCGGGATCGACACGAGCCCCGGGTTCTCCAGCGGGAACAGGTGGAAGTCGACGCCCGCGGGGAACAGCGACAGGCTCTCCCCCGTCACCGGATCGACCTTGCCGGAGACGACGGGAGAGAAGAGGACCAGCACCAGCGACCCGATCAGGCCGCCGTAGATGCCCGCGACGACCCCGGCGGAGTTGAACCGGCGCCAGAACAGCGAGAGCACGATCGCCGGGACGTTCGCCGAGGCGGCCATCGCGAACGCCAGCGCCACCAGGAACGCCACGTTCAGGTCGCGGGCGACCACCGCCAGGACGATCGCCAGCGAGCCGACGAGGAACGAGGCGAACCGCGCGACCGCGACCTCCTGCGACTCGCGCGGGCGGCCGAGCATCAGCACCTGGCCGAAGTAGTCGTGGGCCAGCGACGCCGACGACGCCAGCACCAGCCCGGACACGACCGCGAGGATCGTCGCGAACGCCACCGCCCCGATGAACGCCAGCAGGACGTCCCCGCCGGCCCGCCCGCCGACGTGCTGCCCGACGGCCTGCGCGAGCTGCAGCACCGCGGTGTTGCCGGACGGGTCCTGCGCCACGATCGCGGACCGGCCCACCAGGGCCGCGGCGCCGAAGCCGAGCGCGAGCGTCATCAGGTAGAAGACGCCGACGAGGCCGATCGCCCAGGACACCGACGTGCGCGCGGCCCGCCCGTCGGGGACCGCGAAGAACCGCGAGACGACGTGCGGCAGGCCCGCCGTGCCGAGCACGAGGGCGAGCGCGAGGCTGATGAAGTCGAGCTTGTTGACCACGGTCCGGTAGGCGTCGCCCGGGACGTCCCGCCCGTACTGGAGCCCGGGGCGCAGGAACGCCTCGCCCTTCCCGCTCGCGTCGGCGGCCGACCCGAGCATCGCGCCGGCGTCGAACCCGAACCTGCCGAGCACCAGCGCCGTCAGCACCACCGCCCCGGCCATCAGCAGCCCGGTCTTGATGATCTGCACCCAGGTCGTGGCCTTCATGCCGCCGAACGCCACGTAGAGGATCATCAGCGCGCCCACGGCCACGATCGTGACGGTCTTCGCGGTGCCCGCGCCCATCCCGAGGAACCGCTCGCCGCGGTGGATGCCGAGCAGCAGCGACACCAGCGCCCCGGCCCCGACCATCTGCGCGAGCAGGTAGAACACCGAGACGGTCACGGTGGACACGGCGGCGGCCCGCCGCACCGGCGCCTGGCGCCGCACCCGGCGCACCAGCACGTCCCCCATCGTGAACCGGCCCGCGTTCCGGACCAGTTCGACCAGCAGCAGCGCGAGCAGCCACGCCACGAGGAACCCGATCGAGTACAGGAACCCGTCGTACCCGTTCAGCGCGATGATCCCGGCGATGCCGAGGAACGAGGCCGCCGACATGTAGTCGCCGGCGAGCGCGATCCCGTTCTGCGGGCCGGTGAACGTCCGCCCGCCCGCGTAGAAGTCGTCGGCGCCGCGCGTGGTCGCCCGCGCCCGCACCGTGATGGCCAGCGTGATCAGGACGAACGCCAGGAACAGCCCGAACGTCAGCGCGCGCCCCGTCACCGGAGCTCCCCGGCCAGCGGGTCCAGCCGCCTGCGCGCGTACGCCAGGTAGCCCCAGGTCAGCGCGAACGTCGAGACGAACTGCAGCAGCCCCAGCAGCAGCGCGACGTTGACGTTCCCGGCGACCGTCCGCGCCATGAACCCGCGCGCGAACGCGGCCAGCCCGACGAACACGAGATACCACCCGAGGAACCCGGCCGCGACCACGGCCGCCGCCCGCCGGAACCGCCGCCGCAACAGCAGGAACCTCTCATATCCCGCAACTGGCGCAAGTCCCCCCGCCATCGGTCTCCCCCTGCCCCTTCGTTACTCTCCGCGTCCTTTCGGTCGCCCTATGAGAGCAAAGATTCGCCGACCGCAAGCGCCGTTTGACGAGATCCGCATGACGGCGGCCGGAGACGGCCAAACGACCGCCGTGCTGGAGCGGCGGCCGCGACCGTGCAGGTGAGGAGGGGAACGGCGGTCAGCGTTCGTAGCGGCGATGGCCGCGTCTGGCCCGGAGGCCGGCGACGATCGCGACGCCGACCACCGCCAGGCCGATCTGGAAGACCAGTTCGATCCAGTCGATCCCCTTGGTCGTGGCGACGCCGACCGACTGCGCGATCGCGGTGCCGATGATCGCGGCGACGATGCCGACGAGCACGGTCAGGAGGACGCCGATGGGCTGGCGGCCGGGCAGCAGCAGCCGGCCGAGCGCCCCGATGATCGCGCCGATCACGATCGCGCTGATGATGCCTGTGATGTTCATGTCCTCGCCTGTGCCCGTTCAGGCCCGAACGTCACCTTTTCGGGCCGTCTCCCATGGACCGCAGGTCGTCGAAGGTCAGCGCCGGGCCGCCGAGCTCCCCGGGGCGTCCGGCGCGCAGGCCGTCGACGAGCAGGTCGAGGTGCCGGTGCGCCAGCTCCTCGCCCGTCTCCCGCGGCAGCGGGCCGGGCAGCGGGCGCGACAACCGCACGAGCAGCATGCCGACATCGCCGTGGGTGACGTCCGGACGCAGGTCGCCGTCCTCCTGGGCGGCGGCGACGAGTTCCTTCATGACGGCGACGCCCTCCTCGCGGGTGGCGGCGATCTCCGCGTCGTCGAACGGGATCTGGTCCAGCAGGACGGGGAAGACGGCGCCGATGCGGATGTCCAGCACGCGGTGCATGTAGCGGACGAGGGCGTCGAAGGCGGTCCCCTCCTCGTCCCGCGCGCGCCTGACCTCGTCCCTGGTGCGCTCCAGGGCGTCCAGGGCGACGGCCCTCGTCAGCGTCCGCCGGTCCGGGAAGCGCCGGTAGAGGGTGGCGATGCCGGTGCCCGCGCGCCGCGAGATCTCCTCCAGCGGAGCGCCCGGTCCCTGCTCGACGAACACCTCACGGGCGGCGGCGAGGATCCGGTCGCGGTTGTCCCGCGCGTCGGCCCGCAGCGGCCGTTGCTTCGCACCCATGAACCCAGCGTAGTGGAGGCTCGCCCTCCGAATCTCCTCTAGTCACAGTTAGTGACTATCAAGATCTATGACTATAGCGTCCCCGAGCGGAGGAGCCGAGAAACGGCACTAACCGGAGACATAACCTCCGGCTAGTGCTACGGTGCGAATAAGTGGAGAAGGAACCTCCGGAAGGAAGAGATCATGAATGCCGCCACCCGGACCCCCGCCCGGACTCGCCCCGCCGAGCCGCTGACCGTCGACGCCACCGGCCCCGCGGACGTCCCCGCCGCGGTCCTCGCGTCCCGTGAGCGCGGGCTGCCCCTGACCGTCCAGGCCACCGGGCACGGCACCGTCGTCCCGCCGGACGAGGGGCTGCTGCTGAGGACAGCCCGCATGTCCCGCGTCCTGGTCGACCCGTCCCGCCGCGTCGCCCGCGCCGAGGCCGGGGCTCGCTGGAGCCACGTGATCGCCGCCGCCGCGCCCCTCGGCCTGGCGCCGCTGTCGGGCTCGCACGCCTCCGTCGGCGTCACCGGCTACACCCTCGGCGGCGGCGTCGGCTGGCTGTCCCGCCGGTTCGGCTTCGCCGCCGACCACCTGCTGCGCGCCGAGCTCGTCACCGCCGACGGCCGGCACCTCACCGCCGACGCCGACCACCACCCCGACCTCTTCTGGGCACTGCGCGGCGGCAGCGGCAACTTCGGCGTCGTGACTTCCCTGGAGTTCCGGCTCCACCCCGTCTCGACCGTCTACGCGGGAGTCGCGCTGTTCCCGGCCGAACGGGCCGCCGAGATCCTCACCCAGTTCCGGGACGACGCCGCCACGCGCCCCGACGCGCTCTCCGTCTCAGTGGCGCTGGCCGACCACGCTGACCGCGGCCGGGTCGTCGTCCTCCGCGCCGTCTATGCGGGAACCGCTGAAGACGGCGCGCGCGCGTTGCGTTCCCTCCTGAAGGTCGCGGGCCCGCCACTGCATGACAGCTTCCGGACGATGCCCTACGCCGAGACCGAGTCGCTGGGCGGCACTCCGCCCCTGCACTTCCACCTGTACGCCGACCTACCCGACGCACTCATCTCTGCGATCGCCCGCAGCGACGCCTCGGGGATCGAGGTGCGGCACTGGGGCGGCGCCATGGCGTGCCCCGCCCCAGGCGCCGGCCCCGTCGGGCACCGGGACGTCCCGTTCTCCCTCACGATCGAGGGCTCCGCCGCGGACGCCGCTCCGCTCGCCGCCTTCGCGACCGGAGGCTCGTTCCTGAACTTCCTGCACGACACGTCCAGGACGGCCACCGCCTACACCCCGGAGGACTTCCGGCGGCTGCGCGAGGTCAAGCGCGCCTACGACCCGCAGAACGTGTTCCACCGCAACCACAACATCCGGCCCGCCTGAGCGGCTACCTCCGCACGACCCGCATCGGAAGGGCCCCCGCGGGACGGAACGTGATCTCCGCCCGGACGGGCACGGTCACACCGGGTACCAGGTCAAGCCGGTGCGTCCGGGCGATGGTGGCGAGCACCAGGGTCGCCTCCAGCATCGCGAAACCGGCGCCCACGCAGATGCGGCGCCCTCCGCCGAACGGCAGATACGCGTACCGGGGATGTGTCTGCTCCCCCATGAACCGCTCCGGCTGGAAGCCCTCCGGATTCGGCCAGACCTCGGCGTTCCGATGGATCAGGTAAGGCGGCACGGCGATCGTCGAACCGGCTGGCACCTGCACTCCGGCGACGTCGTCGTCTTCGAGGGCGTCACGCTCGATCGTCCAGGCAGGTGGACAGAGCCGCATCACCTCGGACAGGACGGCCTTCGTCCAGGGCATCCGGTCGACGTCCTCCGCCGTCGGTTCTCTGCCGCCCAGAACCTCGTCCACTTCGTCCTCTAGGCGGTCCCTGGCCGCCGGGTACTTCGACAGGAGCATGAACGTCCAGGCAAGCGAAGCCGCCGTGGTCTCGTGCCCGGCCAACAACAGGGTGAGAACCTCGTCGCGCAGCTCCGCCTCGCTGAACTGACCGCTCTCCTTGAGCAGATTCAACAGTTCGCCGCCGGACGAGCCCCGCACGACCCGCTGGACCATGCCGTCGAGGTGTTCCAGCGCACCCCCAAGCCCCGGCACCCGCTGATACACGCCGCGCTTTGCGGCCGCCCCGGGCAGGAAGGTGCCGACGACGGCCGCTCTCTGGAGTGCCTCAAGCGCCCGCCCCGTCTTCTCGGCTTCCCCTTCGAGCTCGCTGCCGAACAACGCCCGTCCCACGATGCCCAACGTGAGGCGTCGCAATTCCCTCGCCGCGTCCAGCGCGACCCCGTCGGGCCACCGTTCGACGGCCTTCGCGGCCGTATCGACCATCTGCGGCGCGAACCCGACGACATGACGCTGCGCGAACACCGGCTGCACCACCCGCCGATGCCGCCGCCACGTCCCGCCTTCGCTGGTCAGGAGACCGTCCCCGAGAACGGCCCGGAGCGGCCGATACGTGAACGCCTTGACGTAGTTGTCCTGGTTGGCGACGAGGACCCGTTCGGCATGCTCGGGACGCGACAGAAGGAAGAACGCCCGGTTCCGTCCGAACGGCACCCGCACGGTGTCTCCGTAGCGTCTGGCCAAGGCCCCATAGGTGTCGAGCGGGTTCCGGGCCATCCGGCCCCACCACCGAACAGCCTCGACCGCCCCCGGCCCCTGCGCACCCCGTCCGTCCATGCCTCAACCGTAGGAACCGCCCCAACCCCCGACAACCCTTCGCTCTATCTCACTATCGGTAGTCGATTGACCACATAAGGCCATCACTGCGAGCTGACGTACAGTCACTCTCCGTGCAACCGTGGTCGCGCGGCGTCACTCAAGCCGCCAACCACACCAGACGAACGGAGAGCCCCCCGATGGCCAATTGGAAAGCGCGCCTCCTGGTGACCACGACCGCCCTGGCCGCCTGCGCCACCGTGACCGGCCCCGCGGTCTCGACCGCGGCCCAGGCCGCCACGGTCACGACGCGCACCGCCGAGGCGGACCTTCCCCCCGGCGTCGTCAAGCTCGGCGACGCAGAAGGCTGCCCCCCGGTCACCCTCTGCCTCTACCGGGACTACAACCGGCGAGGCCCGGCCTACGGCATCGGCGCCGGCTACAAGGTCGACCTCAAGGACCTGCCCATGGGCGACGACACCGCCGCCAACAACGTCTCCTCGTGGGTCAACAACACCCACGGCCTCGCCGTACTGATCGACGCGGACAACGGCAAGGTCCGTCCGCTGTACCCCGGCCAGCCCCTGGAGGAGCCGCCGTCCGACAACGACACCGTGGACCTGGTCGACTGGGCCTGACGCCCCAGAGGCCGGGCTCCTCCGATCCACTTCCCTTGCGCACTGCCACAAGACCAACACGGTAAGGAACCGACCGTCCGCACTAGGCGCGGGCGGCGACGCAAAGCAAGGAGGACGATGTGGACACGCATGTGCGCAAACGCAGGCTGAAGAAGTGGTGGGTGCTGGAAGTCGGCACCGACAGGGAGATCTCAGGGCCTTACGACACCAAGGAAGAGGCCGAGAAGGCGAGGGACGATGCGAAGAGCTGACCCGCCTTTCTAACTGAACCACCGGCTCCCCGCGCTGTGCGCGGGGAGCCGGCTTGTTTCACGCCATGTCCCGCTCCGGGCCCCCGCCTCCGCGACCAGCGGCTACAGATCGGTCCCCACCGGACGCTTGCGCAGTGGGCGCTCCTCGGGACGGTCAGTACCGCAGGCGTGCTCAGCGCGAACGTATTCCGACAAACCCAATTATCACAGCCGTGCTCAGCGCGGCCCTTCACGCAAAGGAAACCCGATCATGGACAACATCACCGCCATGCTCAAGCGCAACCGCGTCGTCATCGCCGTCGCGGCCTTCGTCACCCTCGTCGTCTTCGTCTCCGGCGACAGGGCCCACTTCATCTTCACCGCTCTGGGGGCCGGCCTGGTCCTCGGCGGCTACAGGATCGTCGTTCGGCTGGCGAAGAACCCCGCCGAGGGAAAGAAGCACCTGGTGGCCGGCTCGGTCGCCCTCACGGCGGTCATCACGACCGCCATCAACAGCGACCTCAGTGTCGACGCCGTGGGCAACATCATCACCGGCATCGGCGGCACCGGCTTCATGCTGCTGATGTTCCTGCTCTTCAAGCACTTCTGGGCCGACGGCTCGAAGTGAAACCCCACCGGGGCTCCCGCCGAGTCCTGGTCCGATTGAAAAACGGCCCCCTCGGGGCCGTTTTCTGCTTTCCCAGGCTTTTCGGTCAGCGGCCGATGGCCGCGAGGACGTCGTTGGCGATGGCCTCGTCGATCCTGCCGTCGGGTGCGCCACCGACGCCGATGCCGGCGATGGGGAAGCCCCGGTACTTGACGGGGACACCGCCGGGCAGCACCAGGGTGCCGGGGATCTGCTTGATCGTTTCGTTTCCGGTCAGGGCGCTCGTGGGCTGGCCGAACGCCACGGCGGTGTAGGCCTTGCGCTTGGCGGACTCGTACGTCTGCGGGCCCGCCTTGCGGGTGCGGACCACGAGCCGGATGGTGCCGACCCGTTCCATGATGACCATCGTCACGTGCTGGTTCCCGTGGCGCCGCGCCGAGTGCACCAGGGCCCTGGACGCCCGGACGAGCGCGCTGTCGGACAGGACCCGTTCCGGTGCCGTGGCCTTGCCGTGCCCGCCATGCCCGCCGTGCCCGTCGTGTCCGCCATGCCCGCCGTAGACGGTGATGGCGGCGGCCGGCGCCGCGGCCGACGCCGTCCCCGTACCTCCGAAGGTCCCGGCCGCGACCGCGCCCAGTGCGATGGCGCCGCCCACGAGATGCCTGATCGACATGTCTCCCCGATTCTGCAACATCCGACTACATAGAGTGATCGTTCAGATATGCACGGTAATGGGGCCGGGGCCCGGGAACAACCCGCTGTGCGCAGAGCGCCGCGCAACACTCGGGAAACGAATCGCCATGGCTCCCCAAAGCCGGGGCGCGGGTGGGGGCTGCCGGTGACGCTCGCTGCACGACCGGCCGGTCGTCAGCCGAGCGCCAGGGCGAACACGAGGGCGAGAAGGAGAGAGTCGAGCCTGTCGAGGAGGCCGCCGGCGCCCGCGAGCCACGAGGCGGAGTCCTTGGCCTCGACCCCCCGCTTGACCATCGACTCCAGCAGGTCCCCCAGCGGGGCGCCGACCGCCACCGCGACCGCCCAGGCGGGCGTGAACGCACCGAACACGGCCAGCGTCCCCAGCCCCGCGGCGGTCCCCGCGAGCAGGCCGCTCCAGTGCTTGGACGGCGACAGCCGGGAAAGGGGCGGCCCGCCCAGCGACCGGCCCGCGAAGGAGGCGGTGATGTCGGCGATCGACACCGCGGCGAACAACGCCAGCACCTCCGGTCCGAGCAGGACCACGCCGGCCAGCGGCGCGAACCAGATCACTCCCAGCACCCCGAAGCACAGCCTGGACAGGCCGCCGGCCGCGTCCCCGGCCAGCACCGGCACCAGGGCGACGGCCGCGAGCGTGAGGGCGAGGGCCTGGGGCAGATGGGCGGGCGCCGCCCAGGCCGTCACGGGCGCGACGGGCACGGCGACGGCGAGCACCGCGCGGTCCGGCCGCGGGAGGTCGGTCAGGCCGCCGTATTCGATGGCGCACGCCACTCCCGCCGAGGCGGCGAGGACGGCCGCACCGCCGGGACCCACGTCCAGTGCGATGACCACCACGGGCACGCCCACCGCCCAGGCGCACCACCGGAGCATGTACTCGCGCCGTTTGGACAGCACGACCGCGATACCGCCGACGAGCAGCGCTCCGGCGAGGTAAGGGAGCGGACCCGCGACCCCGGTCACGCCATGCCGAGCGGGGCGCGCAGTGCCTCGGCGACGGTGACCGCCACGCGGGCGTTCGCCACGGCGTCCCGTACCGCGATCCGTACCGTCCTGCCCTCGAACGCCGGGGACATCGGCGACAGGTCCCGCAGGAACACCCCCCGCCGCCTGCACCGCTCGACGAGCCGGGACGCGGTGAGCCCGCCCCCGGGCAGCGTGAGCAGGACGAAGTTCGCCACCGACTCGCTGACGGACAGGTTCTCGTCGACCTCGGCGAGCGCCGCGGCGAGCTCGGCGCGCAGCACCGCCGTCTGGGCCCACCGGGAGGCGTAGTACGCCGGATCGCGCAGCGCGTTCACCGCGGCTATCTGGGCGGGCAGGCTCACCGCCCACGGCGGGGTCCAGCGGCGCAGTTCGGCCGCGATCGGCGCAGGCGCGGTGAGATAGGCCGCCCGCAGGCCCGACAGGGCGTACATCTTCGACAGCGATGTGCAGACGACGGCATTACCGGCCTCCGCCGCGTAGGGCTCCAGCGTCTGCCCCGCGCCGACGTAGCCGGCGTACGTCTCGTCGATCCAGAACCGGGTCCCGGCCGGCGCGTCCTCCATCACCCTCCGCAGCCGGGCCGCGTCGGCATGGACCCCGGTCGGGTTGTTGGGGTTGACGATGACCACCAGGTCATAGCGTTTCCGCAGGACGCGGGCGAGACGTTCCGGATCGATCCGCCAGCCCTCCGCGCGGTGCAACGGGAACCGGTCGGCACGGCAGCCGATCACCCGCTCGACGACATGCGCGTACTCACCGTAGGAGGGGTCGATCAGCAGCACCCGGCTGGAGGCGTCCAGCCAGCCGCGGAACGCGCGGAAGATCAGGTCCGAGGAGCCCGCCCCGACGGCGAGGACGCTCTCGGGCAGGCCCCGCCGGCGCGCGATCTCCTCGACGAGCCCGTCCGCCCGCACCGGCGGGGACGTCCGCGCGATCCAGTCCAGCCCGCGGGTCAGGGCGGCGACCGCGGCGGGAGCCGGCGGGAACCACGCGTCGAGCACGTCGGCGGGGACCACCTCGCCGCTCGCGTCCAGGGTGTCGAAGCCCCGTCCGAGCGCTTCGACGGACGCACCGCCGTGCGCGCACATCTCGTCCCCGGGCAGGAACGGGACCTCCAGGCCCCAGCGCACCGTCCGTCCCAGCTCGCGCAGCAGCGGCCCGTGGCGTCGCAGGGTCCGGTCGGTGAGCTCGGCGACGTCGCCGGTGAGCAGCTGGAACCCGGCGGCACCGGAGCGCACCGCCGTCCCGGTGGACGCGAGCCCGAGCTCCAGGTACATCGGCAGCAGCTCGACCCGGCCCAGGGCCACGATGCCCCGGCCCCCGTGCCCCGCCACCCAGCGGAGCGCCGCGTACATCAGCAGCCTGCCGATCATCGCGCCCCGCAGGGTCGGATCCACGGCCAGGATCCGGATCTCGAACAGGCCGTCCTCGCACAGCGCCGGATGCTCGTCCCTCCGCAGGTGCCTGTCGATCGAGAAGCGGCCCGCCCACGGAGGCGTCACACTGATGAACCCGGCCGGGCGGCCGTGGTGGACCGCCACGATGTAGACGTTGCTCCCATCGAGGTCGTCGGTGAGCAGCCCGGCGTCGTTGGGGGCGTGCTGGCCGAGCTCTCGCGCGTAGACCTCGTGCCGGAGACGGCCGATCCACTCGACGTCCGCTTCGGACGACATCCGAAGTTCCAGCTCCTCGACGCCGGGCGCGACGAGCGAACCGGCGGTGGACGTTCCCGGAAGTTGTTGATCCGTAGTCATTGACCTCACCTCGGGCGCCACTCTGCCGAGGCCGTCGCGCCACCGCCTGGGTACCCGTACTCAGCCCTCCGGCGCCTCGTACTCAACAGCGCCGGAACCGGTGGTCCCCGCTCGCGGTGCCATCGAGCCGGGGCATCTGATTACATCGGGTCACCTGGACGCGAAGAAGGAGACCTGTGACCGAGGACGCCACCGACAGCCAGGTCTGGGACCCCTACGGCACGCTTCGCCGGGTCCTGTGGGTCGGAGGCGGGCAGTGGGCCGGCAAGTCCACCGTGACCCGGCTGCTGGCCGATCGCTACGGGCTGACCTGCTACAACTACGACTACCACGACGCCCGCGGCCACAACGACCGCCGGATCGCCCGCCGGATCAGGCTGGGCCATCCGCCCGCCGACCCCGACCCCGACGCCACCTGGGTGAACACCACCCCCCAGGACATGGCCGCCGAGACGCTCGCCGGCTTCCCGGTCCGCTTCGAGTGGGCCCTGGACGACCTGCGCGCCCTCGTCTCGGGACGCCCCGTCATCGCCGAAGGCTGGGGACTGCGCCCCGAGCTGGTCGCGCCGGTCCTCGGCTCCCCCCGGCAGATGGTCGTCATGGTGCCCACCGAGGCGTTCCGTGACCGGCAACTGCGCGAACTCCCCCGAGCCGCCGCCTTCGGACCCCGCGTCAGCGACCCCGCGCGGGCCCAACGCAACCGCATCGAACGAGACCGCCTCGTCGCCGACGACGCCGTCCGCTCCGCCCGGCGCCTCGGCATCCGCGTGATCGAAGTCGACGGGACCCGCGACGCCGGCGCCGTCGCCGACATCGTCGCCGACCACTTCCGCCCGTATCTTCCACCCCCGGAGAAACGCGACCCCTGACCGCCGCAGGCGGTCGTCCGCCTTCGGAGAAGCCTGTTCGGCAGAGAGATGTGGCCCCTCCCGAATGCTCGGGAAGGGCCACACTCCTGGGGAGCGACCCCCGTCGAAGGGTCGCCCGTGTCTCAGCCGACCGCCCAGACCTTCAGGCCATCGGCGACGTAGAGGTCCGAGGACCCGGCAGCGGACGTGCGGGCTTGCAGGCCGTGCTCCGAGAAGTCGACCCACAGTTCGGTGTCCGCGCCGGCGCGCCGGCGGAAGGACTCGTCCGCACGCGCCTTGATCAGCGCGTTCCGCACGACCTCCTTCTTGGTGCTCCCCGTGACGCCCATGAGCAGAAGAGGCTCGACCTCCTCGTCGAGCCGCGGACGCCTGATCGGCTCGACCGCCGCGACGTTCACCCAGGAGGTCTCGTAGCGGGGACCGTCGGCGTCCTCGTTCTCGTACATCACGCAGTAGAACATCTCCAGCCGCGCGTCTTCGCCGACGCAGGCGCGCGCCTTCTTCAGCGCCGTCTGCTCGATCTCCTTCTTGCCGGCCCCTGTGAGGCCGCTGAACGCGAGAACGGTGACCGTCTCCTCGTCCTTGTTCACCTCGGTGAGGATGGTGGGTCCGACCTCCACGACGTCCACGACCGGAATGCCCTGGTCGGGGGCGACCTCAAGGGAGGCCTCCGGGGGGAAGCACCGACGCGCCCTCTCAAGCGCCACCGCTTCCTTCTCCGCCCGGTCGGCTCCGGCGAGGTGCCAGAAACCGAGAGCTGCCAACGTCACGTTGACCTCGGCGATCGCCATATCTTCGTCCTTCACGTGAGTTTTTTGATTGATCTGGGAACGCGTTCCCCTCAGGCTGAACCGTACGGCATCGCGGGTGTCGGTCAAGGTCGTCACGGACGCGGGCCGACCGTGGCATCGAAAAGGGCGCACACGCCAAAACAAAGAGCGGCCACGCGCCGGGCAGAAAGGCCTCCGTGGCCGCACTTCCGTACCGTTCTCATCCCCGCATAGAGCGGGCCCGGTCGTCGCTCAGCGGGTTCGCGCGGGCGGCACGATCTCGCCCACCGCGCCCGAGGCGTCCAGGCGGACGACGGTGGGGCCGCGCTCGCATTCCCACGTCGTGACGTTGACGAAAGTCGTCTCCCCGTGGCGCCAGAGCCCACCGTCCTGGTGGATGTGGCCGAACAGGTGCAGCTTGGGGCGAACCTGCCGCACCCGGGCCAGCAGATCCTCACAACCGTGGCGTCCGGGGTAGGCGTTCGCGTCACCGATTCCGAGCGGAGGCCCGTGGGTGACCAGGACGTCGACGCCGTCAGGAATCAGAGCCCATTTCTCCGCGAGGGAACGGCCCCGAGGGAGATTGAACGCCCACTGGTTGAACTCCGGCTGCCAGGGGCTGCCCCAGAAGGTGACGCCGTTGATCTCCGTTCCGCCGTCCTCCAGATAGCGGATGCCGCGATCGGCGAGAACGGCACGGGCCCGTGCGGGGTCGTCCATGAACATCCAGTCGTGGTTTCCCGCGACGACCACCTTCGCGCGATGCGGAAGTGCTTGCATCCAGTCCGCGGCATCCTCGAGTTCTCGCAGGTCCTTGCCGCGCCGGCACAGGTCACCGGCGTGAACGAAGACATCTCCGTCGGGGACGGCGAGTTCGCGATGATAGGTGTGCGTATCGGCGACCGCCACAATCCGCATGAGCCGAGCGTACTGAGCCGCCCCACCGCCCTTGAAGACCACCGCCCGCAGGGGCGGTCCAGGGCTAGAGTGCGCGCGTGGGCTCAGTGATCGGGTTCGACTGGCAGGCGGTGGTCTACCGGGACTTCGACGTCGACCTGGACGAACCCGGCGAGCGCAGCGGCGCGGCACTGGAGGCGCTGCTGGCCGACCTGAACGTGGAGGTCGAATCGCCGTTCATCCTCGGCGACTGGGTCGACAGGCTGGGCGCTTCCGCGAACGCGGAGTCGGCCGCGCTGCTGGAGCGGCTCACCCACCCGAACGTTCAGATCCGCCGGATCCTGGCCGTCGTGCTCACCTACCTGGACATGCCCGACGATGCGGTTCCCCGCATCCGCGCCAGGAGCGAGAGCGACCCGGACGCCCCGACCAGGCTCGGGCTGCTGCTCGCCCTCGGCCGGTACCCCATGGCCCACGACCACCTGCGCCGCCGGCTGGATCGCGAGCCGTCCGACGCGCTGGGCGCCGCGCTCGGCCTGCTGCTGCACACCCCTGAGACGGTGGACGACGCGGTCCTCGACGCGCTCACCCACTGCGACGGCGAGCCCGGATCGGCCCTGGCCGAACTGGCCTGGGGCGACCCCGAATGGGTCGGCGTCCCGCCGGGCGGCCCCGTCGACGCCGTCGACAGCTGGCTTCACCCCACGCCCGAGCTGCACTCACGCTGGCTGGCCCGGATGCTGGCGCGCTTGAGGACCGGCCCAGCGAACCCAGCGGCCACCCACCTCCTGGTCGCCTCCGCGGACCGCCTGTTCCCCCGGTTCCCCGAACACGCCGCCGCCGTCGCGTCCCTGCTGCGGCACCCAGACCCCGTGGTACGGCGAGCGGCCGTGGCCAAGAACCACCTGCCGTCCCACCCCGCATACGCCGATGCCCTCGCGGCCTGTCTGAGCGATCCCGAGTTGTCGGAGATGGCCCTCGTCGCACTGACCCAGCGCGGTGACCCTCGATGCGTGCCCGCGCTTCAGCGCCTGATCGCCCACGCCCCCCTGGATCTCCAGCTACAGCACCGGTTCCGTGCGGCATCGGCGCTGGCTGAGCATCTCTGGCCGCAGGTCCGAGCCCGGCTCGCCAGCTCCTCCTCCTTCGAGGCCAAGGCCCTGCTGTCGTGGATCAGGGAATGGCCCGAAGGAGAACAGGCCGTCCCCGAGGTCACCGCCGTCCTCGAAGGACTGATCCTGCGGCTCGGCGTCCCCGCCCCCGACAGCGGTGACCTGGAGACCGCCGCCGCGTGCTGCATGTTCCTGCGCAGATGGGGCCTGGCCGACGAACGGGCACTGACCGTCCTCCGGCGGGTCGCGTCGGGCCCGGACCCAGAGACCGGCCTCGCCGCCATCCGCGCCCTCATGGGCCTCGGCGAACCGGCTGACGAAGAGGTCGTCGGCCTGCTGCTGCACGTCCTGGAGCGCCGCCACCAGTTCGACCGCAAGGCCGGACGCCACGGCTGGCGCTTCGACACCAACGCCTGCGACTGGCTCGGCGAACTCGGCCCCCGGGCCCGCGCGGCCATCCCCGCCCTGCGCGCCGTCCGCGACGACCCCACCGAACCCGCCCGCGCGGCCGCGGCCTTCGCCCTCTGGCACACCACCCGCGACGCCAACGAGGCGCTCCCCGTCCTGATCGAACAGATCCCCGCCGACCCGGTGCGCACGCTGTACGACCTGAGCCTGATGGGCGAAGCGGCCCGCCCTGCCCTCCCCGTCCTCCGCGACTACGCCGAAGGCGAGGGAGACGTGGCAAAACACGCCCGCCAGGCCCTGAGACGCATCGCTCCCGAGGCGTGATGAACCGGTGCGCCCGAGCGCCGGATTCTCGATAGCGGAAAACAGCAAGGGCCCGGCGATGCCGGGCCCTGCTTGTTAGGGAGGCACCAGCCAGCGCTGGAAACCCTTGATGTGCAGGTGGCGGATGGATCACTCCTTGCGGAAGGTCACCTTCCCGCCCTCTTCGCGTACGTCCAGGGCGTTCTCCTGCCACTGACCGGAGACCTCGACATCACCGCCCCCCGTGCTGATCACGAGCTCGGTGGGGTTGTCCGCCCGAACACTGGCGTTCCCGCCATGGGTGTACAGGTGGACCTTGCCGGCAGCCCTGCCCACGACGATCGGGCCGGACGAGGTGAGGGAACCGAAGGTGAGTTCCCCGATCGTGATGCCCTTCCGACCGTCCAGGTGCACCCAGTCCGAAGGGCCGGAAACGGTGATGGCGCCTCCGCTGGTCGCCTCCATCTGACGGACGCTGAGCGGCAGGCCGACGGTGACGGTCCCGATCCGCGACAGGCCGCGCCGATGACGGCCCTCCACGGTGTCGAAATGGGGACCGGAGAACAGGAAGGCGCCGTCGGGCACCCTCTTGAGTCCGCGTCCGCGGTAGTCGAGGACGACCTCGATCTCTTCTCGGTCTTCCACGACGATGACCACGTCGGCGGCTCCGCCGTTGATGACGATGGCCCTGTGGGTGTGGAGCATGGTGATACGACGCTGCATGTCGAATCTCCTAGGTGAGGTGTTTGGGTTGCTTCACGCGTCGATGTACGAGCGCTAAGAACAACCGTCCCGGAAATGCCCCCGCCCGCCAGCCACCGACATCACCCTGCGAAAAGCCCTCGACACTGAGCGCTGGTAGAGCAACACCTAGGCCTCAGTCGGCAAAACGCACAGCGCCGACGCTGAGCGCCTTCAACAGGTCAGAGGGGTTACGGCGACTTCGGACAACAGCGGGGGTCCGACACATATTCGGCAGACTCACCATCCCCCGACGTGCCTCAGGGCCTTCCCGGGCGTTCACAAGATCGTGCCTGCCGATCAGCGCCATGTGCGCTCGGGCATCCGCCAGCACCGCAGCGAGCCTTGCCAACGAACGGTCGACCGCTACGGGGGCCTCAAGCAGGGGCGGACAGACGGTATCCGTCTACCTCAAAGCGGCTGGCGAGCAAGAGTCGGCCGGAAGGGCCAGCCGTTTGATCGGCACGGCCGGACGGCCGCGGGCGGCGCGGCGGGCCGGCACCCACGCCAGACGGCCGTAATGCCTCCAGGAGCGGGCGACCTTGGCGGCGTCAGACATCTGTTCACAAGAGACTGGCCGCCCCAAGATCGCCACGCGAACCCCAGGCAACCCGTGTGCACCTGGTGGTGGCTGCCAGCAGTTCTGTCGCGGTACTTCTCGCCTGATCACGGCGTCCGCCGGCCTCCAAGCCCGTGTTCGAGAAGGCTCTCGTTGGAGGTGTTCGACGGGCCTTGGGCTTGGCGGACGGCGGGCCGGTCGCCACGTGGCAGGTGCCCGTGGCTCGACGAGTTGAGGCTGCCGCCATCCCTCGGTGCCTCCGCCTTGCACAACCTGTAAGCCCGTAAGACCTCTCGGAGAACGTTGTTCTTCCCTGCGCAGAATCCCTGGAAGCCGCTCACAACGTGTCGCGATACGAGCCAGTGCCTTCACCCGCGCAGGCCCTATGGCGTCGCGGATGAGGAGGGGCTCGCACGAGACGGAAGGGCGGGGCGGATCGCTGGGATCCGCCCCGCCCTCGACTGGCGTCCCGGCGCCGTCAGTGGCGCCGGGAGGAGTTCATCGGCCAGGACCGAGCCGCGAGTCCCGGTCGGGCCAGTGACCGTACCCCCGTGCTCCGACGAACAGGTAGCCGGAGACCGAGGTGTCGTTCAGCGGGCCATTCCCGCCGATGCCGGTCTTGGTGAGATCCCCGTCGACCGTTTCCATCAGCCGCCGGAAACTCTCCAGCGCGGTTTTCTCGGAGCTGGAGAGACGGACCACGGCCGCGAGCTCGGAAGCGACCGGCCGGTAGATGGTCTTGCTGGAGACTGCCGGCTCGACCTTGTCGATCGCGAGGGTCAGCATGGTCTTCTCGATCGCCATGGACTGGGGATCGGCTTCGGAACTGCCGGGGCAGCCGGGTGCCCGGAGGAGATGGACGTCGACCCAGATGACGGCGTAGACGTCTTCCGACTCCCTCTGGGTTTCCAGGGCCCGCGTCAGGGCCTCGCTGCCCGGCAGGTCGGCCAGCATCTTCGCGTCCTGCGCGCAGGCGTCGGCATAGGTCGGCGGCCGGCCGTCGGTCTCTCCGAGACCGCAGCCGCTCGCGAGCAGTGCCAGCAGCGCCAGAAGCACCGCGATGGCCCCGCGTCGTTTGGTAGACACGTTGGGTCCTCCGAATTTTTCTTTGCGGACCGCTCTTCCTGGCGGTCGTCCTCAGAAGACCTTCGCTGGCCGGCACCGATCGGCAATGCACCGCCCGAGCGGCTTGCCGGTCAAGCGAAGGTGCCGACCGGAGGAGGTCCGCGAGGCAGTCGATACGGGCACGGTGCCGGACGACCGGATCACAATGAAGGCGTTCCTTGAACGCTGGGTGTCGGTGAACCTACCGGGCACTCTGGCAGAGTCCACGGAAGACGACTACGCCGACATGGTCCGTCTGCACCTGGTGCCGACGTTGGGCTGCAAGAAGCTCACGGTGGCCAAGGTCGATCGGCTCTGGAACGCAAAGCGAGAGGCCAGATACGCCGCAAATTCCCGGAAGAGAACAGCGGCCGCAAGACGCGCATCGTGCTCAGCAAGCTGAAGACGACCAAGTCACGGCGGACTCTCGTGCTCACGCCAGAGATCGTGAGCACGCCGCACGCCGCACGCCGAGCAGGCGAAGGCACGGCTCGCGCTCGGCCAAGCCTGGCAGGATCACGAGCTGATCTTCCCGTCCGAGGTGCCCACCCCCACCGACCCGGACAACTTCTCGCACACGTTCTCCCAGCGGGCGGGCCTCGGTCACTGGCATCCGCATGAGCTGCGCCACTCGGGAGCCTCGCTGATGCACACGCAAGACACGCCGCTACGCGTGGTCTCAGAGATCCTCGGTCACACGGGCATCGCCATCACGAAAGACACCTACGGTCACCTGACCGTGGACGACATGCGCGCGACAGCCAAAGCCATGAGCGGCGCTCTGCCCAACAGCTGAATCCCGTAGCTTTCACGGTGACGCACAAGCCCCCTTCCAACACCGGGAAGGGGGCCTTGAACTGGTAGCCGACGAAGGAAATTGAACCCCTACCTTCTGTTCACAAAAGACCGGCAGTACCAGGATCCCCACTCGAACCGCAGGCAGACCCGTGTGCGCCTGGTCGCCGATGCCAGCAGCCGTAAGCCTCTGTTGCGGTACTTCCGTGCTGTACTTCTCGCCCACTCACGGCCTCCGCCGACCTCTGAGGGCTGGGCTCACCAGTGATGCCACGCGGGTCCGCCCGACTGGGCAGACGGTTACAGTCCCACCGCCCAACTCCCCTGACCTGCGCCTTGCCGCCGAACTTCGGCCCGCATCCGGCACACGAGCTAGCGGGCGGCAGGAACCAGCCTCTGGACAAACGATCGGAAGTCTGCCGCCAGCCAGAGTTCAGTTTCTAGATCGGCATCGATCCAGGCGACAGACGGCTCGCCCTGTCGCCCGCTTGCGCGGTAGTCCAGCGCTACCCAGTAGTGCCCATCACCTGACAAGAGAACGGTTGGAGACGGCAAGTCCCACTCCTGGACCAAGTACGGGGTATCGAGGAGAGACAACGTGCCTTCACGGCGACCAATCCCGAACAGCTCGGCCAAGGGGACGTGAGTGGGACTCCATGAGTTGGGCTGGTCCGTGGGGAAGGCGTTCCAAGCGTCGGCCACCGGACCACCGTTCTGTACCCCCAGGAGATCAAGCAGAGCCTGGGGAAGCCTCACCCCAAGCAGGCCCTCGGCCTCCTCGATCGCCCCCGCCACCAAGGGCGGCTGAACCCCATAGTCACCAGTCCCCCAGAACGAGGCTTTGACATCTTCGAACGGGGCCACGAGCGCAGATCCTACGTGTCCACCTCCCGCGGCCAGCCACGCTCCACCAACTGCCGTCTGTTTACAAGCGAGATCAGCGACGTCCAGGCGTGTCCCCAAGTGCCCGCTGACCAGCGTCGCAACCTCCCGGGCGTCCACACCCGTCCAAGATCATCCGACCCCGTTGTTAGCACCACCGTTAGCACCCACGCCCGTCCCGGAGGGTGCGCCCGCGCGAACGACGAGACGCTGTGACAGACAGATTCGCGCGGGCGTGCCCTCCGGCCCGCGGGGGGCTGGGGGCCGCGAGGCCCCCGCTTCGAGCTCGCTCAACCGAGTCTGGCTGAGCCATCGCCCACTTCCGGGGCGGCGACCGGCCTAGTGCCACTTCGTCCACCGAGATCAGCGTTGCTTAGTGTGTGTGGGCGGGTTGCCTTGGTGGCCGACCCTGCCTTCAGGGTTCCCACCGTTCGGTGCAGCTCGTCCGCCTCAGAGGTAGAAACCGCCTTGCAGACAGCAGCTGCTGGGCAGTCTCGAACTTGTCGACTTGCTCTTGCGCCTGTCCACAACCGGTTAGTTGCCGCTAGCTACTGAGCGAGCGACCTCTGAGGCGATACTTGTTTGTCATGAGCAATGGTCGATGGGTGTTGGTGGCAACATGCCTAGGCGTGACCGTCCTGGCCGTGGTGCTAGCCGTACTTGAGTGGGATAGGGCCAACAAGTTGGCTACATCGGTTTCGGCGCTGGCAGGTGTGGCCGCGGTGGGAGTAGCGGTGTGGGCCGTGTTGGCTCGGTCGTCACGCGCCCAGGTCCGTGTGCGGGATTCGGGGCGTGCCGTTGCTACACGAGGTGGCAGGGCGTCTACGGGGGTGCGGAGTCCGGCCAGTGAGCCGTCTGATGCCATCGTGGAGCACAGCGGAGACGCCGAGGCATCCGACAACGGGCAGGCGTCCACGGGCGTGGATCTAACCTGAGCGCCCGGGATGGCTGGGCAAACCACGGAGAAGGTCGATGGAGTACGTGCGCAGTTCAGTGAAGGATTCGGGTGCCGCTACCGCATACTCCGGTGGCTTCGCTAGTTCAGGTATCCATGTTGGCGATGTGCACTTGGGTTCGCTGCCGGTAGCACGGTCGGCATATATCAAGCAGGTAGAAAGAATCTTTTCCGGCCAATTGCAAGGTCGCGAAGTAGAATTGGCCGAACTTGCGGATTTCTGCACTCGTTCCGAAGGCAGATGTTGGGTATGGTGGCAGGCGCCAGCATGGTCGGGCAAGTCGGCCTTGATGGCTTGGTTCGTACTGCATCCACCGCCGCAGGTGCAGATAGCGTCATTCTTCACCACCGCACGATTCAGCGGCCACAATAACCGAGTGGCGTTTGCAGACGTGATGCTGGAGCAGCTCGCGGAGATTGCCGAAGAGCCGGTTCCCCCATATCTGAATGAATCCACCCGCGAGGCGCATCTACTGGGTCTACTGGACCGAGCTGCCAACCGATGCCGGGAGCATGGGCGCTGGCTGACACTGGTGGTTGATGGACTGGACGAGGATCGCGGTGTTACTGCCGGGCCGGACGCACACAGTATCGCCGCGTTGCTGCCCGACAGGCTCCCTGAGGGCACCCGGGTAGTTGTGACTGGGCGCCCTAATCCCCCTGTGCCTTCCGACGTGCCCGAAGGGCATCCGCTGCGCGATCGCCGTATCGTCCGGCCACTGAAGCCGTCACCAGCAGCGAAGGTAATCAAGGATGCTGCGGTACGGGAACTTAAACATCTTCTTCAAGGTTCTCTTGCGGAGCAGGATCTACTTGGTTTGGTAACTGCAGCAGGTGGCGGCCTGTCAGGACCTGACCTAGCAGCGCTTACCGGACGGTCCGAGTGGGAGATCACTGATCATCTGTCGACCGCATCTGGACGAACTTTCAAGACCCACACGAGTCATTGGGCACCCTCGAATGCGCCAGATATGTACGTACTGGCACATGAAGAGCTCCAAACTATGGCCACTCAACGGTTGGGCTCGACGCGGCTGGAGGGATACCGACAGCGATTGCATGTCTGGGCTCAGTCCTATCGAGATCAGCTATGGCCTGAAGGAACTCCCGAGTATCTGCTACGCGGTTATTATCCTATGCTGCGCGCATCCGGAGATCTGCCCCGAATGATCGACTGTTGCTTGGATGGTGCACGACATAATCGGATGCTAGACGTAAGCGGGGGTGACCACACTTCCCTAACTGAGATTTATGCGGCACAACAAGCGCTCTGCGCTAACGATCAACCGGACCTTGTAGTGATTTGGCGCCTGGCTATTACTCGGGACAATCTCCGACAGCGCAACCTACACATTCCGGAACATCTGCCCGCAGCCTGGTCTCTACTGGGTAACACTAACCGTGCTGAGGCACTTGCCCGCTCCATCACCCATGTTGACCGCCGAGCTCAGGCGTTGGCCTACCTAGTACACGAGGTGGCCAAGGCCGGCGACCTCCAGCATGCTGAAGAAATCGCCCGCTCTATCACCCACGTTGACCGCCAGGGACAGGCGTTGGCCTACCTAGTACACGAGGTGGCCAAGACCGGCGACCTCCAGCATGCTGAAGAAATCGCCCGCTCCATTATCGATCTTAATCAGCAAGCTCATGCGCTGACCCATCTTGTGCCCCAGGCCATCGTAGAAGGCAACCGTGATCGTGCCGAGATTTTGACGTCCCAGATTGAGGCTCTCGTCGGCTTCACCTATCCCGACCATCAGGGCTGGCCTCCTGCGAATCTGGTGTACGAGGTAGCCAGAGCCGGCGACCTCGACCGCGCCAAAACCTTGGCCCACCAAGCCGAAGGTCTCGCCGCCCTTATTGGTGTCTTGGACCATCAGGCCTGGGCGCTGACATGCCTGGTGTACACGCTCGCCCAGATTGGTGAACTCGACCACGCTGAGGCTCTCGCCCGCACCATCACCAACTCCGTTTCTTACCACAGCGTGGCTTTGGCGAAGCTAGTAGCTGTGGCTGCCCAGACTGGCGACCTCGACCGTGCCAAGATATTGACCTCGCAAGCCGAAGAACTCGCTTCTACCATCACCAGCCCTGGTCTGCAGGGTTGGGCACTGGCGGAACTGGTGTACGCGGTTGCCCGGATTGGCGACCTCCACTACGCCGAGGCTCTTGCCTGTACCATCGACAAGTCAACCTCCTACCGCAACTTGGCTTTGGCGAACTATGTTTATGTAATTGCTGAAGCTGGCGATCTCGGCCGTGCTGAGGCCTTCATCGACTCCGTCTCCGACGGGCAGGGTCACATAGTGGGGGCTCTGGCGAATGCAGTGGCAAAAACCGGTGACTTTGACCACGCTGAAGCTCTCGTCCACACCATCAGCAATCCCTATCTACGGACGCAAGCGCTGACTGATCTCGTATACGCGGCAGCTAAGGCTGGCGCCCTCGACCGCGCCAAGACATTGGCTTATGAAACCGAAAATCTCGCCCGCACTGCTACTGCTCCCAAGGAGCAGGCCCGAGAGGCAATTAACTTGGTGCGCATGGTGGCTGAGGGGGGCGACATCGACCGAGCTGAGACCTTGGCCCGTGCCATTCCCAACCCGGATCATCAAGGACAGGCGCTTGCCGGACTGGTGTACACAGTGATCCAGAACTATGGACTCGACCGCGCGGAGACTCTGACTCGCACCATCGCCAGCCCCTACCATCAAGCGCAGGCTCTTGCCGATTTGGCGCACGTGGTAGCCCATACCCGTGACTTCGATCGCGCTGCGGCCCTAGCCAGTACCATCACTGACCCCGAGGCACAGGCTCGGGCGAAGATGAACCTGGCGGATGTGATGTCCAGGTCCGGCGACTTCGACCGAGCCGAAAACATAACCCGTACTATCACCAACCCCCACTACCAAGCTCAAGCGATGACAGGGCTACTGAAAGCGATAGCCAGGACCGGCGACTTCGACCGAGCCGAGACCCTAACCGACTTCATCGCAGACCCCTTCCATCAAGCAAAAGCGCTGACCGAACTGGTATCTGCGGTAGCTAGTGCGGGTAGCCCTGGTCAAGCCACGATCTTGGCTCAAAGAACTGAAGTTCTCGCTCGTACCATCGCTGACCACGAAGTGCGGAACCAAGCACTGGCTAAATTGGCGGAGGCGGTGGCTCAGACCGGCAATTCTAGTTACGCCGAAACCCTAACCCGCCCCATCACCGACTTCTACGAGCGTGGGCCAGTTCTCGCAAATATGGTGAAAGCAATAGTCGAAACCGGCGACATCGACCGAGCAGAGAAGCTAGCCCGCACCATCACTGACTCTCACCATCAAGGGCAAGCGCTGACACAATTGGTACGCATGGTGGTTAAGACCGGCGACATCGACCGGGCAGAGAGGCTAACCCGCACCATCACCGTGTCTCCCCATCAAGCGCTGGCGCTGAGGGAAGTAGTGCTTATGCTGACTAAAACCGGTGACTTCGATCAAGCCGAAAAGCTTACACGTTCCATCATTAACCTTTCCGATCGGGATGATATATTGACGGATCTGGTGAATGCGATAGCCAAGACCGGCGACTTCGACCGAGCCGAGAATCTAATTCATACCATGAACGGCTCCTATCAAGAAGGGGAGGCGCTGGTGGATCTGGTGTATCTGGCAGCTCAAACCGGCGACTTTGACCGCGCAGAGACCCTAACGCGCAGAATTTCGGATCCCGAACAGCGCGGCCGATCACTAGCGGCCTTTGCCAAGAGCGCGGATATCGATTCAGCCCGGCGACTTGTCGCCGAAGCCTGGTCTCTTGCAGACTGGAAAGTTCCTCTGGAAGCTCTTATTAGGATCGATCCGGCAGCCTTGTATGCAATAGCCGAAGAACTGTGTTCGGAAGTCTATTGATGGATCGCCGGTCAGAATCAACCATTGACAATCAGAAGAGGGGCACCTTCTTCGGACCTTTTGGTCGCCCTGACAAGGGGCTCTGCCGTTACAAGTGATCCACTTGGCGAATCTTAGAGGTGGCACAAAAGGGCGAGATTGTGCGAACAAGGACTTGGCCGCAGGGACTTTTTGCGAAATCCCTACCGAAGTAATCGACTAGTACCTGACCATCCATTTTTCCTTGCGGTCCCATTGACTCTGGCCTCCCACGGTTATGCGGACGGGCGCGCCGGTGCGGCGGGACCGGACGGGACAGGCCGCATGCCCGGCGCGCCGGGGCGGGCGGCCGCTGGCGGCCGCGTAGCGGGCGCCCTTGAAGACGTAGAGAAAGTTCTCATCCGGCGGGCGGGGCCCTCTGATGATCTTGGCTTCTGGACATGCGTCGGCCCCTGGGTTGCCTGGTCAGGGACCTTGTGACGGCAGAGCTCAGGGGCCGGGTGCGGATCTAGATCAGGTTGGTGTGGCGGACGTCGAAGCCTGTGGCGGTGAGGGCCTGGTGGACTTCTGCGAGGCTGCGGCGGCCGATGTTGCGGACTTCGGTCAGTTGATCGGTTCGGATCATGTGGAGTAGGGCGTCGATGGTCCGCGGTGGGGTGTCGGCGTACTTGAGGGCGTTGGCGACTCTGACGGACAGGTGAAGGCAGGACAGGGGGCAGCTCCCTGTGTGCCGGGCGCGCTGCTGGGGTTCGCCAGGGTGGGCTACGTCTGGGGATGCTGTGCGGGCGGCTGTGGTGAGGAGGGTGACCATGTCGCCGACTGTGTGGACGCCGAGACAGGTTGTCGGGCATCGAGCGGTGATGCCTGGGTGGTGCGGGAAGTGGTCGGCGGTGTTCACCTCTGATGCCATGGCCACGCCTTCGTGTGGGTGATCTGCTCGCGCAGCTGGTGAACGTCGGGGGCCGACAGTAGGCGGTCCCCGGTCGGTAGCGAGACCATCGCCCACCACTCCCCCGTCGCCTCGCCGTACCAGGCTTGGACTCCGGGGAACATCTCGGCGAGGACTCGGGCGGCCCGCATGGTCTCAGCGTTGCCGCTCATGGCGTCGGGCCTTCCCGGGCCTCGGCTGGTGGAGCCGGCCCCACAGGATGCGCTCGACCTCGGTGACCGCCTGGTCCAGGTCGGCGCAGGGGATGGGTTGGGGGTTGCTGCGGGTGAGGTAGACCCATCGGCCGAAGTGGGTGGCGCTGAGTTCCTCGATGGCCGGCGCGTGCTTGGTGGGGCCGACGCGCAGGGTTGCCGGGGAGACGTAGAAGCGGCGGTATGTGCGCCATCCCTGGGCGGCGAGTGCCTCGGCGAGGCGGTCTAGGTGCCACATGGCCTTGCGGTCCTGGCGGTCTCTGGTGGCGAACCAGCGGACGAAGCGGCGGGCTCGGCGTCCCCATAGGCGTAGGGTCACGGCGGATTCGTCGATCATGCGTCGCTCTCCTTGGTGAGGGCGAGGACGCGTCCGATCCGGTCGGCGGCCAGCTCGGTCTCCCACAGTGGGCACAGCGGTTCCAGCTCCGGTTCGGAGCCGCGGGTCGGGCCGGACCAGACCCAGTGCCACCACAGCTCGTGGTCGGGGGTGTGCGGGTGGCACCTGACCTCTTGGCGCAGGCCGGGGCTCAGCGCCTGGCCCAGGGCGTTGTCGGGTGCCGGCTCCCCTGCGAGGTTCACGGCCATCACCGCGCCGTGTCCCCATGGCTTGGCGGTTAAGCCGCGCTGATCCAGGGCGGCTATCAAGGCGAGTGCTGCGTCTCGCCATTCGCGTGGGTTGCCGCCCGGTGGACGTGGATGGGTGTCTGTCGCGTCCGGCGTCGGGGCGTCTGGGGGAACGGGCATAAGGGTTCCTTCGGACGGTCTTCTGCGAGGTTGGTCGGCCAGCTCATCGCGGTGATCTTGCTGGTCAGAGCTCCATCAACCTGGATTGGCATTCAAAGTACGGGTACAGTACTTCAAGTACAAGTCACTTCGCGTACTTGCGCCGCACAATAAGTACTGATCTCGTAGAGGCGACGAAGGAGGGTGCCGATGTTCGGCTTGATGGTCCGGTTCACCTGCAAGGACGAAGAGAGCGCCGGTAAGTTCGACCAGCTGGTCTCCGAGACGATCGGCAAGATCGAAACGGAAGAGCCGGGCACGCTGATCTACGCGGTGCACGAGGTCGACGGGCAGCCGCTGCAGAGGATCTTCTATGAGCTGTATCGGGACCGGGCGGCCTTCGACGCGCACGAGGAGCAGGACCACGTTCGGCGGTTCCTCGGTGCCCGTGATGACCTGCTCGCCTCGGTGGAGGTCGACTGGTTGGGCCTACAGGTAGGCAAGGGAACGACAGGGTGAGCACTGAGTATCAAAGGGCGCTCGGACGACGGATCGCTCAGGAGCGCAAGCGGCGAGGGCTGTCTCAGCCTGAGCTGGCGCGGCTGATCGATCGGTCCGTTGCCTGGGTCTCCCAGGTCGAGCGCGGCGTGCGCAAGGTCGACCGCATGTCGGTCTTGGAGAAGGTCGCCGAGGTGCTGGAGCTTCCGCTCTCGGAGTTGGCGGCCGAAGCTCCGGTTGTCGCCGCGTCGAGTGAGGAAATGCCGGGGTCGGCCGGGCTGCGCCTGGTGTTGTCGGGTGCTCACTCGCTTCGGGCCATGCTGCACTCGGCTCCCGTCCCGCCGACGGCGGAGATCAAGCCGCGGGTGGACCGGGCTTGGGAACTGGCGCATGAGAGCCACTATGTAGAACTGGCTGACTTGCTCCGGGGCCTGGTGCCAGCGCTGGAAACCGCGGTGCGGTCGGCGCCGGAGGAGCGGCGGGCAGAGCTGTTCAACCTGCTGGCGGCGACCTATCAAGCCTGCTCGGCGGCCCTGTCCAAGCTCAACGAACCGGAAGCGTCGTGGATCGCCGCTGACCGCGCCATCGTCGCGGCCGAGCGCGCGGGCGATCCGCTGATGATGGCCGCCGGCGCCTTCCGGCTCGGGTTCGTCTTCCTGGGAGCGCGGCAGTTCGACCAGGCCGAGGAGAACGCCCGGACGGCAACTGAGGCGCTGTGGTTCCTCGTCGACCAGGGCAAGCCGGAAGCCATGTCTCTGTGGGGTGGGCTGACGTTGCAGCGGGCCATGGCCGCGGCTCGGCTCAATCAGGCGGACGTGGCGTATGAGCACCTGGCGCGGGCTCGTGAGGTCGCGGAACGGCTCGGGAGCGGTCGCAACGACTACAACACCGAGTTCGGCCCGGCGAATGTCGTCCTGCATGAGGTCACCGTGGCGGTAGAGCTGGGAGACGCCGGCCACGCCCTTCGGGCCGGGAGCGAAGTCGATACCTCGACGTTGTCTCGCGAGCGCCGGGCAAGGCTGCAAGTCGACCTCGCGCGTGCTCACGCCCAGCGGCGGCAGGTCGATGGGGCTGTCGCGGCCCTGCTGGAGGCGGAGTCGATCACGCCGGAGCAGGTACGGAACCATCGGGTCGTGCGTCAGGTCGTGTCCGATCTGCTGACTATGCAGGATCCGCCCTCGTCCGACCTGCGAGAACTCGCGGAGAGGGTGGGCGCGTAGAAAAAGTACGTCTTCTAGTACTCCAAGTACTAGTAGAAACTCTGAGTACCGGGTAGCGTTCGTGTTGACGCTGAAGCACTCCTGATGGAGGTGAAGGCCCAACACGAACGCTCTTCGTGTTTCAGGGGCGGGAAGGCCGCTCTTGGACGGCGAAACAGGCCACTAGTGAAAGTGGCCTGAGCGGGAGACCCGCCCAGGCCGGATGCGGTTAGCACCCTAGTTGGCGCTTCGATGCTACCTCGTTCGTCCTGATGGCGTGTGCTCCCTTCGGTCCGTAACGCCTGTTCAGCAGGCGGACGAGAGGTGTACTCAGCATGCGCAACATTCCTGTCGACGTCTCCGCCCTCACCTTCGTGTGCGTGTCCGCGCCGCGTCCGAAGGTGCTCAACCAGGAGACGGGTGAAGTCAAGGTCGACCGTGACGGACACACGGTGTTCACGGTCGGCCTGTCGGCCGCCGACGCGATGGGGCGGGTTGACCTGCTCAATGTCGCGGTGACCGGCGACCAGTCGGTGACGATCGGGGAGGTCGTGACGCCGGTCGGGCTGGTCGCGTTCCCCTGGGAGGCGGTTCTCGGCGGCGAGAAGCGGTGGGGCGTTGCCTTCCGCGCTACTCGCGTCGTCCCCGTCTCCTCGGACTCGTCCGCTCCGGCGGGCGTGGCCTGAACGGGGCGGCCGTCATGACTGACTTCGTCCTGGTGCTCGGGGTCCTGGCCGCTGCGGCGGCCGGGCTCTGGGCCTGGCGCCGGTTCCACCCGGTGTCGTTCTGGTACGGCGTCGGATTCCCGGCCCGGGCGGTGCTGGTCTACCTGACGTGGCATCACGTCGCCTCGGGCTGCAAGCTCACCCGCAACCGGCGGCGATTCCGCCTCACCCTGGACGCCATCCCAGTGGTCGGGCCTGCCTCGCGTTCTGCGGCGACGGTGGTCGAGCACAAGCGGCGGGTGCGGCGGGTCGACGTCGAGCGCTCGCCCCGCCTCGGCATCCTGCGCCCTACCCGGCTGGGATGGCGAATGCGGCTGCGCCTGCACGACGGCCAAGTCCCCGCCGACTACGAGAAAGCCGCGGAGGGGATCGCGCACGCCTGGCGCGTCCACTCGGTCCGGGTGGTCGACGTGCGGCCCGGCTCGGTGACGCTGTGGGCCACGATGCGTGACCCGCTGGTCGAGGTGGTCACCGCGCCGGAAACCGGTGAGCTGCTGACCGTGCGTCCCGGGAAGCTGGAGAACGGCCGTGACTGGGTGATCGACTTTCGCGCGGTGCCGCACTGGCTCAACGTCGGCGCGACACAGTCCGGTAAGTCGAACCTGGCCAACGCCCTGCTCAAGGGACTGGCGCCGCAACCGGTCGCCCTCGCGGGCTTCGACCTCAAAGGCGGCGTGGAATTCACCCCGTACGCGCCTCGGCTCTCGGCGCTGGCCACGACCCGCAAGGAGTCGGTGGATCTGCTGGTCGACCTGGTGGGCGAGGTCGAGAACCGCATGGCACTCTGCCGGGCGCACGGTGCGCGCAACGTGTGGACGCTGCCGGAGGACCTGCGGCCGATGCCCATCGTGGTCCTGGTGGACGAGGTCGCCGAACTGTTCCTCATGGCCGACAAGTCCGAGAAAGACGAGGTAGCCAAGACCGCTACCGCGCTCCTGCGGGTCGCTCAGCTCGGGCGGGCGTTCGCGGTCTACCTAGTCGTCTGCGGGCAACGCGTCGGCTCCGACCTCGGCCCCGGCGTCACCGCGCTACGCGCCCAACTGTCCGGGCGGGTGTGCCACCACGTCAACGACCCGGAGACGGCGAACATGGCCCTCGGCGACCTCGACCCCGCCGCCCTGGACGCCGCCCGCGCCATCCCCGCCGAGACTCCCGGCGTGTGCATCGTCGCCGGCCAAGACGGCTCATGGCACCGCGCCCGGTCCGTCTACGTCCCCGAACACGAGGCCGAACAAGCCGCGCGCGACTACGCGCACCAGACCCCGGACTGGGAGACCCTCGTCGGCTCCGCCCCGGTCGTCCGCCCCGCAGCGTAGACGCCCCCTTCTTTCCCGGCTCGGCGTGAGCCCTGATCGCGCCACGTCCCTACCCGACCCATGTCCGAAACCGGTCCTGGAGGCTCTCGTGGCTACCCGCGTCCTCGTCGTTCGTCCTCGGCCCGTCCCCGTCCTGTCCGCCTCGGCCCCGGCATCGTCCCGGCCGTCCGCCCTCTCGTCCTCGTCGAGCCGCCAGCCGGTGCGCGTCGTGTGTGACGAGTTGCGGAGCCTGGACGTCGCGGTCTGTGGCTCCTGCACCGAGTCGTTCACCTCGTCCCGGTCCGGCGAGGTCGACACCTGGGCCGACGCGCACACCTGTGATGCCGAACTGGTCGCGCTGCTCGCCCTCGTCACTTCCCGGCGGGCGGCGTGATGCGGCGACTTGCCGGGGCGGTGGCCGACTCGGCGCCGGTGGTGGTGCTGGCCGGGATCGCGGCGGCGGGGTCGTTCACCCATATCCGTGACACCGCGACCGAGCACGGTCAGCGGGGGTGGATGGCCTGGGCCATCGCGGTCTGCATCGACCTGACCTGCGTCATGGCCGCCGCGGAACGCCAGCGAGACAAGAACACCGGCCGAGACACCGGACGGCTGTCGTGGCCGACCGTCGTCCTGGTCGGCGGGATCCTGCTGTCGCTGGCCGCCAACCTCGCCCAAGCCGACCCGTCGGTCTGGGGCTGGATCACTGCCGGGACTCCGGCGGGCGCGTTCCTGGTCGCGGTGTCGATGCTGGAACGCCGAAAGGCCGGCACCCGCGCGGCGGCGCACACCCCACCCGTCCCTGAGTCCTTCGGCCGTCCCGATCCTGCCCCGGTCGTCTCGTCCGCGTCCTCGTCCGGCTCGTCCTCGGCGTCGTCTCCGTGGGTGGTGTGGGAGGACGAACGCCCCACCGTCCCCGCTGCCCAGGACGAACCCCGCAACGGTGACCGCGACGAGCAGGACGGCCAGACCTCTATCCCGGCCCCGGCCCCGGTTCCGGCCTCCGAGGAATCCGCGGTGCCCTCGTCTGCTCCCGCTCCGGCGGCTCCGCTGGTCGAGTTCGCTCGCCGCGTCGCCTCCGAGCACGAAGCCCGCCACGGGCGGCCGATCACTCGTGACGCGCTGCGCGCACGGCTCGGCGTTTCCAACCAACTCGCCTCAGACCTGCTCCGCCAACTCCGCACCGAACAGCCCCACGCAACCGCGTCCGTCTCCTGACCCGCTGGAGGAACCCGCCATGACCGCCCACACCAACCCGACCGGTCACATGTCCCTGCTGGTGCCCGGTGACCTGTTTGCCCGCCATCAGACCATCGCCGGGCTTCGCGCCCTGGCCGACTTCCTGGAGGCCAACCCCGCCGTCCCGGTCAATGAGTACGGCAGGGAGTACAACGTCTACGCCCGCGCCGAGGACGAGGCCGCGGCGGTCGCCATGGTCGACCAGGTCGCCGCGCTGCTCGGCGCCGAAGTCATCGACAAGCGCGCCGACGGCGGCCACTACAGCGCCGAAAAGACCTTCGGCCGCATCACCTACGGCATCGTCCACGTCCCCCAGCGGCGCCAGGACGAATACGAGGCCTACACCAGCTACCGCCACAACATCCGCCTCGACCCCGACCAGAACGGCGACCAGGGACGGGCGGCCTGATGACCGCCGACCAGTACTCGGCGCCTTCCCGCGCGCTCGCCCCGCTCGCTCGGCTGGTCGTGGGCTGGGTGTGCGGGACGTGCGGCGGGGGCGGGGTCGCCTCCGACGGGTCCACCTGCTCCGACTGCAACGGCCACGGCCACACCTGACAGAAGGGGCACCCGATGTTCCTGCGCCGCTGCGCCTTCACCTGCTTCTGGCTGGTCCTGGGCCTGTTCGCCCTCCGGCATCCCGGATCCGCCGCGCAGGCCCTCCGCGCTGTCTTCGAGGGCCTGGCCCTGCTCGCCGACGCGCTCTCGCTGCTGGTGTCGGCCCTGTAGTCCCCGGCGTGGCCGCCGTCGCCGGCAAGCAAGTGCGGCCACGCCGGGCCCATCACCCGCCCATCCCACAGACAGGCAGGAGACCCGTTCATCGTGCCCGATCCCGCCCCCGCTCCGCTCATTAACGGTGTGGCCGCGCGTGACATGGCCAACCGGTACAACCGCGCCGACTTCCGCGCCTGGGCCCGCCGCGCACACTCCACCGGCGGCTGCGCCCAACCCGTCCACCTCCGCGGCCGCGTCACCCACCTCGACCCCCAGACCGGCGAGATCCTCCGCCACTACTCCACCGCCCAAGAGCCCGGCGGGGCGCTGCGGGTGGCGTGCAAAACCCGGCGGGCCTCACGGTGCCCGGCCTGCGCTGAGACCTACCGCGCCGACACCTACCAGCTCGTCCGCGCGGGCCTGGTCGGCGGCAAGGGCGTCCCGGGCACCGTGAGCACTCATCCGGCGGCGTTCGTCACGCTCACCGCGCCCTCGTTCGGTGCCGTCCATTCCCGGCGTACCGGCAAGGCCGGCGGTGTGGTGGCCTGCCGTCCCCGGCGTGATGGCGGGATGTGTCCACATGGGCGGCCGGTCTCCTGCACTGTCCGGCACGGCGAGGGAGACCCGCGTCTCGGGCAACCGATCTGCCCGGACTGCTTCGAATACGCGGGCGCGGTGCTCTGGAACGCCCACGCTCCTGAGCTGTGGCGCCGGTTCGCCCTGGCCTTCCGGCGGTACGTCGCCCGGTCGGCGGGCCTGCGCGTGGCCGACCTGCGGGACGTGCTGACGGTGTCGTTCGCCAAGGTCGCCGAGTATCAGCGGCGCGGCCTGGTCCACTTCCACGCCGTCATCCGCCTCGACGGACCCGGCGGCCCCCACGCATCCCCGCCATCCTGGGCAACCCTCGCCCTCCTCAAGGCGGCCGTCGACCACGCAGCGAGCGCGGTCACCGTCTCAACTCCGGCAGCGGGCGGTGTCCCGGCCCTGACGCATGCCTGGGGCTCACAGGTCGACGTCCGACCGATCACCACCACAGGGGAACTGACCGATACCGCCGTGGCGGGCTACATCGCCAAGTACGCCACCAAAGCCGCCGAATGCGTCGGCACTCTCGACCGCCGCATCCGGCCGACTGACGACCTGGCTGACCTGCCTGTAAGCGGCCACGCGCGGCGGCTCATCGCCGAGTGTCTCCGCCTGGGGGCGCTGGAGGAGTTCGCGGGGCTGCGGCTCGCCGAGTGGGCTCACATGCTCGGCTTCCGCGGCCACTTCTCCACCAAGTCACGCCGGTACTCCACCACCCTCGGCGCGCTGCGCGCGGCACGTATCGAGCACAACCAGCACCAACACGACGACATCTCGACTGGCCGACTGCCCTTCGATGACGACCAGGTCCTCGTCGTCGCCCACTGGCGCTACCTCGGCCAAGGCATGACACCCGGCGAAGCACTCCTCACCGCCGCACTCACCGGCAAGCCCATGCCGGCCCTCACCACCGATGAACGGAGTTTCGCGTGCCCAAGCTCCTGCTGACCGTCCCCGAAGCCGCCAAAGCCCTGTCCATCTCCCGCAGCAAGCTCTACGAACTCCTCGCCTCCGGCGCCATCCGCTCCGTCCGCATCGACGGAGCGCGCCGCATCCCGCTCAACGCCCTCAACGACTACGTCAACGCCCTGATGGAAGAGGCAGCCTGATGGCAAAGACCGCCCTCGCCAACCCCGAAGAGCCACGCCGACCCGGCAAGTCCAAGCTTCGTGACGGCGTGATGAAGCGGGGCAAGACCTGGTCCTATGTCATCCGCGTCACGGACCCCGAAACCGGCGTCTCAAAACCCAAATGGGTCGGCGGCTTCCCGACCGAAGACGCCGCCAAGGAAGCGCGCGACGAGGCACGTGTGAGGGCGCGGCGGGGCGAGTACATCGACCGCAACGCCATCACCGTGGGTGAGTACCTGGGCGAGTGGCTCGACGCTCACGCGGTCGAGATCAAGCCCAAGACCCTCGCCAACTACCGCTACCTGATCGACCGGCACGTCCGGCCCAACATTGGCGGCCTGCGGCTCCAAGCCGTTCGCCCCGGCCAGATCACCAAGCTCTACCGCGACCTCGTCACCGTGGGAGGTCGAAAGGGTGCGGGCCTCTCGCCTCGGACGGTCGCCCACGTGCACTCGGTGCTCCGGAAGGCGTTCGGCGACGCTGTCCGGGTTGATGAGCTGATCGCGTCCAACCCCACGGAACGCGCGAAGCGGCCTCGGCTCCATCACGGTGAGCCCGGGAAGGTCTGGACGCCTGCGCAGCTCCGGGCCTTCCTCGTCTCCGTTGAGGGCCATCGGCTGTCGGCGTTCTTCCACTTGGCCGCCTACACCGGTGCTCGGCGCGGTGAGCTGCTCAACCTGCGGTGGCCGGACGTCGACCTCGACGGGGCTTCGATCCACATCAAGGGGTCGGTGGGATTCGTCGCCGGCGAGCGCATCGAGGGGACGACCAAGAGCGGCCGGTCCCGTCTCGTAAGCCTCGACCCCAGCACGGTCGACGTCCTCAAGGCGCACCGCAAGCGCCAGCTCGCCGACAAGCTCAAGGCCGGTGAGTTCTGGAAGGGCGCCGAAGACGGCCACGTGTTCGCCACGGGATGGGGTGAGCCGGTGCACCCTGACACGGTCTCGTCCCTGATGGCGACTCTGATCAGAGAGCACAACGCGGCGGACGGCATTACGCCTCTCCCCCATGCAAGACTGCACGACCTCCGCCACGTCCACGCGACGACTCTGCTCCTGGCGGGCGTTCCCGTCCACGTGGTCGCCGCTCGACTCGGGCACGCTGACCCGGCGATCACACTGCGGGTCTACGCGCACGTCGTCAACGAGCAGCTCGCCGAAGCGGCCACGATCTTCGCCGACAGGATCGACGGCGCGGCGTAGTCGGCTGTTAGCAAACCCGTTAGCAAAAGCCCCCTTCCAAGGCTGGGAAGGGGGCTTTGAGCTGGGAGCCGGCGAGGGGACTTGAACCCCTAACCTTCTGTTTACAAGACAGATGCTCTGCCAATTGAGCTACGCCGGCGGGCTCGTCCCGCATCGTAGTCGACTTGGGGGCTCGGGGGGATCCGGGGAGGTTTTCTGGGGTGGGTGTCGATCTGCGGGGGGACTCGTTCGTGTAGGGGGCGGGGCGCCGGGTGCGCACGGGCGGGCGTCGCGGGGAAGGAGTGGGGGCAGGGGTGCTGGTGGTCGTGGAGGAGGAGAGATGAAGTCCTACGTGCTCAACATCATCCAGCCGGTGGGGGAGGTGCCGCCGCCGGAGGTGCTGGAGCCGATCATGGCGCGGCTCGCCGAGGTTCGGCGGGATCTGGAGCGGCAGGAGTGCTGGGTGTTCGGGCGGGGGCTGGACCAGCCGGAGGCGAGCACCGTGGTCTGCATGCGGGGGGACGAGGTGATCGCGACGGACGGGCCGTGGACGGAGGGCAAGGAGCACGTCGGGGGCCTCGCCATCGTCAGGGTGAAGGACCTGGACGCGGCGCTGAAGGTGGCTGCCAGGTTCACGCAGGTGACCGGGTTGCCGATCGAGGTGCGGCCGTTCCTCGGCGAGGGGTGATCGAGCGGGTCTTCCGGGAGGAGCACGGGCGCGCGGTGGCCGTGCTGGTCCGGGTGTTCGGCGATGTGGACGTCGCCGAGGAGGCCGTCCAGGAGGCGTTCGCCGAGGCGGTGCGCCGGTGGCCGGTGGAGGGGGTTCCGGCGAGCCCGGCGGGGTGGATCATCACGACGGCGCGGAACAAGGCGATCGACCGGCTGCGGCGGGAGGCCGCGCGGGCCGGGAAGTACGCGCAGGCCGTGCTGCTCAACGCGGCGGAGCCCGTCGGGGCGCCGGTGGTGGAGGACGATCGGCTGCGGCTCATCTTCACGTGCTGCCATCCGGCGCTGCGGATGGAGGCGCGGGTCGCTCTGACGCTCCGGTTGCTGGGCGGGCTGTCGACGGCGGAGATCGCGCGGGCCTTCATGGTGCCGGAGAAGACGATGGCGCAGCGGCTGGTGCGGGCGAAGGCGAAGATCCGGGAGGCCGGGATCCCGTACCGGGTGCCGGATGAGGGGGAGCTGCCCGGACGGCTCTCCGGCGTGCTGGCGGTCGTCTACCTGGTGTTCAACCAGGGGTACGGCGGTCGGGAGGAGTTGGCGGCCGAGGCGGTTCGGCTGGGGCGGGTGCTGCGGGAGCTGATGCCGGACGAGCCCGAGGTGATGGGGTTGCTGGCGTTGATGCTGCTCGTCGAGTCCCGCAGGGGCGCCCGGCGGAGGGACGGGGAGCTGGTGCTGCTGTCCGAGCAGGACCGCGGGCTCTGGGACCGCGGGCTCGTCGAGGAGGGGCAGGAGCTGGTGCGGCGGTGCCTCCGGATCGGGCGGCCCGGGCCGTACCAGATCCAGGCGGCGATCAACGCGGTGCACGGGGACGCGGCGAGGGCGGAGGACACTCGGTGGGATCAGGTTCTCCAGCTGTACGACCAGTTGATGGTCGTGGCGCCGAGTCCCGTGGTGGCGCTCAACCGGGCTGTGGCGGTCTGTGAGGTGGAGGGGGCCGGGGCCGCGTTGGAGCTGGTCGAGCGGCTGGAGTTGGGCCGGTACTACCTGTTCCATGCGGTGCGTGCTGATCTGCTGCGGCGGCTCGGGCGGGACGGGGAGGCGGCCGAGGCGTACGGCGAGGCCATGCGGCGTACGGAGGACGAGGCCGAGCGGGCGTTCCTCAGGAGGCGGCGGGCCGCGGTCGCCGGTTGAAGGTCTGGCCGGCGACGAGGGCGCCGAGGGCGACGGTGAAGCCGACGACCTGCCACGGGGTGAGGGTCTGGCCGAGGATCAGCAGGCCCGCCAGGGTGGCGACCATCGGGTTGGTGAGGCCGAGGAGCGAGACGGACGTCGGGGGCAGGCGGTCGATGCCGCGGAACCAAAGCGCGTAGGCGATCGCGGTGCCGACGATGCCGAGGTAGGTGAAGCCCAGGAGGTTCTCGCCGGTCAGCGAGGACGGGGCGCCTTCGAGCGCCAGGGTGAGCGGCAGGAGGACGAGGCCGCCGACGGTGAGCTGCCAGCCGGTCATGACCAGGGGCGACTCGGGGCGTCCCCACTTCTTGGCCAGGACGATCGCGGTGGCCATGAGGGACGTCGCGGTGAGCATGGCGGCGATGCCGAGGGGGTCAAGCCGGGCGTCGGCGCCGAGGGTCAGCAGCGCGACGCCGCCGGTGCCGGCGAGGGCCGAGTACAGGACGGCGCGGGCCGGGGCGATCCGCAGGACGCCGAGCGACAGCAGCGCCACGACCAGGGGCTGGACGGAGCCGATCGTCGCGGCGACGCCGCCGGGGAGGCGGTAGGCCGCGAAGAAGATCAGCGGGAAGAAGGCGCCGAAGTTCAGCAGGCCGAGGACGATCGACTTCCACCACCACTCGCCGCGCGGCAGGCGGCGGGTGGCGGCCAGCAGCACCAGTCCGGCGGGCAGGGCGCGCATCGTCGCGGCGAGCAGGGGGCGGCCGTCGGGCAGCAGCGTGGTGGTGACCACGTAGGTGGTGCCCCAGCTCGCCGGGGCGAGGGCGGAGAGGACGAGGTCGGAGGCGTAGCGGGTGCGCAGGGCCGGGGCCGGGAGGGCGGTCGTCTGATTCACTTCAACGTCAATTATCTGAACGTTGAGATTATTTCCGATCTCAGGCGCGAAGGCGGCTGATCTCGTACAGCGCGATGCCCGCGGCGACTCCGGCGTTGAGCGACTCGGCCCTGCCCGGCATCGGGATCGTGACGAGCATGTCGCAGGTGTCGGCGACGAGCCGTCCGAGGCCCTTGCCCTCCGAGCCCACGACCAGCACGAACGGCCCGGACGCGAGTTCCAGGTCGGCGACGGTCACGCCGCCTGCGGCGTCCAGCCCGGCGACGAAGCAGCCGGCCTTCTGGTAGGCCTTGAGCTGGCGGGAGAGGTTCGTGGCCTGCGCGACCGGGATGTTCGCGAGGGTCCCCGCGGACGACTTCCAGGCGCCGGCGGTGACGCCCGCCGCGCGCCGCTCGGGGACGACCACGCCGGTCGCGCCGAACGCGGACGCGGAGCGGACGATCGCGCCGAGGTTGCGGGGGTCGGTGATGCCGTCCACCGCGACGATCAGCGGGGCGGTGCCCTTGAGCAGGTCGTCCGGGTGGGCGTAGCGGTAGGGCTTGACCTGCAGCGCGATGCCCTGGTGGACGGCGCCGTCGGTCAGCCGGTCGAGCTCGTTCTTGCCCGTCTCCAGCAGCGGGATGCGGCGGTCGGCGGCGATCTGGGTCGCCTCGCGCACCCGCTCGTCGGTGCCGGACGTGACGTACAGGGCCGTGCCGGGGACGCCCGCGCGCAGCGCCTCGACGACCGGGTTGCGGCCCGTGACCAGCTCGGGGACCTCGCCGGTCGCGCGCCGCGCGCCCGCGGGACGTCCCGCCGGGCGGTTCTCCGAGGAGGCCTGGCCGCGGCCGCCCGGCCCCAGCGTCGGCGTGCCGGTGCGCTTGGAGTTCTTGACGGCGCGGGCCTTCTGGCGCTTGCCGTGCCAGTGCCGGTCCTCGGCCTTGGGGGTGGGTCCCTTGCGCTTGGCCATTGTCGGTTACGCCCCTCGCGACGATTGCGTGCTCGCCCCTGCCGGGCGGCTCAAGATCTCAGCGGACGGCGACGAACCCCCGCGAACGTTCGATTTTATCCGCAGCGCGGGGTGCGCGATGCACGTCAGCCGCGCTTCAGTTCCCAGCGGGGGCCCTGCGGGGTGTCCTCGACGAGGACGCCGGCCGCCGACAGGCTGTCGCGGATGGCGTCGGCCGCCGCGTAGTCCTTGCGGGCGCGGGCCGCCTGCCGCTGCTCCAGCGCCACCTTGACCAGGGCGTCGACGACGGGGTGCAGGTCGTCCTCCCCCGAGGCCGCCCACTGCGGCGAGAGGGGGTCGATGCCGAGGACGCCGGCCATCGCCCGGACGGACGCCAGGTGGCCGTGCACCGCGTCGAGGTCGCCGGACGCCAGGGCGCTGTTGCCCTCCCGGACGGTCTCGTGCAGCACCGCCAGCGCCTGCGGGACGCCGAGGTCGTCGTCCATGGCGGAGGCGAACGCGGACGGGACGGAGGACGGCGTGCCGCCCCCCACCTGCTCGGACGCCCGCGTCACGAAGCCCTCGATCCGCTGGTAGGCGGAGACGGCCTCGGCCAGGGAGGCGTCGGTGTAGTCCATCAGCGAGCGGTAGTGCGCCGAGGCGAGGTAGTAGCGCACCTCGGCGGGGCGGGCCTTGCCCAGCAGGTCGGGCAGCAGCACCACGTTGCCGACCGACTTGCTCATCTTCTCGCCGTCGACGGTGAGCAGGCCGTTGTGCAGCCAGTAGCGCGCGAAGCCGTCGCCCGCGGCGCGGGACTGCGCGATCTCGTTCTCGTGGTGGGGGAAGATCAGGTCGACGCCGCCGCCGTGGATGTCGAACGTCGGGCCGAGGTACCGGGTCGCCATCGCCGAGCACTCCAGGTGCCAGCCGGGGCGCCCGTCGCCCCAGGGCGTCTCCCAGGACGGCTCCCCCGGCTTGGCGCCCTTCCAGAGGGCGAAGTCGCGCGGGTCGCGCTTGAGCTCCTCGTTGGGGGTGTCGCCGGCGGAGCGCATGTTCTCCAGCCGCTGGTTCGACAGCGCGCCGTACTCGTCGGCCCAGGACCCGACGTCGAAGTACACGTCGCCGCCCGCGGCGTACGCGTGGCCGTTCGCGATCAGCCGGCGCATCAGGACGATCATCTCCGGGACGTGCCCGGTGGCGCGCGGCTCGATCGTCGGGGGCAGGCAGCCGAGCAGGTCGTAGCCCTGGGTGAAGGTGCGCTGGTTGCCCTCGGCGACGGCGAACCACGGCACGCCCCGCTCGGCCGCCACCGCGATGATCTTGTCGTCGACGTCGGTGACGTTGCGCGCGAACGTCACCTCGTAGCCGGACGCGCGGAGCCAGCGCAGCAGGACGTCGTAGATGACGCCCGAGCGCAGGTGCCCGATGTGGGGGGCCGCCTGCGGGGTCGCACCGCACACGTACATCCCCACGCGGCCCTCTTCCAGGGGCTCGAACGTGCGGACGCTACGGGTACCGGTGTCGTAAAAGCGCAGGCTCACGGGTTCAGGTTATTGGATCGGCGTCCGGCTCCGTGGCGCATCGCACAGGCCGGAACACGCCATCGCGCCGCGGAGGTCATTCCACCGGGAACGTCTCCGCCAGCCGGGCGGCGAACGCGGCGGCGTGCGGACCGAAGCCGCCGTGGTCGCCGGGGTAGGTCTCGGCGGACGTCCCGAGCCGGTCCGCCAGCTCCAGCGCGGCCCGGTGCGGCGGCTCGCCCGCGGACTCCTCCCCGGCCGCCGGGACGATCCGGACGGACGACGCGCGCAGCGCCTCCACATCGAGCTCGTACCGCCCGAAGCCCGGCACCTCGTACCCGACGAAGAAGTCGGTGTTCTTCTCGAAGCGGGCGAACATCTCCAGCATCTCCGGGCTCGGCGGCTCCTGCTCCCCGGCCGGTCCTTCCTCGGCGGAGCCGTCCTCCTCGCCGCCGCCCATGCCCAGCGCGGCGCCGAACGTCCCCATCGCGGGGCCGGCGCCGCCGTCGCGGTAGGCGCGCTCCACGTCCGCCATGACGGTCTCCCAGTGGTCCGCGTCCGGCAGCAGGGTCAGCAGCGGCGGCTCGTGGGCGACCAGGGCGCGCACCTGCTCGGGATGCCGCGCGGCCAGCTCCAGCCCGATCTGCGCGCCCGAGCTGTTGCCGAACACGAAGGCCGGGCCGTCCGCGACCTCGGCGAGCAGGCGGGACGCGTCGTCCGCGTGCGTCTCGACGCGCTGCCGCTCCGGCGGCCCGTCGAGCGGGCTGCGCGAGTTGCCGCGCCGGTCGTACGTCACGACCGTGTACCGGCCGGCGAGCAGATCGGCGAGGCCGGCGTAGCCCGCCGCATCGTAGATCCCGCCACAGATCAGCAGCAGGACGGGCCCGGATCCGCGCACCTCGTAGTGGAGGGTCGCGCCGGGGACGTCAAGCGTTCCCATCGGTGTCTCCTTCGTCGAGCCGGGCGGCGCGGGATTCGAGGTAGCGCCGCTCCGGCAGGCTCGTCGTGCCGCGGGCGGCGTCCCGGTACGCCTCCCGCGCGGCCGGCGCGTCGCCGGCCTTCTCCAGCAGGTGGGCCCGGACGGCCGCCAGCCGGTGGTGGCCCTCCATCCGGGTGTCGCCGTCCAGCGTGCGCAGCAGGTCCAGGCCGGCGGACGGCCCGTCCACCATGGCCAGCGCGACGGCCTCGTTCAGCGTGACCATCGGGTTGGGCGACAGATGGGCCAGCAGCCGGTACAGCGCGAGGATCTGCGGCCAGTCGGTGTCCTGCGGCCGTGCCGCCTCGGCGTGGACGGCGGCGATCGCGGCCTGCACCTGGTACGGGCCGGGCGGCGACCAGGTGAGCGCCTCGGTGATCAGCTCGGTCCCCTCCCGGATCTCCTCGGCGTCCCAGAGCGTGCGGTCCTGCTCGGTGAGCGGGACGAGCAGCCCGCCGTCGGCGGAGCGGGCCGCGCGGCGCGCGTCGGTGAGCAGCATCAGCGCGAGCAGCCCGGCCGCCTCGCCGTCGCCGGGCAGCAGCCGGTGCAGCGCCCGGGCGAGCCTGATCGCCTCGGCGGTGAGGTCCGCGCGCCGCAGGTCGGGCCCGCTGGACGCGGTGTACCCCTCGTTGAAGACGAGGTACAGCACGTGCAGCACGGCCCGCAGCCGCTCGTCGCGCTCGTCCGGCGGCGGGGGCCCGAACCGCGCCCCCGCCGCCTTGATCTTCTGCTTGGCGCGGCTGACCCGCTGCGCCATCGTCGCCTCCGGGACGAGGAAGGCGCGGGCGATCTGCGCCGTCGTCAGGCCGCCGACGGCCCGCAGCGTCAGCGCGACCTGCGAGGACGGCGACAGCGCCGGATGGCAGCACAGGAACAGCAGGGTCAGCGTGTCGTCGCGGTCGGCCGCACGGTACTCATCGGGGCCGGGCTCGGCGGGCTCCTCCGCGGCCACGGCCGCCTCGCGGTCGCGGCGGGCCCGCTCGCTGCGCCACTGGTCGGTGAGCCGCCGGGTCGCGACGGTCAGCAGCCAGCCGCGCGCGTTCTCCGGAACGCCCTCCCCCGGCCACTGGACGGCGGCGGCGAGAAGCGCCTCCTGCACGGCGTCCTCGCACGCGTCGAAGGCGCCGTGCCGCCGCACGAGCGTGCCGAGCACCTGCGGCGCGAGGTCGCGCAGCAGGTCCTCGACGGCCGGGGGCGTCCTCACATCTCCGCCCCGGACTCGTGCATGAGCGCCCTGACCTCCATGTAGCCGCCGTACCGGACGTCGGGCCAGCGGGAGGCGATCTCCACGGCCCGCTCCTCGGTCTCGCAGTCCACGGCGATGTAGCCGGCGAAGTGCTCCTTGGCCTCCAGGAACGGGCCGTCCGTCACGGCCGGCTGCCCGTCCCTGCCGACCACGGTCTTGGTCAGGGACGGGTCGGCCAGCGCCGCCCCGCCGACCAGCTCGCCCGACTCCGACAGCTCCTTCATGATCGCGTCGACCTCGCCGAACAGCGCGGTCCGCTCCTGCTCCGTCAGGTCCTCCAGGAAGCCGGGACGGTTGTAGATCATCAGCATGTACTTCACGGTCGTCTCCTCGTGGTCGGGCGGCCCCGTCTCCGGGCCCGTCAGAGAAGGATCGGAGCGGCCGGCGCGTTCTCGACACCCCCGCCGAGAAAATCTTCAGAAATCTTCGATCAGGTCCCTGACCTGGTGGCACAGGACGCTGAACGCCAGCGCGTCCGGCATCCGGGAGGCGACCGTCGCCAGATCGGCCCGGCCCGGACCGGCATGGACCGTCACCATCCCGCTCCCGATCACCACGTCCTGCACGGCGCTCCAGGGCAGCCGCTCGCCGTCCTTCCCGACACCGTCCAGGTCCACGGTGAACGGACCGATCCGCACGGACTCCCCCGCCTTCACCGCCGCCAGGAGGCGCGGGACGATCCGGGCGGTCACCTCCTGGGCGACGGCCACGCCGAGCGTCCGGACGTCGGGGATGTCGTCGCCGAGCCGCAGCACGCTCCCGTCGTCCGCGACGACCGTGAAGCACCACCGGACGCGCCCGCCGGGCCCGCCCGGCACGCCGGCGACCGTCACCGAGACGAGCTCGTCCCACGTGCGGGCGCCGCCGCCCGGCCCGGTGACCTCCAGGCCGCCGGTGTGGAGGACGGCGACGCGGGCCCGGACGCGGGGACGGTCGCGTCCCGCGATCCACCCGGCGGCGGCCGCGTACCCCATCGACAGGAGGAGCGCCGGGACGCCCACCCACCACACGTGGTCGTGCAGGTACACGACGGCCGCGGGGACGAGCGCGGCGGCGGCCAGGCACAGCAGCGCCAGCCACGCCCAGGTGCGGCGGGCCGCCGCCCGTCCGTCGAAGATCCGGACCGGTTCGCCGAGCCGGTCCCGCGAGGGTGCCACGGCGGCGCTACCCGGCCGCCCGGGCCCGCGTGACCCGCACGAACCTGCCGCACGCCATCGGTGCCTCCCTCGCCTGGCCTCTCCAATACCGTACGTCTCCCCACTTATAGTGCGCAGCGTCACAGTGATCACTAAGAAGTTGCGGTTCGGCGGCGTCCTGGCTGGTTAATCTCGGCGGAGGACCCCTCCCTTCCGGAACGAGAGACATGCCGACTGATCCGACCCGGCCCTCCTACACCGCCGTGCAGCGGCGGCTGCTGACCACCGTCGCCGGCCTCGTCGTCGCCGCGCTGGCGGGCGGCGCCTTCGCGCTGACCTACGACGTGCTGCGCGAGCTCGCCGTCGCGGGCGGGGTGGGCCGCCGCTGGGCGCCGCTGTACCCGGCGATGGCCGACACCCTCACCGCCGTGACGATCCTGTCCCTCGTGGTCACCCGCAACGCCCGCTGGTGGACGCGGCTGCCGCGCTGGACGCTGCTGGTCCTGCTCCTCGCCGGGGGCGCCGCGGCGTCCGTCCAGCGCTCGGTCCGGGGGTTCGGCCCGCTGCCGGACGACGCGGTGCGGACGGGCGTGGCCGTGGCGCCGCACGCGATGCTCGTGATCGCCGTCTGGCTGTGGCTGACGATGGTCAAGCAGATCCGGGTGGCCAGGCCCGCCGCCGGGGAGGAGGCGCCGCCCGAGGCGCAGCGCGGCCACGTCAAGGTCCTCGGGCCCGCGGCGCCGCCGCTCGCGCTGGAGGCGCCTCCCGCGCACGAGGCCGGGCCGGAGCGCGTGCCCGAGCCGGAGCCCGAGCCCGAGCCGGAACCCGAGCCCGAGCCGGAACCCGAGCCGATCCTGCCGTTCAGGGACGAGCCCGAGTGGCCCGTCGCCGACAGGCCCGAGCCCCTCCCGGAGAACCCCGGGCCCCTCGCCGAGGAGCCCGCGGCGGAGGAGCACGACCCCTTCGCCTTCACCTTCGAGGAGAGCCTGTCGTCGGAGCCGGCGCCGCCGCTCGACCCGCTGCCGCAGCCGCGCCGGCCGCTGGACTCGGTGCCCGACCGGCTGCCGACGGACGTCGAGCTCGTCCGGGGCCGCGACCGCGCCGCCGAGGAGCCCCCGCCCGCCGCGACGACCCGCCCCGACATCGTGGTGCCCCCGCCCTACGACACCGGCGAGGACGAGGACGACGGCCCGCCCGCCGACCGCGCCGAGGACCCCGACGCCGGAGACCCCGGCACGGAAGCCCTCAAGACGGGCGATCGTCCGGGGGAGGACGACGCGAACCCGCCGCCGTCCAGCAACTTCCGCAGCGGGCCCGTCCCTCCCGCCGAATAGGGAGCGGGCCCCGGCATGGCAACCGCGGCCTTTGCCCTGATCTGAAAAGCCGCCTTTCCTCCCACCTCGGCTGATCTACCCGCACCGGGTGAAAGGGAGGAGGCGGGGGAAGGTATGCCTCCATGACGACCGTTTCATGGGTCGAGGGCAGCCAGGACGGCGGCTTCGGTATCGAGAACCTGCCGTACGGGATCTTCTCGCGCCCGGGAGAACTGCCGCGCGTCGGCGTGGCCATCGGCGACCGCGTCCTCGACCTGGCCGAGATGTCGGCCGCGGGCCTGGTGGAGGACCGGCGGTACTTCGCCTCCGGGTCGCTGAACGCCTTCATGGTCGCGGGACGCGCCGCCTGGCGGGCGAACCGGGAGCGGGTGACGGAGCTGCTCACCGACGAGGCGTACCGCGAGCGCGTCGAGCCGCACCTGATCCCGGTCGCGGACGTGGAGCTGCAGAAGCCGTTCGAGGTCGCCGACTACGTCGACTTCTACTCCTCGGAGCACCACGCGACGAACGCGGGACGGATCCTGCGGCCCCAGGGCGAGCCGCTGCCGCCGAACTGGAAGCACATGCCGGTCGCCTACCACGGCCGCTCCGGGACCGTGTACCCGGCGGGGACGCCGATCATCCGGCCGTCGGGGCAGCGGCGGGCGAAGGACGACCCGGCGCCGTCCTACGGCCCGTCGCGGCGCCTGGACTTCGAGGCGGAGGTCGGCTTCGTCGTGGGCGTCCCCTCCCCCGCCGGGCGCGGGGTCCCGGCCTCCGCGTTCCGCGACCACGTGTTCGGGTTCGTGCTGGTGAACGACTGGAGCGCGCGCGACCTGCAGATGTGGGAGTCGCAGCCGCTCGGCCCGTTCCTCGGCAAGTCGTTCGCGACGTCGGTCTCGTCGTGGGTGGTGCCGGTCGCGGCCTTGGAGCCCGCGCGCGTCCCGCCGCCCGTCCAGGACCCGGCGCCGCTGCCCTACCTGCGCTGCGACGAGCCCTGGGGCCTGGACCTGCACCTGGAGGTCCTGATCAACGGGCGGGTGGCGGCGCGGCCGAGGTTCGCGTCGATGTACTGGACGCCGCCGCAGCAGATCGCGCACGCGACGGTGAACGGCGCCCCGCTCCGCACCGGCGACCTGTTCGCGTCCGGCACGGTTTCGGGACCCGAGCGCGAGGAGCGCGGCTGCCTTCTGGAGCTCAGCTGGAACGGCCAGGAGCCCCTGCTGCTGGACGACGGCACGGAGCGCACGTTCCTGGAGGACGGCGACACCGTGACCATCCGCGCCCAGGCGCCGGGAGCCGCCGGTTCCCGCATCGCCCTCGGCGAGGTGACGGGCACCGTCCACCCGGCTCCGTCGTAGCGGCGCCCGTCAGGCGGGCGGGAGCACGAGGGCGTTGGCGATGGCAGCGAGGCCCTCGCCCCGCCCCGTCAGGCCCAGGCCGTCGGTGGTGGTGGCGGAGACGGTGACCGGCGCACCGGACAGCGCCTCGCTGAGGGTCTTCTCCGCCTCGGCGCGCCGTTTGCCGATCTTGGGGCGGTTGCCGATGACCTGGATGGCGACGTTGCCGATCGTGTGACCGGCCTCGTCGACGAGGCGGGCGACCTCGCGCAGCAGGGTGACGCCGGACGCGCCGGACCAGCGCGGGTCGGACGTGCCGAAGACGGCGCCGAGGTCACCGAGACCGCAGGCCGAGAGCAGCGCGTCGCAGGCGGCGTGCGCGGCGACGTCGCCGTCGGAGTGCCCGGCGAGGCCGTGGCCCTCGCCCGGCCATTCGAGCCCCGCGACCCACAGGGGCCGGGGCTCGGACGCGAACGGGTGGACGTCGGTGCCGACGCCCACCCGAGGGAGCCTTGAGTTCAACGCGGCCGGCCTCTCAGCTGGCCAGGACCTCGTCGAGCAGAGCCTCTGCCTTGTCCTCGTTGGTCTTCTCGGCGAGCGCGAGCTCGCTCACGAGGATCTGGCGCGCCTTGGCGAGCATCCGCTTCTCACCTGCGGACAGCCCACGCTCCTTGTCGCGCCGCCAGAGGTCGCGGACGACCTCCGCGACCTTGTTGACATCGCCGGAGGCGAGCTTCTCAAGATTCGCCTTGTACCGGCGCGACCAGTTGGTGGGCTCCTCGGTGTAGGGTGCGCGAAGCACCTCGAACACCTTCTCCAGCCCGTCCTGGCCGACGACGTCCCGGACGCCCACGTCCTCGACGTTCTCGACCGGGACCCGTACCGTCAGGTCACCCTTGTCAACCTTCAGGACCAGGTAGGTCCTGTCCTCACCCTTGATGGTGCGAGTCTCGATGGCCTCGATCCGAGCAGCCCCATGGTGGGGGTAGACGACGGTGTCGCCGACCTGGAAAGTCATGTGACAAGTACCCCTTCCGCTAGAACCAGGGTAGCACGGAAACGAGCGTGCCCGAACCCGCCTTCCCGACAAATGCGCAGGTCAAGCCACATATTGAGGTATTGACAAACCCCTTTATTGGTGCATCGAAGACCAGTTCCCCTCGCTCAGCGTAGCCGAAAGAACACCGCGATCCCTCCCCCGCGCCCTTACCGGCAACCGGCCCCCGGATACAAGCATCATTCCGCCGACGGTGCGGACGGGTTCCATACTGGGATGTGAGCACCCTGCGCCGCGCGGGTACGAAGCGCCCGGAAGGGTCTTAATAGGACACGGGGTCGGGACGCGCGTCCCGCGGGAACACCGATCGGCGAGGGAGGTGCCGCGTGAGGCCGGACGGCGGCGACCCGGAACCCGACGACTACGGGCTTCCGCGCGTTGACGTCGTCGTGCCCGACGACGCCCGCGAGCTGGAGCGGGACGTCGCCGCCTACCACCGGGAGCGGCGCCGGAGGCGGCGCAGGGCCCGCGTGCGGCGGCTGTACCGCCCGCTCACCCGGTTCGGGGTCGCCGTCCCGATCATCGCGGGCGCGCTGCTGGTCGCGCTGCTGAGCGGCGTGCTGATGACCGCGTTCGGCCCCCGTCCCGCCCCGCGGCCGACGACCGCCCAGCTGGCCCCGCGCCCCACCGCGAGCCCCGGCAGGGTCGGCGGGCTCCTGCCCGACCGCCGGGTCGACCTCGTGACCGCCGGCCGCGTCTCCCGGCCGCTGCGCGACCTGCGCCCCGGCGTGATCGCCGTCGTCCCGCCCGGGTACCGGTGCGAGGGCCTGGTGGCGGAGCTGGCCGGCCGGACGCAGGAGTACACCCTCACCTTCTGGCTCGTCGCCGACCCGCGCCCCGCGGGCGCCCGGAAGCCCCTGTCCCTGAAAGACCTCAAGGCGTGCGCGGGCACGGCCCACAACGGGACGCCGCAGATCCTGGAGGACCGCGCCGGGGTCCTGGCCGGCGCCTACTCGCCCGCGCCCGGCACGCCCGGCCCGACGGGCACCGGCCTCACCGCCGTCTTCGTGCGGCCGGACGGCGTGGTCACCGAGGTCGTCCGGGCGCCCGCGGCCGGGCCCGGACTCACCGGGAAGATCAAGGGTCTGGGTTCCGGTTAGGTCTCCCGCCAGGGCGTGTCGGCCACCCCGGGGAGGGGTTTCCGGCAAGACCTCGCTACGCTTCCCCTGGCGTATCTCACGCCCGTCCCACAATTCTCTGAAACCACCTCTTCACCTGATATCTCGCGAGGAGACCGCCGCCGTGATCCGAAACAGCCGTCGAATGGTCGTGCTCGCCGTCGCGGGTGCCGTCGCCATCGCGCCGGTGGTCTCCGGCTGCGGCGCGGGCGAGAAGCCCCAGACCGCCGCCCCCACGCAGCTCACCGAGGGCGTCAACGTGTCGGTGCCGCTGAACAGGCCGCAGGCCCCGCAGATCGACCTGCGCGACATGTTCCTGCTGGGCCCGGAGGCGGGGCCGCCCATCCCCGCGGGCACGTCCCTGGCCCTCTACGGCGCGATCATCAACCAGGTGCAGGGCCGGCCGGACCGCCTGGTCTCCGTCAGCTCCCCGGCGTTCGGCGGCGAGGCGAAGATCGAGGGCGGCTCGCTCACGCTGCCCCCCGCCGCCTCGGACGGGACGGGCAGCTTCACCAAGCTGCTCGGCAAGCCTTCGGCGGCCCCCACCCCGCAGCAGCAGGGCGGCAAGAAGAAGACGCAGCAGCCCGGCGCCACTCCGACCGGCGGCACGCCCTCCGGCCCGGCCGCGCCGTCCGGCGGCGCCACCCCGGAGCCGACCGGCCAGGGCGCGACGCCGAACGTGTCCGAGACCCCGACCTCGCAGAACACCATGGGCCCGCAGGGCAGCGGTCCGTCGGTCTCGCCGAGCGCCGGCGGGGAGGTGCCGCTCGTGGTGCTGCCCCAGCTCAACAAGGAGCTCCTCGCCGGGTCCACGGTCCCGCTGACGATGCGGTTCGAGCGCGCCGGGTCCGTCGAGTTCCAGGTGCCCGTCGTGGCGCGGCAGGACCAGTTCAGCACCTACCCGCTGCCCATGACCCCCGCCACGCCGCAGACCCCCGGCGGCCAGACCCCCGGCGGCCAGACCCCTGGCGGCCAGACGCCCGGCCAGACCCCCGGCGGAGGGGCGAACACGTCCCCGTCCCCGGGCGCTGAGCAGGGCGGCCCCGAGGCGTCCCCGTCCCCGGGCGCCGTCCAGACGCCGGCCACTGGAGAGACGCCGACCGCCGGCTGACCCGCCGAACCCGGCCCGAACCCATGAGGAACGGCCCGTCCCATCCGGGACGGGCCGTTCCTCATGTCCGTCAGGGCTCGAACTTGGCGTCATGCCCGGCGGCTCCGAACCTATTGCGCGCGGCTTGGTTTCACGGCCCCCAGGTCTTTCGGCTCCTTCCTAGCCGAAGACCATGCGATGCCCCCGGGCCGTGTCCATGTACTCGCGGACTCGGTGGATCAGGCCGTCTCGAAGTTCGAAGACGAAGCAGTAGTCGTTGCTGTAGTGGTTGCCGTTGGCGAGCGTGGCCGTCATGGTCTCCTCCACGATCACGTGGTCGCCGTCGGCATAGATCCCGTGGAAGGTGACGGTGACGTCGTGCGCGAAGAAGCGAGGGAAGTCGTCGGCGAGAAAACGGACGATCGCCTCCCGGCCGACTATGTGGCCGGAGCCCTCCAGCGCTACGGCGGTCGCGTTGTTCAGGGGCGCCAGCCACTCGGCATCCTCAGTGAAGACTGCGGAGATCTGATTCGCCTCGTGGGTGGCGAAGGCTTTCCAGGCGTTCTGGACGATGTCCCGGCCGTGTTGTGACATGGCCGCGACCCTAGACAGGCGTGAGGGGAGATGACTGGCGAATTTGCGACATCAACGTCGGCACTCCCGCTTGGCCGACGTGGCGCGCGCGGAGGGCGCTTCCGGCCGTTCCGGCCCTGCTCCGTACGGGTCGGTGACCCGGCCACCGTTCCGGGTCCCTTCTCCCCTCTCCTGGGGCTCGACGAGTGAAGTCAGGTGGGTTGTTCGCGTTGATATCGGCGGAGGGCTTCCGGGCGGTGATGAGGCGCGGAACCGCTCGGCGAGTGGTTCGGCGGGGTAGTGCTCGCCGAGCAGAGAAAGAGCCGGCGACCGCTCCCGGCGCATCACCGGGAAGCAGTCCATGACGGTCCTCGCCCAGCGTCCCGGCCTGGTCCAACAGTGGACCAAGAACTCCAACAGTGGACCAAGAGCCTGGACGGTGCCCCCGCAGCCGTGACCGCGACGGAAAACGCAGGTCACGGCGTTCGGCTAGGGCTCGAACTTGTAGCCGAGGCCCCGGACGGTGACGATGTACCGCGGTGTGGAGGGGACTTCCTCGACCTTGGCGCGTAGGCGCTTGATGTGGACGTCCAGCGTCTTGGTGTCGCCCACGTAGTCGGCGCCCCACACGCGGTCGATGAGCTGCATCCGGGTGAGGACGCGGCCGGCGTTGCGCAGCAGCACCTCCAGCAGCTCGAACTCCTTGAGCGGGAGCTGGACGGGCTCGCCGCCCACGCTGACGACGTGGCGTTCCACGTCCATCCGGACCGGACCGGCCTCCAGCGTCGCGGGCGCCGGCTCCTCGACCTCGCCCTGGCGGCGCAGCACGGCCCGCATGCGGGCGATCAGCTCGCGGGTGGAGAACGGCTTGGTGACGTAGTCGTCGGCGCCGAGCTCCAGGCCGACGACCTTGTCGACCTCGCTGTCCTTGGCGGTCAGCATGATCACCGGGACGCTGGAGCGCGCGCGCAGCTCGCGGCACACCTCGGTGCCGGGCAGCCCGGGGAGCATCAGGTCGAGCAGCACGAGGTCGGCACCGTTGCGTTCGAAGATGTCCAGCGCGTCGGGGCCGGTGGCGGCGACGGCCACCTCGAAGCCCTCCTTGCGCAGGTTGTACGAGAGTGCGTCGCTGAAGGACTCCTCGTCCTCCACGACGAGCACGCGGGTCACGGTGTTGCCTCCCGGGCGGTGTTCTGTGGGGCTGGAAAAGCGGTGGCGCCGGCCGCCGGGCGGCGCGGCGTGTCGATCAGGGGGAGCCGGATCGTGAACGTCGACCCGTGCCCCTCCTTGCTCCACACCGTGACGTCGCCGCCGTGCTTGCTGGTGACGTGCTTGACGATGGCGAGGCCGAGGCCGGTGCCGCCGGTCTGGCGGGAGCGGGCGGGGTCGACCCGGTAGAACCGCTCGAAGATCCGCTCGATCTCGGCCTCCGGGATGCCGATGCCCTGGTCGGTCACGTTGATCTCGACGTGCGTCTCGTCGCACCGGCGGGTCGAGACGACGACCCGGGTGTGCTCGGGGCTGTAGGCGACGGCGTTGTCGACGAGGTTGCGCAGCGCGGTGACCAGCAGCTCCTGGTCGGCGCGGACGCGCAGCCCGTCCTCGCCGCCGGCCGCGAGCTGGATGTCCTTGGCGACCGCCTTGATCTGGCAGCGTTCGAGCGCCTCCGCCATCACCTCCTCAAGGGTGACCGGGGTGAGCTCGGGCAGCGGCTCGTCGCCCTGGACGCGCGACAGCGTCATCAGGTCCTGGACGAGGTTGTTCAGCCGCACTGACTCGTACTGCATCCGGCCGGCGAACCGGCGGACGGCCTCCGGGTCGTCGGCGGCGCTCTCGACCGTCTCGGCGAGCAGGGACAACGCGCCCACGGGGGTCTTCAGCTCGTGGCTGACGTTCGCCACGAAGTCGCGGCGGATCGCCTCGGTGCGGCGCATGTCGGTGAGGTCCTCGGCGAGCACGAGGACGAGCCCGTGGGAGCCGAGCGGCGCGACGCGGACCGCGAACCAACGGCCGTCGGCCCGCCGTCGGCCGCCGTTCGGGCCGACCTGTATCTCGGTCTCGCGGATCTCCCCGTCGCGGCGCACCAGCCGGGTCATCGCGATCACCTCGTCCACCACGAGGTGGTCGCCGCTGACCAGTCCGTACGCCCGCGCCGCGGAGCTGGCCCGCAGCACCCGGTCCTCGCCGTCCACCACGACGGCCGAGGACCGCAGGACGCTGAGGACCGAGGCGACGCCCGGCGGCAGGCTGCCCACCGGGTTCGTCGCTACCGCCGTCCGCTGGGCTCGCTCGCTCACCCGCACCGCCAATCCAGTCGCGAGCCCGATCGCGAGCCCGGCGAGCCCTGTCAGGCTCGCGACAATCTCGACCTCCACACCTCGGATCGTAAGCGGCGATCGGAGTAACGCTTCCCCCCTGCCCTGGTCAGCGCCTTCTCGTTACCCGAAAGTTCACCTTTCCCTCCGGATGCGTTCATGCCCGTGGGGCAAAGTGTGGCGTGGGCGAGTCCGCCCTGCCCCGCCCGCCCCCGTCCACATCGAAGGATTCTCAAGTGCGCGACGCCTACCACGAGGAACTCGACTCCCTCACCGACAGCCTGGTGGAGATGACCCGCCTCGTCCGGTCCGCGATGGCCCGCGCGGTGACCGCCCTCCTGGACGCCGACCTGCGGCTGTCGGAGGAGGTCATCAGCGGGGACGAGCACGTCAACAAGATCGACGCCGACATCGAGGCGACGGTGTTCGACCTCATGGCCCGCCAGCAGCCGGTCGCCGGCGACCTGCGGACCCTGATCACCGCGCTGCGGATGAGCGGCGACCTGGAGCGCATGGGCGACCTCGCCGTGCACATCGCCAAGACGGCCCGGCGGCGCCACCCCGAGTCGGCCGTCCCGCCCGAGCTGCAGGCGACCGTGCTGGAGATGGGGCAGATCGCCGAGCGGATGATCGCCAAGACCGGCAGCGTGATCGCGTCCCAGGACGTCGAGATGGGCCTGGAGCTGGACGCCGACGACGACCAGATGGACCGGCTGCACCGCCGCCTGTTCGACATCCTGCTGTCCCCGAAGTGGCGGCACGGCGTCGAGCCGGCCGTGGACATCACGCTCGCCGGGCGCTACTTCGAGCGCTTCGCCGACCACGCCGTGCACGTCGCGGAGAACGTCGTCTACCTGGTCACCGGCCAGCGTCCCGAGGAGATCGTCGACTCGGCCTGATCCGGTCGCGCCCGCGCGCCCGCGCGGCGGCGGGACACGAAGGGCGCGAGGGGTCTGGACGGCTTGATCAACGTTCGTTAGCTTGCGCGTCATGAGACCGATGCGGGCACTGGTGCGGGCGATGGCGTCGGCCGGGCTGTGCGGGGCGGTGGCGGCGGCGTCCCTCGGGGTGCCCGGCACCGCGTCGGCGCGGGCCACGCCGGGGGCGCACCGGCCCTCCTGGCGCCTCACTCCGACCGGCAGCGAGGCGCGGTTCCGCGGCCTGGCGGCGGTCGGCCGCGAGACCGCCTGGCTGGCGGGCGGCGGCGGGACCGTGCTGCGGACGACCGACGGCGGCCGCACGTGGCGCGACGTCGCCCCGGCCGGCGCGGAGGGCCTGGAGTTCCGCGACATCGAGGCGTTCGACGCGCGGCGGGCGGTCGTGCTGGCCATCGGCGAGGGCGACGCGTCCCGCGTCTACCAGACCTCGGACGGCGGCGTCACCTGGAGGCTCGGCTTCAGGAACGACGATCCCAGGGCGTTCTACGACTGCCTCACGTTCTTCGACTCCCGGCACGGGCTGGCGGTCAGCGACCCCGTGGACGGCCGGTTCCGGATCATCGCGACCGGCGACGCGGGCCGCAGCTGGCGGGTCCTGCCGCCTGGGGGCATGCCCCCGGCGCTGGAGGGCGAGGCCGGGTTCGCCGCCAGCGGGCAGTGCCTGGTGAGCCACGGGCCACGGGACGTGTGGCTGGCGACGGGCGGGGCGTCGCGCTCGCGCGTGTTCCATTCCGGGGACCGCGGCCTCACCTGGACCGTCGCCGACACGCCGCTGCCGTCCAGCCCGTCCCAGGGCGTGTTCGCGGTGGCGTTCCGCGACTCCCGGCACGGCGTCGCGGTCGGCGGCGACTACCGGCCCGGACAGCCGTCGCCGGCGGCCGCGGCGACGACCGCCGACGGGGGCCGCACGTGGCGTCCCGCGCGCCGCCCGCCGGCCGAGTACCGCTCAGGAAGCGTGTGGCCTGCGTATGCGGGTCCGGCGGTGTTGACGGTGGGCCCCACGGGCAGCGACGGCAGCCTCGACGGAGGCCGCACGTGGACCCGGTTCGACACCGGGAGCTTCGACACCGTCGACTGCGCGCCCGACGGCGGCTGCTGGGCCGCGGGCGAGAAGGGCCGCGCCGCCCGCCTCTCCATCACCCGCTAGACGGGCTCTCGGCTAGACGGACTCCCCCAGAAGCGACCTGAGGAGGTCGCGCAGGGACTCCTGCTGGGCCGGGGCGAGCGCGGTCAGCGGCGAGTCGGCGTCGAGGCGTTCGAGGACGTCGGCGCGGCAGCGTTCGCCGTCCGGCGTGAGGACGATCTGCTTGGCGCGGCGGTCGGTCGGGTGGGGGCGGCGCTCGACGAGGCCCTGCCCTTCGAGGCGGTCGACCAGGAAGGTCGCGTTCGACGCCTCGCAGGCCATGCGGTGGGCGAGCTCGCGGGCCGTGATCGGCTCGGACAGCTCGCGGAGCGCGACGACCTGGGCCGCGGTCATGCCCACCTCGTCGGCGACCCGCCGGGCGTGGACGTCGAGCCGCTGCGCGAACCGGTGGACCAGCTTGCACACGTCCCGTTCCATCTGCTCGCCCATGCCCCGAGTGTAGCGCCTGTACTTCGAATCATGATATTGCTAACTCGAATCATCCGAGTTCGAAGTAAATGGAGCGTGCGTGCCCCCCTCCCTCTTCTCCCTGATGCTGGTCGTCTTCGGCCTGACCACCGGCGAGTTCGTCATCGCGGGCATCCTGCCGGACGTGGCGGCGGACCTCGGCGTCTCGGTGCCCGCCGCCGGGCGCCTGGTGAGCGCCTACGCGCTCGGCATGATCGTCGGCGGTCCGGTCGTCACCGTCCTGACGGCGCGGGTGCCGCGCAAACCGCTCGTCACCGGCCTCATCGCCGTGTCGGTCCTCGGCAACCTCGGCTCCGCCCTGGCGCCGAACTACCCGGTGCTGCTCGCGGCGCGGTTCGCCGCGGGACTGGTCGTGGCCACGTTCTTCGCGGTCGCCATCGCCACCGCCGCCTCCACGGCCCCCGCGGGCCGGGAGTCCTCCACCATCGCGAAGGTGGCGCTCGGGCTGAACCTCGGCATCATCCTCGGCGCCCCGCTGGGCACCGTGATCGGCCAGACCCTCGGCTGGCGGGCGACCTTCGGCGCGGTCGCCGCGCTCACCGCCGCGGGCCTGCTCATGGTGCTGCGGTTCGTGCCCGCCCTGCCCGCCGCCGCGACCGGTCCGCTCTGGGGCGAGCTGCGCGTGTTCGCGGGACGGGACGTCCGCCTGGCGATCGCCCTCACCGCCCTGGGCAACGTGGGCGTGGTGACCGTCTTCACCTACATCGCGCCGCTGCTCACCGAGGTCAGCGGGTTCCCCGAGGGCGCCGTCCCGGTGCTGCTCCTGGTGTACGGCGCGGGCGCGGTCGCGGGCAACTTCCTCGGCGGCCGGCTCTCGGACCGGGCCCTGATGCCCTCACTGGCCTGGCTCCTCGGCGCGCTGGCCGGCGCCCTGGCGCTGTTCTGGGCGGTCGGCGGGGTCCGGCCCCTGGCCGCCGTGATGACGTTCGCGCTCGGGCTGCTCGCCTTCGCGATCCTCCCGGGCATGCAGACCCGCGTCCTGACCACGGCGGGCGCGGCCCCCACGCTGGCGGTGGCCGTGAACGCCTCGGGGTTCCAGGTCGCCGCCGCGTTCGCCGGCTGGCTCGGCGGGACGCTGATCGGCGACGGGCCGGGCCCGCGCTCGCTCTTCCCCGTCGCGGCCGCGCTCACCGTCGCCGGGCTCGCCGTGGCCGTGCGCATCCACCGCGGCGACCGCGCGGCCGTTCCCGCGAGCGCCGGCTCCGGGTGACCTCGCCGGTCCGCGTCCGGCATGCGAGGGGCCGCCGGGAGGCGGCCCCTCGCGGGCTACTTGCGCTTGCCGCGCCTGGACTTGCGCTCGTCCTTCGGGTCGGGGCTCTTCGCGGCGGGCTTGGGGGCGCTCCCGCCCTTGGCGGCGCCCTGGTTCTTGACGGCCTCGATGGCGGCCTTCGCGGCGGCCGGGTCGAGGTACTCGCCGCCGCGCTTGAGCGGGGAGAAGTCGTCGTCCAGCTCGTAGACGAGCGGGATGCCGGTGGGGATGTTCAGGCCGACGATCTTCTCGTCGGAGATGTCGTCCAGGTGCTTGACCAGGGCGCGCAGGGAGTTGCCGTGCGCGGCGACCATGACGGTCTTGCCGGCGGCCAGGTCGGGGATGATCGAGTCGTACCAGTACGGCAGCATGCGGTCGACGACGTCGGCGAGGCACTCCGAGCGCGGGATCAGCTCGGACGGCAGCTCGGCGTAGCGCAGGTCGTTGACCTGGGACAGGGGGTCGTCGTCCTTGATGGGCGGCGGCGGGGTGTCGTAGGAGCGGCGCCAGGTCATGAACTGCTCTTCGCCGAACTCCTCGCGCGTCTGCGCCTTGTTCTTGCCCTGGAGGGCGCCGTAGTGGCGCTCGTTGAGGCGCCAGGAGCGCCTCACCGGGATCCAGAGCAGGTCGGCCACGTCGAGGGCGATGTTGGCGGTGCGGATGGCCCGCTTCAGCAGGGAGGTGTGCAGCACGTCGGGGGTGATGTCGGCGTCGAGCAGCAGATCGCCGCCCTTGGTCGCCTCGCTCTCGCCCTTCGCGGAGAGGTCGACGTCCACCCAGCCGGTGAACAGCCCTTCCGCGTTCCAGACGCTTTCGCCATGCCGGAGCAATACCAGGGTCGCCATGGCACCAGAGCCTAGCGGCCCCGCGCGCGTCACTCGCGGTTGGCCGGGTCCGCGAAGGAGGCGAAGGCCTGGAGGTTGGCGAGGCTCTCGCCGCGCTTGACGCGCCAGTCCCACTCGCGCTGGATGGACGACTTGAACCCGCGCTCCAGCGCCTTGTCGAAGTTCTCGTCGGAGTAGGTGAGGACGCAGCCGAGGAGGCGGTCGATCTCCTCCGGGGACACCGATTCGAGCGGGACCTTCCCGACGAGGTGGACGTCGCCGACGTCGTCCAGCGCGAAGGCGACCCCGTACATGCGGCCGTTCTTCTCCAGGAGGAACCGGTAGAACTCGGCGTGGTTCTCGTCGGGACGGCGGCAGAAGAACGCCTCGACGTGCAGCGAGTGGTCGCCGGCGATGAGCCACGTCATGGTGGCGAGCTTGTGCTGGCCGGGGAGCTTGACGAAGAACGCGTTGTCGCGCGGCTCCTCGAACTCCAGCTCGTTGGACCTCAGCGTCTCGCGGATGGTCTCGACGACGGTCACGTGTGCTCCCCCCTGGAGGGCGGCTCCCCGCGCCCCCGGTCGGCTCGGCTAAACGGTGGCCCGCGCGGCCGCGGTCGGCACCGGCATGGCACCGGTATACACGTCGAGAAGGCGGTCGACGGTGGCGTCCCAGCCGAAGTCGTGGGCGTGCCGGACGGCGCCGCGGGCGAGGCGGGCGTGCAGGCCGGGCTCGGCGTGCAGGCGCCGCAGGACGGCGGCGTAGTCGGCGGGGTCGTGGCCGGAGACCAGCACGCCGGACTCGCCGTCGGCGACCGCCGTGCACAGGCCGCCGACGCGGGACGCCACCACGGGGGTCCCGCAGGCCTGGGACTCGACGGCGACGAGTCCGAACGACTCGCTGCGGGACGGGACGACGGTGACGTCCGCGGCGCGGTACCAGTCGGCCAGCTCGCGCTGCGGGGCCGGCGGCTCGAAGCGCATGACGTCGGAGATGCCGAGTTCGGCGGCGAGCAGTTGCAGGCCCGCGGGGCGGCACAGCCCGGAGCCGCTCGGGCCGCCGACGACGGCGACGACGAGACGCGAGCGCAGCGCGGGGTCGTCGGCCAGCATGCGGGCGACGGCGCGCAGCATCACGTCGGGCGCCTTCAGCGGCTGGATGCGGCCGACGAACAGCAGCACGTAGGCGTCGCGGGGGAGGCCGAGGCGTCGGCGGGCGGGGCCGGTCCGATGGGGCAGGAGGCCGGTGCCGCGGGCGATGAGGGGCGACTCGGGGCGGAACAGCGACAGGTCGACGCCGGGGCTGACGGTCGCGACGCGGGAGGGGTCGGCGCCGTAGAGGTCGACGAGCTCCCCGGCCTCCTTGGCGGTGTTGGCGACGAGCTGGTCGGCCGAGGCCACGACCTGCTCCTCGCCGAGGACGCGCTCGGCCGGCTCGGGCTGGTCGTCGTCGGCGAGGGCCGCGTTCTTGACCTTGGCCATCGTGTGCATGGAGTGGACGAGCGGGACGCCCCACCGCTCCTTGGCCGCCCAGCCCGCCTGGCCGGAGAGCCAGTAGTGCGTGTGGAGGAGGTCGTAGTGGCCGGGCTCGTGGGCGGCCTCGGCGCGCAGTACTCCGGAGGTGAATCCGCACAGGTGCCGGGGAAGCTCGGCCTTGTCGAGCTCCTCGAACGGCCCGGCGACCACGTTGCGGACGAGGACGCCCGGCGCGAGCTCCACGACGGGCGGAAGGGCCCGCGAGGTCGCGCGGGTGAAGATGTCCACCTCGACGCCCCTGGCGGCGAGCCGCCTGGCGACCTCGACCACGTAGACGTTCAGCCCGCCCGCGTCGCCGGTGCCCGGTTGGTCCAGAGGGGACGTATGCACACTGACTGTCGCAACCCGGCTGATACGACGCGACACCCGACACCACCTCCGACAGTGCAACCTACCGACCGGGTTTCGTGTTCCCCCGGTTCGGGGGGCAAGCGCGACCGTCCGCCACAGTGACGCACCTCACCCGGGGGCGACGCGCGGATAGGCTGCCGTCCGGGCTTACTCTGCCGATCCACGCTCACCCACCCGGAAGACTGGACGCATGCGCAAGACGGCGATAGTGACCGGAGCAAGCAGCGGCATCGGGGCCGCCACGGCGAGGCGCCTGGCGGCCGAGGGGTTCAACGTCGTGCTCGCCGCACGGCGCCGCGACCGCCTCGACGCCCTCGCCGAGGAGATCGCGGAGAGCGTGCCGGGCGCGGGGAAGGTGGCGCCGTTCACCCTGGACGTCACCTCGCAGGAGTCGGTGGACGCGCTCGCGGCGGCCGTCGGCGCCTGCCACGTCCTGGTCAACAACGCCGGCGGGGCCCTCGGCCTGGACAGCGTCGCGACCGCCGACCTCGACGACTGGCGGTCGATGTACGAGAGCAACGTCATCGGCCTCGTCCGCGTCACCAAGGCGATCCTGCCGAAGCTGGTCGAGAGCGGCGCGGGCCACGTCGTGAACATCACCTCGCTGGCCGGGCACGTCGCCTACGAGGGCGGCGGCGGGTACAACGCGGCCAAGCACGCCGCCTACGCGGTCAACGAGGTGCTGCGCCTGGAACTGGTCGCCGAGCCCGTCCGGGTCACCGAGATCGCGCCGGGCCTGGTGAAGACCGAGGAGTTCTCGCTGGTCCGCTTCCGCGGGGACGAGGAGAAGGCCGCCAAGCAGTACGAGGGCGTCCCCGAACCGCTGGTCGCCGACGACGTCGCGGACTGCGTCGCCTGGGCCGTGACCCGCCCGCCGCACGTCAACATCGACCGCATCGACGTCCAGCCGCGCGTCCAGGCCGCCCCGCACAAGCTTCACCGCGAGTAGGGGTTCTCACCGCGAGGGCGCGACGGCGCTCCAGGGGAGCGTGACCTCGCCGAGGCGCCACCGGTTCCGGCCGCCGTACGGGGGCCGCGCCAAGACGGGATGGGTCCGCGCCAGCAGCGACACCGCCTCGACCCAGCGCGCGCGGGGGCCGAACGCCGAGTGGGGCGCCGCGGTCGCCCAGCAGCGGTCGAACGCGGTCAGGAACTCGTGGACGGGCTCGCCGGGGACGTTGCGGTGGATCAGCGTCTTGGGCAGCCGTTCGGCCAGTGCGGACGGCCGTTCGAGCGAGCGCACGTGGGCCGCGAAGGTGATGGTCCGAGGGCCGTCGGCGGTGAGCGTCACCCAGACGGCGCGGCGCCCGATCTCGTCGCACGTCCCCTCGACGAGGACGCCGGAGGGGGCGAGGCGCGCCCGCAGGTCGTCCCATGCGCGCCACGCCGCGGCCTCGTCGTACTGCCGCAGGACGTTGAACGCCCGCACCAGCACCGGCGGGCGCGGCACCGGCAGTTCGAAGCCGCCGCGCCGGAAGGACAGGCCTTCGTGGGGGCCGGTCGCGGCCGCGAAGGCGACCCCGGCGGCGACCCGGGCCGGCTCGATCTCGATGCCGACGACCTCCAGGCGCGGAGACACCGGGCGGAGCCGCGAGTACAGCTCGAAGGTGGTGACCGGGGACGCGCCGTAGCCGAGGTCGACGGCCAGCGGCCGCACGCCCGAGCGCAGCGCGGAGGTCTGGGTGGCGGCGATCCAGCGGTCGATCCTGCGCAGCCGGTTGGGGGCGGTGGTGCCGCGGGTCACCTCCCCCCGCGGCCTCGGGACAGGGGGCACGGGGTAATTGTCGGCGGTCCGGACCTATGCCTCGTACATCAGTTCACTTCGTGAGATCGCACCCACTGAACCGGATTCGGTAAGTCATCGGTTACGGTGCTGCCGACGCCCCGTCCCCCGGAGGAGTGCCGATGCTCGACCTGGCGACCCTGCACGAGGCCATCGCCGCCGCGATCCCCGACCGCGAGTGCCTGGTGTGGCGCGAGCGCCGGGCCACCTGGCGCGAGGTCGCCGACCGGACGCGGCGGCTGGCGAACGTCCTGCACGCCCACGGGCTCGGCGTGCGCGTCCGGGACGGCGGCGGCGCGGCGCACGAGCCGTGGGAGTCGCCCCACGACCATCTCGCCCTCTACCTGCACAACGGACCCGAGTACCTGGAGGGCCTCGTCGGCGCGCACAAGGCACGGGTCGCGCCGTTCAACGTCAACTACCGGTACGTGGACGACGAACTGGCCCAGGTGTTCGCCGACGCCCGGCCGGCCGCCGTCCTCTACCACGCGCGGTTCGCGGACGTGATCGGCCGTGTCGTCCGCAGGCTCGGCACCGGCCCGCTCCTGCTCCAGGTGGCGGACGACTCGGGGGCCGCCCTCCTCCCCGGCGCGCTCGACTACGAGGACGCGCTCGCCGAGGCGTCCCGCGAGCCCCTCCCCGTCCGGCCGAGCCCGGACGATCTCCACATCCTCTATACCGGCGGCACGACGGGGCTGCCGAAGGGCGTGCTGTGGCGGATCGGCGACCTGATGACCGGGCCGCTCGGCCTGCGGCGCCGCGACGGCACGCCCCTCACCGACCTCGGCGAGGCGGTCGAGCGGGCCGTCCGCAGCGACGTCCGCGTGCTGGTCGGGCCGCCGCTCATGCACGGCGGGGGCACGTGGTCGGCGCTCGGCGGCTGGTGCGGCGGCGGCTGCGTGGTGTTCCCCGACCGGGTGGACGGCCTGGACGCCGCCGACCTGATGGCCACCGCCGAGCGCGAGCGCGCCACCCGGATGCCGCTGGTCGGGGACGCGTTCGCCCGTCCGATCGTGGCGGCCCTGGAGGCGCGCCCGCACGACCTCGGCTCCCTGCGGACGCTGATCAACTCCGCCGCGGGCGTCAGCCCGGGGGTGAAGGCGCGGCTCCTCGAACTCCTCCCGCACGCCCGGCTCGTGGACGTCCTCGGCTCCTCCGAGAGCGGCTTCCAGGTCACCCGGCACGGCCCGGCGGCGCGGACGTTCCGCGCGGCGCCGGGCACGGCCGTGCTCAGCGCGGACCGGTCCCGGCGGCTCGCGCCCGGCGAGGACGAGCTCGGCTGGCTGGCCAAGGGCGGCGACGCGATCCCGCTCGGCTACCTCGGCGACCCGGTGAAGACCGCGTCCACCTTCCTCACCGTGGACGGCGAGCGCCTCGTCGTCGCGGGCGACCGGGCCCGGCTCCTCGCCGACGGCGCCGTCGAGGTGCACGGACGCGAGGCCACCACGATCAACACCGGCGGCGAGAAGGTGTTCGCGGAGGAGGTCGAGACCGTCCTGCGCGGCCTGCCCGGCGTCGCCGACGCGCTGGTGGTCGGCCGCCCGAGCGAGCGCTGGGGGACGGAGATCGTCGCGGTGGTCGGCCCGTCCGGCGCCCCGTCCGACCGGGAGCTGCGCGAGGGCTGCGCCGCCCATCTCGCCCGCTACAAGATCCCGAAGGCGTTCGTGCGGACCGACCGCGGTCTGCGGCTGCCGAACGGGAAGGCCGACTACGCCGCCGCGCGCGAGCTCCTCGGCTGAACGGGATTCCGTGCGGCCCTGTACCGGCCGCCCCCGGCACGGGATCATGGCGGGATGCCGGACCTGACGCTCCTGCTCGCCGACCTCGCCGCCGAGGGCGACTCCGTCGACGCCCTGGTCGCGCCGCTGGCCGCCGGCCGCTGGGCCGACCCGACCCCGGCCGAGGGCTGGACGATCGCGCACCAGATCGCGCACCTGGCCTGGACGGACGCGCAGGCCGTCGTCGCGGCCACCGACGCCGCCGCGTTCGCGGGGATCGTCGAGGAGGCCATGGCCGACCCCGGCGGCTACGTCGAGGCCGGTGCGCGGGAGGGCGCCCGGGAGGAGCCCGCCCGCCTGCTCGCCCGCTGGCGGGAGAGCCGCGCCCGGATGGTGGAGGCGCTGGCCGCCGTCCCGCCGGGAACGCGCCTGCCCTGGTTCGGCCCCCCGATGAGCGCCGCGTCCATGGCGACCGCGCGGCTGATGGAGACCTGGGCGCACGGCGAGGACGTCGCCGACGCGCTCGGCGAGCGCCGCGCGCCCACGTCCCGCCTCCGGCATGTCGCGCACATCGGCGTCCGCACCCGCGACTTCGCGTTCCGCACCCGGGGCCTGGAGCCCCCGGCCGAGGAGTTCCGCGTCGTCCTGCGAGGACCGGACGGCGACGAGTGGACCTGGGGCCCGCCGGACGCCCGCCAGTCGGTCACCGGCCCCGCCCTCGACTTCTGCCACGCGGTGACCCAGCGCCGCCACCGCGCCGACCTGGACCTCACCGCGACCGGCCCCGACGCCGACCGCTGGCTGGACGTGGCGCAGGCCTTCGCGGGCCCGCCCGGCGCCGGCCGCGCCCCGGCGCGCGGCTGAGCGGGTCCCGCGCCTGAGAGATTCGCCACTGACCTCCGCGTTCGCGTTCGCGGCGCGCGGCGGTGGAGAAGTTGATCGTATGACAGTTCTCATCGCATACGACGGTTCTGACGACGCGCGGGCGGCCGTGGAGTACGTCGCGCGGCACCTGCGCCCCGGGCCGACCGTGATCATGACCGTGTGGGAGCCGCTGCTGACCCAGATCTCCTGGGCGCCGCTGGCCGCCGCGGTGCCCGTGGCGGGCAGGATCGACGAGGGCGAGCAGTACGAGGAGGAGAAGCAGGCGGAGCGGCTCGCCCAGCAGGGCGCCGACATCGCCGCCAAGGCGGGGCTGACCGACGTGGCGGTGCGCGCCGAGCGCGGCGGCGGGCCGGTGTGGGCCGCGATCGTGGACGTGGCGGAGGAGCTGAACGCCTCCCTCGTCGTCACCGGCTCCCGCGGTCTGGCGGGGGCCCGGTCGGTGATCCTGGGCAGCGTGTCCACCCGCGTGCTGCACCATGCCCACCGCCCGGTCCTGGTGGTGCCGCCGCCGAAGGGCGACGACGAGGGCTGAGCGTTCCCCCGGGGAGCGCTAGAGCGCTCCCACGACACGCTCGAAGGCGTCGTAGGCGGCCTCGGTGAACAGGACGAAGCGGGCGTCCATCACCTGGGTCGGGGTGCCCCGGACGGTGCCGACCGCGATGCGGGCGGCGTCGTCCACGGGCCAGCCGTAGATGCCGGCCGACACGGCGGGGAAGGCGATCGAGTCGACGCCCAGCTCGTCGGCGACGCGGAGGGACTCGCGGTAGCAGGAGGCGAGCTGGTGGGAGCGGTCCTCGGAGGAGGAGTACACGGGGCCGACGGTGTGGATCACCCACGCGGCGGGCAGCAGGCCCGCCGTCGTGGCCACCGCCTGGCCGGTCGGCAGGCCGCCGCCGTAGTGCGACGAGCGGAGCCGGCGGCACTCCTCCAGGATCTCCGGGCCGCCCCTGCGGTGGATCGCGCCGTCCACCCCGCTCCCGCCCAGCAGCGACGAGTTCGCCGCGTTCACGACCGCTCCGACCCTCTGCTCGGTGATGTCGCCGTGGACAAGAGTGATCTTCATGTGCCGCCGTTCCTTCGCCGTGCCGAATCCCGTCAGAGAACAAGAATTCTCGCCCGCGGCGCACGCGAAACGCGTTCGGGCGCTTCCCGGCGGTACGCTCATGGCGGACGAGCCGCCGGGGGGCGGTGTGGCCCGTCCGACTTCGTCCGGCCGGACGCAGGGGGGTGTCCATGCGGAACGCCGGGCGTGACCAGTGCTGGCAGACCCCACAGCAGACGATGCACGATGGCGTGAAAGTCGCGGAGGTACCCCCTTGAAGATTCTCCTCGCCGGAGCGACCGGAGTAGTCGGCCGCCGGCTGATCCCGCTGCTCGTCCAGGCGGGCCACGAGGTCGCAGGGACGACACGCCGAACCGAACGCACCGGCATGGTCCGCGACCTCGGGGCCGCGCCGGTCGTGCTGGACGTGCTCGACGCCGCCGCGGTGCGCGAGGTCATGGAGGCCGAGCGCCCCGACGCCGTGGTCCACCAGCTCACCGACCTCAGCGCCGAGGACTTCCAGGCCAACTCGCACCTGCGGATCGTGGGCACCCGCAACCTGGTCGACGCGGCGAAGGCCGCCGGCGTGCGGACCATGGTCGCGCAGAGCATCGCCTGGCTGTACGTGCCGGGCGACGCGCCCGCCGTCGAGACCGACCCGCTCGACTCGCACCTGCCGCCCTACGCGGGCATCGCGGCGCTGGAGCAGGCGGTCTCTGAGATGCCGCATGGCGTCGTCCTGCGGTACGGGGCGCTCTACGGCCCCGGCACCTGGTACGCCCCCGACGGCGCGATCGCCGAGCGGGTGCGGGCGGGCGGCCTGCGCGAGGCGCCGTCCTGGACGTCGTTCGTGCACGTCGACGACGCGGCGTCGGCGGCGCTCGCCGCGCTGGAGTGGCCGGCCGGGCCCGTCAACATCGTCGACGACGAGCCGGCGACCACGGCGGACTGGCTGCCGGTCTACAGCGCGGCGCTCGGCGCGCCCAGCCCGGGCAGCGCCGGCAAGCACGCGGCGGCGACGGGCCGTCCGGCGTCCAACGCCAAGGCGCTGAGCCTCGGCTGGAAGCCGCGGGTCGCGTCCTGGCGCACCGGTTTCGCGCGGATGGACGTGCCCGTCCGGACCGACTGACCTCCCGGTCAGCCGAACTGGAACGAGCGCTTGGCCAGTCCGAGCCAGTAGCCGTCGATGACCGACCGCCGTCCCGAGGCGGCGTCGGCGTCGGCGCCGAGCGCCACGAACAGGGGCGCGAAGTGCTCCGTCCGGGGGTGCGCGATGCGCGCCGCCGGGGCCTTGGCGCGGAAGTCGAGCAGGGAGTCGACGTCGCCGCCCCGCACGGCCCGGTCCGTCCACTCGTCGAACTCCGCCGACCAGGCGGGCGGCGCCGCGTCCGGGTCCGGGCGCATCTCCCGCAGGTTGTGCGTGGTGAAACCGCTCCCGACGATGAGGACGCCCTGGTCGCGCAGCGGCGCGAGGCTCCGCCCGATCTCGAAGAGCCGCTCGGGCTCCAGGGTGGGCATCGACATCTGCAGCACGGGGACGTCGGCGTCCGGGTACATCTCCACGAGCGGGACGTACGCGCCGTGGTCCAGCCCCCGCTCCTCGTCCTGGTGGACGCCGGGGATCAGCTTGCGCACGTCGTCGGCGAGGGCCGGCGCGCCGGGCGCGTCGTACCGGACGTCGTAGTAGCGCTGGGGGAAGCCCCAGAAGTCGTACACGAGCGGCACCGGCCGGGTCGCGCCGATGCTCAGCGGCGCCTCCTCCCAGTGCGCCGACACCATGAGGATCGCCTCCGGCCTCGGCAGTTCCGCCGACCAGCGGGCCAGCTCGGCGGTCCACCGGTCGTCGTCGGCCAGCGGAGGCGCGCCGTGGCTGAGATAGAGCACCGGCATCCTGGTCATGTCCACCCTCCCCTTACTTGAGAGTTCAACCATACTCGACATCATTGAACTTTCAAGTCTTGAGGGTTCAAATGCCGGGTAGAGTGGAGGCATGGCCGAGACGATGACCGGCGACGGGACGACGACCGACGAGACGATGACCGGCGAGACCACCGGCGAGGCGACCGGCGGGACGACGGCCGAGCCGCGCTGGCTCGACGACGACGAGCAGGAGACCTGGCGCGCCTTCCTGTGGACGTCCCGGCTGCTCGGCGAGGCGCTCGACCGCCAGCTCCAGCGCGACTCGGGCCTGCCGCACGCCTACTACATGATCCTGGCGATGCTGTCGGAGGCGCCCGGCCGCGCGCTGACGATGACCGAGCTCGCCGAGATCGTCCACTCGTCCCCGAGCCGCCTGTCGCACGCGGTGAACCGGCTGGAGGAGGCCGGCTGGGTGAGCCGGTGCAAGCCCGCCGCCGACCGGCGCACCACGATCGCCCACCTCACCGACGAGGGCTTCGCCGTCCTCGCGAAGGCGGCGCCGGGCCACGTCGCCGAGGTCAGGCGCCACCTGTTCGACCCGCTCACCCGCGAGCAGATGCTGGCCTACCGCGAGATCCTGCACGCCCTCCTGGGATCCCTCGACCCGAACCGCGAGGCGCCGTGCGCCCGCGAGGGCTAGACGAACTCCACGCCGTGCGACTTCGCCTTGGGGTGCGCGGCGGCGAGCAGGCGCATGCCCTCCTCCTCCAGCGCGGCGCGCTCCGGCGCCGGGACGGGGGCGAACGGCTCGATCCGCAGGACCGCCTCGCCGCGCCCCTTCTCGATCTTCCACATGCCGTGGACGAAGCCGTCCACGAGGAACGTCGCGCGGATGATGCCGTTGACGGTGAAGACGCGCCTGCGGTGCTCCTCGGAGATGATCCGCGCCCGGTCGGCGTGGGACAGCAGCAGGTTGTCGAAGTCGGGGACGAACCGGACCGGCGCCTCCGCGCCGGGACCGGGGCGCGGCGCGTCCGGCAGGTCGTACAGCGTCCTGCCGTTCTCGTCGCGGAAGGTCACCAGCTCCGGCCCGAGCCGCTCGACGACCTCGCCGAGGCGCGTGAGCCCGGCCCACTGCTGGACGTCCTGGACGCTCGCGGGCCCGAACGCCCCCAGGTAGCGCCGCACGAGGTCGTCCAGGGACGGGTCGGGCGCCGCGGGTCCGAGCCAGTTCTCCAGCGTCGTGTGCCGGGCGGTCCCGGACGAGCCCCATATCCCCCGCGGCGGGACCTGCACGAGCGGCAGCCGGCAGCGGACGGCCCACGCCAATAGCGCCGGGTCCTCGTCCGGCCACCGTTCGGCCAGCAGCGCGCGCAGATCCTTGTCGGAGCGCGGCTCCTCCTCCAGCAGGGCCCGCGCCCACGCCGTGACGGCCTCCAGGTCGAGGTGCCCCAGTTCGGCCGCCCGCGCCTTCAGATAGTTGTCGAGGATGACCTGGGTGATCGGCCGCAGCGCGCGGGCGTCGCGGGCGCTGACCAGGTGCAGCGTCCCGCGCATCAGGACCATCCGCAGCGCCCGGCGGTCGGCGATCAGCTCCCCGGCCTCGTCGAGCGCGTAGTCCGCGAGCCGCGTCCACAGCCCGATGTGGGGCGGGTTCGGGGCCTGCGCCTGCAGGCCGACCAGATGCTCGATCGCCTCCAGCGCGGGCATGGCGTGCCGCTCCAGCAGGAGCTGGCGGGCCAGCAGTGCGCGGTTGAGCGCGCGTCGTCCCAGCTCAGTCGTCATAGCGGGTGACCAGCTCCTGCCAGCTCGGCGCGGGACCGGGCGGTTCCGGCCGGTCCGCGAGGTTCAGGGCGTCCAGGAACAGCGCCAGGTAGCGGTGCCGCAGCCGGTTCATCCGCTCGTCGTCCCCGATCCGGATGCCGTGCAGGTGTTCGAGGATCACCGAGACGTCGCCGACCTCGATCCCGGGGCGCAGCGCGCCCGCCTCCCGGGTGCGCTCCAGCAGCCGCCGCGTCGCGACGTGGATCTCCCGGCCCTTGCGGCTCATGTCCTCGGTGACCTCGAAGCCGCCCGCCAGCCGCATGGTGAGCGAGCCCGCTCCGATGTCCAGGCAGCGGCGCATGAACGCGGCGAACGCCTCCCACGCGTCGCCGTCGTCGTCCAGGGCCGCCTCCACCTCGGCGAGGTAGCGGTCCATGCCCTCGTCGGCCAGCTTCTGGAGCAGGTCCTCCTTGCTCTTGTACCGCCGGTACAGCGCGCTGATCCCCACCCCGGCGTGCTCGGCCACCGCCGAGATCGGCGCTCCGGGGTCGGCGGTGAACACCGCCCGCGCCGCCTCCTTGATCAGCTCGTCGTTGCGGGCGGCCTGTGCCTTCCGCCCGCTCATGGGCTCTCGTGCCGTCTCCATGCCCGCCATCCTAGCGGAACGAAGAATTCCGTTCTACGTCTGGGAACCGGCGGCCTTGACCCGGCCGCCGTCCGCCTCCATTATGAACACACGTTCATGAACAAGTGTTCACATGAAGGAGGCCGGATGACGGAGATCGTCAACACCCACCAGGCGGAGGCGTGGAACGGGTACGAGGGCGAGCACTGGGCCGAGAACCACGACCGGTACGACGCCATGAACGGCGGGTTCAACGACGCCCTGCTGGAGGCGGCGCGGATCGGGCCGCGCGACCGGGTCCTCGACATCGGCTGCGGGAACGGGCAGATCACCCGGCTCGCGGCGAGGCGGGCGTCCCTCGGCAGCGCGACGGGCGTCGACCTGTCCCGGCCGATGCTCGCCCGCGCCCGCTCCCTCGCCGGGAGGGAGGGCGTCGCGAACGTGGCGTTCGAGCGGGGCGACGCGCAGGTGCACCCGTTCCCCGCGGCCGGCTTCGACGTCGCCCTCAGCCGGTTCGGGATCATGTTCTTCACCGACCCGGTCGCCGCGTTCGGCAACGTCCGGCGGGCCCTGCGCGAGGGCGGCCGGCTGGCGTTCCTGTGCATGACGCCCTCCGCCGAGAGCGACATGGCCGCCCTCGCGGCCGCGCTCCCGCCCCTCGACCGTCCGCCCGTCGGGCACGGCGGCCCGCTGTCGCTCTCCGACCCCGACCGCGTCGAGGAGGTTCTCGGCGGCGCGGGTTTCCACGACGTGTCCAGCCGCAGGGTCGAGGCCGAACAGGTCTGGGGACGGGACGCCCGCGACGCCGGGGAGTTCTTCGCCGGGTGGGGGCCGATCCGCCACAACTACGGCGCGGGCGAGGAGGTGCGCGACGCCCTCGTCGAGGCGATGCGCTCCTTCGAGCGCGACGGCGCCGTCCGCCTGCGCGCCACCGCGTGGCTGGTCACGGCACGGCGATGAGGAGGGTCGTGGTCCTCGGCGGCTACGGCGCGGTCGGCCGGGAGGTCGTCGCGGGGCTGCTCGGGCACGTCCCCGAGGTGGTGGCCGCCGGGCGCGACCTCGCCAAGGCCCGCACCGTGGCGGGCGCGCTCCCGCTGCGGTTCGACCTGCGCAGCGACGACCCGGGGCGGCTCGCCGCCGACGCCGTCGTCATGTGCGCGGAGACGGGCAACGCGCGGGTCGCCGAGGCGTGCCTCGCCCGGGGCGTCCACTACGTCGACGTGTCCGCGTCGCACGCGGTGCTCGCCGGGATCGAGAAGCTGGACGGGCTCGCCGCCGGGCGGAACGCCGCCGCGGTGCTGAGCGTGGGGCTCGCTCCCGGCGTCACGAACCTGCTGGCCCGCGAGGCCGGCGGCGGGGACGTCGAGATCGGCGTCCTGATCGGCGCCGGTGACCGGCACGGGCCGTCCGCCGTGGACTGGACGCTCGACTCCCTCGCCGGCCTCGGGGAGACGTGGCGGATGCGGTTCCCCGCGCCCTACGGCGTCCGGACCGTGCACCGCTTCCCGTTCTCCGACCAGTACACCCTCCCCGGGCGCGTCCGCACGGGGCTCTGCCTCGACTCGCGCGCCATGACCGCGCTCCTCCCCCGCCTCGTCCCGTTCCGCGACCTGGCCCCGCTGCGGGCCGCGTTCCGCCGCGTCCACATCGGCGGCGACGGGTTCGCGGTGGCGGTCGCGTCCGGCGGGACGGTGCGCTCGTTCGCGGGACGGCGGCAGAGCCGCGCGACGGGCCTGGCCGCCGCGATGGTCGTCCGGGGCCTGGACGGCACGCCGCCCGGCGTCCACCACATCGAGGACGCCGTCGGGCCGGACTTCCTGCCCGGACTCGCCGCGCACGGGTTCGAGCTCGCTCATTACGATGCGGGGTGATGTCACCTCGAAGAGCGGCGGCGCTGGGCGCCGGCGACCGCACCCTGCGCGACCACCTGATCGCCACGGCCGAGCGGATGATCGCCGAGCGCGGGACGGCGGGCCTGACCGTCCGGGCGATCGCGCGGGAGGCCGGCGTCGCCGACGGCGTCCTCTACAACCACTTCGCCGACAAGGAGGAGCTGCTCGCGCACGCGCTGCGGGCGCACGCCGAGTCGGTCGCGCGGCCGCTCGGCCCGCTGCCCGAGCCCGGCGCCGGCACGGTCGAGGAGAACCTGCGCGCGTACGTGGCGTACGGTCTCGCCCTGCACGACGGGGTGCTGCCCGCGCTGGCCGGGCTGGTCGGGCACCCGGCCGTCCTCGCCCGGTTCGCGGCGCTGAGCGGCGGGGGCGACACCTGGAGGGACCGGCTCGCCGCCTACCTGCGCGGCGAGCGCGACCTCGGCCGCCTCGCCCCGCAGGCCCGGGTCGAGGCGGCGGCCTCCCTGATCGTCGGCGCGTGCCACGAGCCGGTGCTGTCGGTGCTGTTCCAGGGCCAGGGCCTCGCGCACCGCGTGTCACCGGACGTCGTGGACGACCTCGTCGCGACCGTCCTCAACGGCCTCGCCCCCCGCTAGGGCGCCCCGCTCCTCACGATGCCATCGCCTCCCTGACCTCCGCCAGCGTGCGGTCCGCGATCGCGTTGGCGCGCTCGTCTCCCTCCGCAAGGACCTGGCGCAGGTACGCGCGGTCGGCGGCCAGCTCGGCGCGGCGGGCGCGGATCGGGCGCAGGAACTCGTTCACCGAATCGGTCACGACCTTCTTCAGCGCCGCCGAGCCGCCGTCGCCGATCTCGGCGGCGACGGCGTGCGGGTCGCGGCCCTGGCAGAGCGCGGCGAGCAGCACCAGCCCGGAGACCTCCGGGCGGGTCTCGGGCGCGTAGGTGATGGTCCGGTCGGCGTCGGTCACGGCCCGCCTGATCAGCCGCGCCGTCTCGTCCTCGGTGGCGGAGAGCGCGACGGCGTTGCCGCGGCTCTTGCTCATCTTGCGGCCGTCGGTTCCGAGCAGGAGGGGCGCGGACGACAGCAGGGCGTCCGGCACCGGGAAGACGGGCCCGTAGCGCTCGTTGAAGCGGCGCGCGACGGTCCGGGTGATCTCCTGGTGCGGGAGCTGGTCCCGGCCGACGGGCACCAGGTTGGCCTTGCAGAACAGGATGTCGGCGGCCTGGTGGACGGGGTAGGTGAACATCAGCCCGCTGACGGCCGCCTGCCGGGACGTCGCGATCTCGTCCTTCACCGTGGGGTTGCGGCTCAGCTCCGCGATCGACACCAGCGACAGGAACGGCAGCATGAGCTGGTTCAGCGCGGGGACGGAGCTGTGCCGGAAGATCGTCGCCTTGGCCGGGTCGATCCCGGCCGCGAGGTAGTCGGCGACCAGGCCCTCGACGTACTCCGACAGGTGGTCGGCGACGTCCCGGTCGGTGAGCACCTGGTAGTCGGCCACGAGCACGAACAGCTCCACGCCCGCGCGCTGGAGCCGCACCCGGTTGGCCAGGGTGCCGAAGTAGTGCCCGAGGTGCAGCGGGCCGGTGGGGCGGTCGCCGGTCAGGATCCGGAAGGCTCCGGGGTCGACCGCGATGCGTTCTTCCAGCTCGCGGCTGCGGGCTTCAGGGGTGGTGTCCATGGGGTCCTCCTCGTCGGGTCCGGCCGTCCGCCGGTCCGGTCCCGGTTCGCCGAGGAGGAGAAAGGGCCGTCCAGCGGACGGCCCGATCGCATGCGTCGTTGTGGCCGTCCTAGGACGGCCACCAGCCGAGACATGCGGTGCGCTTCACCCCTCGATGCTACTCCACCGGATGTGCGGGCTGCCAGATAATCTAGAACGGAACCATCTTGGGTAGGCTGGGCGCATGACCTCGATGGCCCCCGCCCGCACGCAGACGGACCTGTCCTTCCTGCTCGACCACACCAGCCACGTGCTGCGCGGCCGCATGACCGCGGCGCTCGCGGAGATCGGGCTGACGCCGCGCATGCACTGCGTCCTGGTGCACGCGCTGGAGGAGGAGCGCACCCAGATCCAGCTCGCCGAGATCGGCGACATGGACAAGACCACCATGGTCGTGACCGTGGACGCGCTGGAGAAGGCCGGGCTCGCCGAGCGGCGCCCCTCGTCCCGGGACCGGCGGGCCCGGATCATCGCCGTCACCGAGGAGGGCGCGCGGGTCGCCGCCCGCAGCCAGGAGATCGTGGACGGCGTCCACGCGGCGGCCCTCGGCTCGCTGCCGGACGACCAGCGCGAGGCTCTCGTCCGCGCACTGAACACCCTGGTCACCGGGCATCTGGCCACCCCGCCGGAGGCGTCGGCGCCGGCCCGGCGGGCCCGCGAGCGCCAGAAATAAGCCCGTCCCAGATCGTCTGTAACAAAACTATCTGCTACGGTCTCTCCTGTACCTCCCGACAGGAGATGACCAATGCCCTCCCTCTCGCTCTCCCCGCTCCGCTCCCGATGGGCGGCGCTCGGCGTGCTGTCGGCCACGATGCTGATGACCATCCTCGACGGCAGCATCGTCACGGTCGCCGCCCCCGCCATCCAGGACGACCTCGGCTTCTCGCCCGCCGGGCTCAGCTGGATCATGAACGCCTACCTGATCCCCCTCGGCGGCCTGCTGCTCCTCGCCGGACGGCTCGGCGACCTCGTCGGCCGCCGCACGCTGTTCCTCGCCGGGAACGCCGTCTTCACCGCGGCGTCGGTGCTGGCGGGCGCCGCCACCTCGTCCGGCCTGCTGATCGCCGCCCGGTTCCTGCAGGGCGTCGGCAGCGCCCTCGCCTCCGCCGTCGTGCTCGGCATCCTCGTGACGCTGTTCGCCGACCCCCGCGAACGGACGAAGGCGATCGGGGTGTTCAGCTTCACCGGCGCGGCCGGCGCCTCCATCGGGCAGGTGCTCGGCGGCGTGCTCACCGACGCGCTGAGCTGGCACTGGATCTTCCTGATCAACCTGCCGATCGGCCTCGCCGTGATGCTGCTCGCCCTCCCCGCGCTCCCCCGCGACCGGGGCGCCGGCCTGGCCGCCGGCGCCGACGTCGCGGGCGCGGCGCTCGTCACGTCCGGGCTGATGCTCGGCATCTACACGGTCGTCAAGGTCGAGCGGTTCGGCTGGCTCTCGGCGCACACGCTCGGCCTCGGCGCCGTGTCGCTGCTGCTGCTCGCCGGGTTCGCCGTCCGCCAGTCCCGCGCCGCGACCCCGCTGATGCCGCTGCGGATCCTGCGCTCCCGCAACGTGTCCGGCGCCTACGTCGTCCAGCTGCTGACCCTGTCGGCGATGTTCTCGTTCCAGGTGATCGTCGCCCTCTACATGCAGCAGGTCCTCGGCTACAGCGCGCTCGGCACCGGCCTCGCGATGCTCCCCGCCGCCGTCTCGATCGGCGCGGTGTCGCTGCTGGCCTCCGCCCGGCTCTCCAACCGCTTCGGCGAGCGCTTCGTGCTGGTCGCCGGGCTCGTCCTGCTCATCGGCGCGATGGCCTGGCTCACGACCGTCCCGGTGGACGCGGACTACGTCACCGACCTGCTCCCGGTCTTCGTACTGATCGCCGGCGGCGGGCTCGTGCTGCCGTCCCTGACCGGGCTCGGCATGTCCAGCGCCCGTCCCGAGGACGCGGGCCTGGCGTCCGGCCTGTTCAACACCGTCCAGCAGGTCGGGATGGCGCTCGGCGTCGCGGTCATGACCACGCTCGCGGCGTCCCGTGTCGCGTCCCTGCGGGCGGACGGGCGGGACACCGCCGCCGCCCTCACCGGCGGCTACCACCTGGCGTTCACCGTCTCGGCCGGCCTGCTGGTCGCCGCGCTCGCGGTGTCGCTGCTCGTCCTCCGCCGCCCGGCGCCGGTGGCCGCCGCCGCGCCCGTCGAGTCGGTCCCCACCACCGTCTGACCCCACCACCACCTGAAGGAGATCACGATGACCGAGTACGGCCCCGGCCAGGGACCCGGCCCCAAGCCCGTCGGCGAGGACGAGCTGTCCCGCCTCCTGGGCGAGCAGCAGTTCGGCGTCCTCGCTACGAACCGGAAGAGCGGCCACCCCCACGTCTCCACGGTCGTCTACACGTGGGACCCGGACGAGCGCGTCGTGCGGATCTCCACGACGGCCGATCGGGCGAAGGTGAAGCAGCTCCGGCGCGACCCGCGCGCCGCCCTGCACGCCTCCGGCCCCGGCCACCTGTCGTTCGCGGTCGCCGAGGGCGCCGCGGAGCTGTCCGCCGTCAGCGAGGAGCCCGGGGACGCGACCGGGCGCGAGCTGCTCGCGATGACGCCGGGCTTCGACGACCCGGCGGACGAGCGGGCGTTCCTGGAGCAGATGGTGAAGGACCGGCGGCTGGTCATCCGCCTGCGCGTCGCCCGCCTCTACGGCACGGTCCTGGCCGACTAGTGCGGCAGGACCAGGAGCAGCAGCGGGAGGACGGCGATGACCGGGACGGCGACCGACGCGGCGAGGCGGGTCCGGCGGGGCAGCGGCTCCGGCTCCAGCAGCCGGTTCACCCGCGCCATCACCGGGATGTCGCTGTGGGAGGCGACGCCGAGCGTGCCGGACGGCGCGGCGGCCGGGCGGGCGGCCGCGAAGCGCAGCAGCGCGGTCGCCAGCTCGCGCGGCGGCCGGCCGTGCCGGGCGCGGTCGTCGGCGGCCATCTCGATCAGCAGCTCCACCGCGTCCAGGCACCGCCCGACCAGCCGGAACTGCGGGAAGACCTGGCGCAGCGACGCGAACGGCAGCAGCACCAGGTCGTGGCGCTCGCGGGCGTGCGCGCGCTCGTGCGCGAGCACCGCGGCCAGCTCGCCGCGGTCGAGCAGCTCCAGCGTCCCGGCGCTGACGACGACCTTGGACGAGCGGACGCCCGGCACGCAGTACGCCGCGGCGCCGGGGTGGTCGAGGACGAGGGTGCCGGGCACCGAGGAGTCGCGGCGCGACACCAGCGCGAGCAGGGCCCGGTGCCGCCGCCGGGCCCGCACGACCCGCAGCACCGCGAACATCAGCATGACCAGCAGCACGCCGGTCAGGCTGATCGCGGCGAGCAGGGCCGCCACCTGCGCCGGGTTGAGCCGGGCCGCCTGGTCGTCGTACAGGCCGGGCAGCCCGCCGAGGACGCCCTTGCGGTACGGCAGGAGGGCGAGCCCGAGCAGGGCGCCGATCGTGGCGACGCCCCAGCACAGCCCGAGGGCCTGCCAGAGCGCGATCCCGATCCGGGGCGTGCGCCACGTCCACCGGGCCCGGGACAGCAGGTGCGCCCCGCCGACGGTCCCCAGTGAGATCAATGCGAGCAGGGCGGTGCCGGTCATGCCGGAGGTTCCTTACCGGTGAGGCCCGCGAGGGTCTGGCGGATCACGTCGATCTCGTCCCGCGACACGGAGCGGACGAAGTGCGCGAGCGCCGCGTCGCGGTCACCGGTCTCGTTCAGGGCCCCGAGCATCAGCTCGGTGACGTACATCTCGCGGCTCGCCACCGGGTGGTAGCGCCAGGCGCGGCCGTCGCGCTCGCGTTCCAGGAAGCCCTTCTTCGCGAGCCTGTCGAGGACGGTCATGACCGTGGTGTGCGCGAGGTCCCGGTCGTCGGCGAGGGCACGGCTCACGTCGCGCGCGGTGGCCGCCTGGTGCCCGGCTTCCTGCCGCGCCCACAGGACCTCCATGACCGTGCGTTCAAGCTCTCCCAGACCCTTCACGCGTCCCAGATTATCCGACGGCCACCGCACTGACCACGTCAGGTAGTACTACCGCCCGTAGGGGGCGCGACGAGGCCGGACTCGTAGGCGATGATGACGAGCTGGACGCGGTCGCGGGCGGCGAGCTTGGCGAGCAGCCGCGCGACGTGCGCCTTCGCGGTGGCCACGCTGATCACCAGCTCCGCGGCGATCTCCTGGTTGGATAGGCCGCGCCCGACCAGGGTCAGCACCTCCCGCTCGCGCTCGGTGACGCCCTCCACGTGCCGGGGGCGCCCCGCGGCCGGTCGCGGACGCGCCGCGAACTCCTCGATCAGCCGGCGGGTGACGCTCGGCGCGATCAGGGCGTCCCCGGCCGCGACGACGCGGATCGCCGCGAGGATCTCCTCCAGCGCCATGTCCTTGACGAGGAAGCCGCTGGCGCCCGCCCGGAGCGAGCCGTAGACGTAGTCGTCGTCGTCGAAGGTCGTCAGCATCAGCACGCGGGCGGTGCCGGGCCCCGCGCCGCGGATCCGGCGGGTGGCCTCGATGCCGTCCATGTCGGGCATGCGGATGTCCATCACGACCACGTCCGGGGCCAGGTCCGCCGCGAGGCGGACCGCCTCGGCGCCCGTCCCGGCCTCGCCCGCGATCTCCAGGTCGGGGGTGTCGGCGATCAGGACCCGCAGCCCGGCGCGGATCAGCGGCTGGTCGTCGGCCAGCAGGACGCGGATCGTCATGCGGCCGCCGGCGCCGGGATCCGCGCCGCCACCCGGAACCCCCCGCCGGGCCGCGGGCCCGCGGCGAACTCGCCGCGCAGCAGGGCGACCCGCTCCCGCATCCCGACGAGACCGTATCCGGTGCCGACCACGCCGCCGGCCCCGTCGTCCTCGATCTCGACGGCCAGCTCGCCGTCGCCGTAGCCGATCGTCACCCGGCAGCGGTCGGTGTCCGCGTGCCGGACGACGTTCGTGACCGCCTCCTGGACGATCCGGTAGGCGGACAGGTCGACGTCCGGCGGCAGCGCCCTCGGCTCGCCCGACGTGCGGACGTCGACCGCGACGCCCGCGTCCCCCGCGGCCTCGGCGAGGCGGGCGAGGTCGTCCAGGCCGGGGGCGGGCCCGAGCGGCGCGGCGCCGGGGTCGTCCCTGCGCAGGGCGGTGAGCATCCTGCGCAGCCCCGACAGGGTGTCGCGGCTGGTGGCCTCGATGGCGTCCAGCGCGTTGCGGGCCTCGGCGGGCTGGGTGTCGATGACCCGCCCGCCCACGCCCGCCTGGATCGCGATGATCCCGATGCTGTGGGCGACCATGTCGTGCAGCTCCCGCGCGATCCGGAGCCGCTCGGCCGCGACGGCCTGCGCGGTGGCCTGCTCCCGCATCGCCTCGGCGTGCGCGCGCCGCGTCCGAAGGGAGTTCCCCGTCATGTACGTGACGGCCGCCGCCAGCAGGATCGTCATCAGCAGGATCTCGTCGGCGTTCAGGAAGGCGGTGACGGCCGCGGCCTGGAGGACGCCCGTCGCGGCGCCGACGGGCACGGAGACCTTCCGCGGGCGGGTCGCCGCGATGTATCCGGACGAGACGTCGGTGATGAGGACCAGCAGGCCGGCGACCGCCCCGGACGGCAGCGACACCATGGCGAAGACCCAGGCGAGGAGCAGGATCGCGTGCGCGGCGAGAGCCCGCCGCCGCAGCAGGGACAGCACGAGGACCGTGAGCCCGGCCGCGACGGGGATCTCCAGCTGCTGGAAGGCGGACCTCCCATGGGAGAACGTGAGGAACACGACCACCGGGTACACGGCGGCGCCGCTCCAGGCGAGAACCGTCCCCGCGCCGCGGCTCACGCGGCGCACCGGCAGGGCTGACATGCGCCGATCGTAACCGCCGCCCCCGTCCCGGCACATTGGCCCGGAGGCGTAATCCCGCAGGCTACAAGCGCCTTTCGCCAATGTGGCCGGTGGCCCGATGCGCGGCGGGCGCCTCCGCCGAGACCGTTGCCCGGGTGAAGCGCTGGGCACCTTTCCTTCTGGCCGCCGAAGTTCTCGGAATCGTCGTCTTCTCCGCCGTCTACGACTCGCTGGATTTCCGCATCTACCGGCTCGGCGGGCATGTTCTGACGGATGGCGCGCGCCTCTACCAAGGACAGCTCGCCGAGCACTATTTCACCAACACGCCTTTCATGGCCGCGCTGTTCACTCCGTTGGCCGCGCTCCCGCTCACCCTCGCCCGCGTGCTGTGGCAACTGTCATCGCTGGCGGCCTTCGCCTGGGCGTGCGCGCTCACCGTGCGAATGGCCGGTCGCGACATCTCCCTTGTCCTGGTGGTGGCCGCGGGCCTGCTCCTCCAACCGGTCTGGCAGTCGTTCTTCCTCGGCCAGGTCAACCTGATCCTGCTCGCCCTGGTCCTCGCCGACCTGCGTCGGGTCGCGCGCGGGCGTCCGGCCGGAATCGGCGTCGGCGTGGCGACCGCGATCAAACTGACGCCGGCCGTCTTCGTCGTGCTGCTCCTGCTGAGCAGGCGGACGAAGGACGCGGGCACCGCCACCGCGACCTTCGCCGCCTGCACTTTCCTCGCCTACGCCATCGCGCCGGACGCGTCCCGCGTCTACTGGTCGCGCACCTTCTACGACACCTCTCGCGTGGGCGTGACCTACATCAGCAACCAGTCCCCCTATGGCGCGCTGGCCCGCGTGCTGCGGGGCACGGCCGAGGTAGGCGGCTGGTACACGGCGATACCGCTGGTCATCGCCGTCTCCGGCCTCGCGGTGGCCGCCCTCTGGGCTCGACGAGGCGACTGGCTGAGCGCGACGGCCGTCACCGGCGCGACGGGCCTGCTCGTCTCCCCGATCTCCTGGGCGCACCACTGGGTGTGGATCGTCCCGGCGCTGGCGGTGCTCCTCCGGAACGGCCACCGGAAGAGCACCCTGGCCGCCTTCATCGTGTTCGCCGTCTCGCCGTTGTGGTGGACGCCCCACAACGGCGATCCGCGCGAGTACGGCTTCCACGTCCTCCTGACCCCGGTCGCCAACTGCTACCTGCTGGCGGGCCTGTCCTTCCTGGCGTACGCGGCGATCCGCCTCCGGGTCAGCCCGCCGGCTCCGTCCAGCGATCGTGGTGGACGGCGGCGTCCAGTGCCCTGCGCCGCCGCCAGCCGTGCCGTTCGAGATCGGGAACGGATTCCAGGTGGGTGACGGGGCCGAGGCAGAGCCACGCGACCGGGCGGATCGTCTCCGGGATGCCGAGCAGGTCGCGCAGGTGCGGCTCCTGGTAGAACGACACCCATCCGACGCCGAGGCCCTCGGCGGTGGCGGCGAGCCACAGGTTCTGGATCGCCAGGCACACCGAGTACAGCCCCGCGTCGGCGATCGCGTGCCGCCCGAGGACCGCCGGGCCGCCGCGCTCGGGATCGTAGGTGACCACGACCGACAGGCTGGACTCCAGGATCCCGTCGATCTTGATCCGGGCGAACCGCTCGGCGGCCTCGCCCGTCAGGGTGGCGGCGAAGGCGGCGCGTTCGGACTGGACGTGCTCGTGGAAGGCCCGCCGGATCTCCGGGTCTCCCACGAGCACGAAGTCCCAGGGCTGGGACAGCCCGACGCTCGGCGCGGCGTGCGCGGCCTCCAGCACCCGGTCGAGGACGTCCCGCGGCAGGGGCGCACCGGTGAACTCGCCGCGCACGTCGCGGCGGCGGTGGATGGCGTCGTAGATGTCCATGGCAGGCGATTGTGCCCACGCCGGAGCCCGCGTCGCCCGCCGGGCGGGGGCGTCAGGGCCGTCCGGCGCCCGGGACGTCGACCTCGACGGTGAACACCCGGCCGCTGCCGGGCGCCACCGGCTCGGCCTCGGTCATCCCGCGCCATTCGGCGGCCGTGACGAACAGGGTGGTCCCGCCCGGCCCGCCCAGGACGCAGGCGAAGCCGCCGCGGTCGAGGCCGACCGTGCGCAGCACCTCGCCGCCCTCCGCGACGCGCACGCACCGCTGGTTGGGGACGTCGGCGTACCAGACGGCGCCCTCCGCGTCGACGCAGATGCCGTCCGGGACGCCGTCGCCGAGGTCCGCCCAGGTCCGGCGGCCGGACAGCTCCCCGTCCGCGCCGATGTCGAAGGCCTCCAGGCTGCCGCCGTAGGAGTCCGCGACGATCAGGGTGGAGTCGCCTGGCGTCACCGCCATGCCGTTGGGGAAGGCGATGCCGTCCGCGACATCGCGCACGGAGCCGTCCGGCCGCACCAGGGCGACCGCCCCCGGCGCGAACTCCTCCCCCACCATCGGGTCGAAGCCGGGCCGGTTGACGTAGACGTTGCCGCGCCCGTCGGCGACGACGTCGTTCCAGCCCGGCCGGCCGAGGTCGGCGTGGACGGCCAGGGAGCCGTCCGGTTCCCGGCGCAGCAGCCGCCCGTCCGCCGAGGAGACGATCACCATGCGCCCGTCCGGCAGCCACGCGGTGCACAGCGGGAGCGAGGCGACCCGCGCCACCACCTCGTGGGCGCCGTCCAGCCCCACCGCGACGACCTCGCCCGCCGTCCAGTCGGAGAAGTACAACCTGTCGCCGTGCCAGCGCGGCGACTCGACCAGTCCGCGGCCGTCGAGAAGCGTCCGCACTTCGTCCATCGTCCTCACCGTCCTCCTCGGATACCGATGTTCCGCCTTCTACACGAACGGCATCCGGCCGGATCGACACCGGGCCACCGCCCACTCCGCGGTCCGCGTTCCGCTGGAGCCGGGACGACCCGAATACACACTGGAAGGCCTCCGAGTGTGTATCGTGTGCCCCATGGCGAGACTCAACATCACGCTGCCCGACGAGCTTGCCGCCACGCTCCAGGGGCTCGCCGAGGACAAGAAGATCGCCTCGGTGTCGGGGTTCCTGGCGGACGGCGCGCGGCTGAAGCTGGCCTACCTCCGGGACGCCTCCACGATCGACGACCTGTTCGGGCCGCCGAGCCCCGACGAGCAGGCCATGGTCGACCGGCTGGTCGAGGGCGGCCCCTCGTCCCGCCGGGACGTCGCGTGATCACCGGTCACGTCTTCGACGCGACAGCACTCCTGGACCTCGCCACCGGCAAGACCGTCTACGTCCGCGCCCGGCTCCGGGCGTCCATCGCCCAGCACGCCACCATCGTCATCCCCGCGACGTCGCTCGCCCGCGCCTGGCAGCTCGTCCCCGACCACGGCCGCGCCGTGCTGGAGCGCCTCCCCGGCATGCAGGTCGTGCACGTCGACGACCTCGACGACGTGATCGCCCAGCAGACCGGCCTGCTCGTCACCACGATCCCGAACCTCGGCATGGACGCCGCCCAGGCCGCCTGGTCCGCCCGGTGGCGGCGCTGGCCCCTGATCACCGCCGAGCCCGGCCTCTACGCGTCCGTCCCGGGCGTCCGCGTGGAGCAGATCCCCTAGCGGGCCGCGGTCAGGTCGTGAGCTCCAGTTCCAGCTGCTCGTGGACGGGCCGCGGGGGCGGCGGAGCGACCGGCCGGGAGCGGCCCGGCCACCACCAGTTGGCATGGCCGAGCAGGCTCATCAGCGCCGGGACGAGCATGAGGCGCACGATCGTGGCGTCCATGGCGACGGCGACCGCCAGCCCCAGGGCCATCATCTTCACCATCGGGTCCGGCTGCGGGACGAAGCTGGCGAACACGAAGATCATGATGAGCGCGGCGGAGGTGATGAGGCGGGCGGTGGCCCCGATGCCGGTCACGACGGACTCGTGCGGATCGCCCGTCCGGTCGTACTCCTCCTTGATCCGCGACAGCAGGAAGACCTCGTAGTCCATGGACAGCCCGAAGATCAGGGCGAACATGAACAGCGGGATGAACGACATGATGGGGATCGCCTGGTCGACGCCGAACAGCTCGACGCCCCAGCCCCACTGGAAGACGGCCGTGACGACGCCGAACGACGCGCCGATCGACAGCAGGTTCATCAGCGCGGCCTTCACCGGGACGATCACCGACCGGAACGCGACGACCAGCAGCAGGAGCGCGACGCCCACCACCGCGACCACGACGGTCGGCATGCGGTCCCCGACCGTGGCGGCGATGTCGATGATCGCCGGGTTCTCCCCGCCGAGGTAGATCCGGGCGCCCGGATGCGCGTCCCGCACCTCCCTGATCTCCACGTTCCGCAGGCGGTGGACGAGGTCGGTGGTCGAGGCGGCGTGCGGCGCGTCCCGGGGGACAACCTGCACGATCGCCGTCGTGCCGGTCACGACGGGCTCCCCGGCGAACACCACGCCGGGCACCTCGGAGAGCTTCTGCCGCAGTTCCTGCCCGAGCAGGACCGCGCGCTTGTCGGGCTTCTTGGTGGTGTCCGGCGCCCCCTTGGGAAGGGCCGGCTCCGGGGACGGGCTCGGCGCGGCCGCCGGCGCCGGACCCGTCAGGCCGGACAGCCCCTCGCGCCCCTTCACGGTCGGGACCACGCGCTTCGGCTTGGTGCGCCTCTCCTCGCCCGGCACCTTCGCGACCACGACGAACGGGCTGTAGTGGCCCGCGCCGAACTCCTCGGCGACGATGTCGTAGGCCTGCCGCGCCTCCATCTTCGGGGACGACATGCTGTCGGCCATCACCCCGAACCGCAGGCTGAGCGTCGGCACGGACAGCGTCAGCAGGACGAGCGTCGCGACGATCGCGTACGGCCAGGCGTGGCGGTCGACGTGGCGCCCCCAGGCCGTCCAGCGGGCGGAGCCGCGGTCCGGGCGCACCCGCGGCAGGCGGTACCGGTCGATGCGCGGCCCCAGGGCGCCGAGGATCGCCGGGAGCAGGGTCAGCGCCGCGGCGACCATGATGGCGACGGCCAGCGCGGCGGCGATCCCGATGCGCCCGATGAAGGCGATCCCGGACAGGAACAGCCCGCAGATCGCGAAGACGACGGTACCGCCGGCGAACACGACCGCGTGGCCCGAGTGCGCCATGGCGCGCCCGACCGCGGTCTCGGCGTCGTCGCCCTCGGCGAGCTGCTGCCGGTAGCGCGTCACGATGAACAGGGCGTAGTCGATCCCGGCGCCGATGCCGAGCATGGCGGCGACCATCGGCGCGGTCGGCGCGATCTGGAACATCGACGCCAGGAAGTGGATCAGCGAGTACGCCACCGCCATCCCGCACAGCGACACCACGATCGGGATTCCCGCGGCGAGGAACGAGCCGAACGCCAGCAGCAGCACCAGCATCGCCAGCAGGATCCCGACGCCCTCCTGCGGCCCGCCCTTCGGCTGGTTGAGGATCATCGCGACGATCCCGCCGAACTTCACCTCCAGCCCGGCCATCCGCGCGGGCTCGACGGCCCGGTTCAGCGCGTCGAGGTCGGCGTGGCCGACGTCGCTCATCGTGCCGGTGAAGTTGAGCCGGACGACGACGGCGGCGTCGTCCTTCAACCCGCCCATCCCCTGCGCGTAGGGGTTCTCGACGAACGCGACCCGGTCGAGCTCGGAGATGTTCTCGATCGACTGCCCGACGGTGAGCGCGACCCTCCAGTCGGCGGGACTGGCCTGGCGCGTCTCGTGGAACACCACGGTCGCGGTCGGCCCGGTCATCGCGGGGAAGTCCTGCCCGAGCGTGTCGAGGGCGCGCTGGGTCTCGGTGCCCGGCAGGGTGCTCTGCTGGACGAACATCCCCCCGTGCGTCAGGCCGAGGACGCCCGCGCCGAGCATCACGGCGACCCAGAGCTCGAACACCGCGCGGCGCCGTCGCACGCAGAGCCGTCCGAGTGCCTCCAGGAAACGCGCCATGCCCGCAGAAAACACCCAATGCATGCAGTTTTGCAATAGATGCAACTTTGCAGCCATGGTAACGTGCGTCACATGGTGGAGGACGACGGCCGGCCGGGGCTGCGGGAGCGCAAGAAGATGCGCACGCGGCAGGCCATCGCGACGGCCGCGCTGCGCCTGTTCGCCGAGCGCGGCTACGAGGAGACGACGATCGCCGACATCGCGGCCGCCGCCGACGTCTCGCCCCGCACGTTCTTCAGCTACTTCCCCTCCAAGGAAGACGTGATCTTCGCCGAGATCGACGACCGGCTCGCCGAGGTCGCCGAGCGGCTGCGCCGCACCCCCGGCGAGTCCCCCATGGAGACCATCCGGCGCAGCATCGTGGACGTCCTCGAAGCGATCGTGGCCGAGCACCGCGACTACGGCCCGGTCCAGGTCGCCCTCATCCTGGAGCGCCCCGCCCTGCGCGCCCGGGCGCTCCAGCGCATGACCGACGCCCAGGACGCGATCGAGGCGCTGCTGCGCGAGCTGTGCCCCGGCATCTCCGAGATCGACGCGGTGGCCGCGGCGGGCATCGCGGTCGGCGGTATGCAGGCGGTCGTGGCGCACTGCCGCCGCGAGGGCTACGACCCGCTGTCCATGCGCACCGCCCTCGACCGCGCCGTGGACATCGTCGAGCACGGCCTCGTCTCGGTGGACGCGCTGTCGCGTCCGTCCCCCTGAGCCGCCGGGCACCGGCCGGCGGAGGCGCCCGCCGGCCGGTGCCCGGCTCAGCGCCCGCCTCCCGCCGATCGGATGGGCGAAAGATCAGCGAATGTCTCCGGTGCGGTGTAGAACTGCGGCCGTGGCAGACGAGACAGGACGGCCGGACGGCCCCGCGCGACTTTCCGAGCATGAACGCGGCACGGAGGCCGCGCTGAGCCAACTCGTGACGAGATCCGGCTTCGGCGGGCCGTCCAGGAGCACGCTCGCCCACATCGACATGGTCGGCCGGTTCCTGGCCGGAGCGGTGGACCCCGCGACGGCCGTGGCCGGGCAGACGTCCGATGTCTGCCCGTGGGGGCCGCTGGCCGGACGGATCGGGGCCGCCGCGCTGCGGGCGGTCTCGCCCGTCACCGCCGATCCCCATCGGGAGACCCTGCTGGCCCTGCTGGAGCTCTGGTCGCGCACGCCCATGGCCGACCCCGCCGTCCGGCTGCGCAGGGGACGCGTGGCCGCGAGCGTCACCGCCGCGCGGGACGAGCACGGGGCGGCCGTGACGATCGGGGGCGCCGACCCGGAATGGGTCGCCCGGAAGAATCCGGAACTGGCCTTCCTCGACCGCGCGTTCGCCGAGGGCGCCCCGCCCGCCCTCGGCGACGTCGTGGAAGTCGCCGACGCGCCCCTGGGATGGGGTACCGCCGATCAGCTCACCCGCCTGGTCGCCCTGGTCCGCGCCAAGGGCCCGGTGCCCTGGGACCGCAAGGCCGTGGACCTGCTGGCCGGGAAGACCGGCTTGTCGCGCACCACCGCGAGCGTGGCGCTGTGCGGGTTCCTCGGCCACCCCAACGCCAAGGCCGGCAAGCTGTCACCCCAGGCGCGCAAGACCCTCAAGGTGACGTTCCGCGACCTCGAAGACGCCTGGTTCCGCGACCTGGAAGGGCACACCGACGAGGACCGGCTCGAACTCCTCGCCGACGTCCTCCCTCAGGACCCGGAAGAGCTGTGGGAGCCCGGTGGCCTCGGCGAGGTCGCGCTGCGCCTCTCCCAGGCGTGGCGGCAGCGGTTCGGCGCGAAGCCGGTCGCACCGCCCGCCACCGTCCAGGCGGCCGAGACGGTGGCCCCGAACGTCACCGGCGCCCAGCTGTGCGAATGGCTGATCGATCCCGGCGCCGTCCCGCTGCTCACCAAGGACCTGGACACCTGGCTGGAGTCCGACGACACCCCCAAGTACAGGCACCAGAAGTGCGTTCCCGCCGCCGAGACGCTCCAACTCCGGAACCTGATCGAAGCCGTCCTGCTCGGGCTGCGCTGGTCCTACGACGAGCTGCCCGCCGGCGACCCCGTCCGGGAGGGCGCTTCCGCGGCCTACGACCTGCTGCTCCAGCGGCTGGCCCACCCCGGCCTGCTGCTGCCGGCCTGCCTCTTCGACACCGGGTCGGAGGGGCTGGACGCGATCACCGGCAGGTTCGGGACCACCCCCTACAGCGGCCCGAGCGAACTCACCGTCGACTACGTCGACGATGGCCTCACGGTCGCCTCACTCATCGAGCACCGGCGGCTCGCGAGCCTGTTCTTCCGCCCCGCCCTCTACGGCGTGGACGACCGGACCGAGCGCCTCGCCGAAGTGGTGGACGCGTCCCGCGACAGCAGGCACGCCTTCGAACGCGTCCGCCTGCTGCGGGGGAAGGGCGCCGAGGCCATGGCGCGCCGCATCCGGTCCGGGGCTCTGCCGGAGGGCTCGTACGAGGCCGATCCGTCGGCGTCGGCGCCGTCCCTGGTGGAGGAGGCGGCCGGGCGCCTGGACGTCCCGCCGGACTCCGCCGCGCTCTACCTCCAGTTGCTCACCCTGACCGCACCGACGGACCGCGACGTGCGGAAGTGGAACAACTGGACCCCAGCCCGCCTCCGCAAGGCCGCCGAGCCCCTGGTGGCCCGCGACCTGGTGGCCCGGCACGAGTACCGGGGCGACGGACGCAAGATCTTCCTCCCGGGTCCCTACACCCAGGGCCCGCCGCCCCAGGAGACGTGGAAGGCCGGCCTGAAGGCCGCGGCGGACGCGGAGGACCCCCGGAACCCCTTCATCTGGCGACCGCTCCCCGACCGCTTCACCTACGCCTGGCACCACGCCCAGAAACACCCGCCCGCGTGACACGCCCAGGTCGTCGATCTTGCTACCAGGGGCCGTAGGGGCCCTGGCGGGAGCCGCCGCGGCCGCCGTTCTTCTTGTACGGGCCGACGGCCGGGCGGACGTCGGCCAGGTAGACGGCGGCGGCGATGAACGCGGCGACCGGGAGGATGCCGAGGAGCAGGGCGATGGGGCTGGCGCCGAGCGCCACCGGCGCGACCGCGTAGGCGGCGCCGACCACCGTCGCGACGATCAGGATGATCATCCACAGCTTCTTGCTCTGCTTGCTCGCCGCGGCGTAGGCGTTCACGGGCACGGTCAGCGAGTCGACCAGCGCCCACGCCTCCATCGCGAACGCGATGATCAGCAGCAGCCAGAAGAAGTAGTCCAGCACGTTGAAGCCCGACATCGGCGATCAGCGCTCCTGCTCGTCTCGGACGGCGACTCCTCGTCGCACGCGGGTCTTCCTTCACCGCAACCCTATGCGCACCGTCCACCAGGGCGGCCTGATGGAACAGGCACCTGTAGGGACGACGGAGCCCGGCCGGGTGTTCCCGGCCGGGCTCCGTCGTTCGGCGCCGTTACTTCTTCGTGGTGGAGCGGGACTGCCCGGTGGCCCGGCTCTGCGCCGTCCGGCGCTGCGTGGTGCGGGCCTTGGACGCCTGCTTCGGCGCGGCCTGGTCGGTCGCGGCGATCTCGGCGACCTCGGAGGCCTCGCGGTGCACGACCTTCTTGCCGCGCTCGGCGAGCTCGTCGATGAACTCGACGGCGCGGGTGCCGAAGTGCGTGGCGTACGCGACGGCGGCGCCCGGCAGGTCCTTGGCGTCCACGCGCTCCTGGTACCGGGAGACCTCGCCGCGGTAGCGGGCGGCGGTCTCGCGGACCTGCACGCGGTAGCGGTCGACGGTCTCGCGGACCTCGCCCTGGTACCTGGTCACCTGCTCGGGGACCTCACGGATCTTCTCCACCGCGAAGTCGCCGGCGCCGGCCACGGCGTACACGGCCTTGTTCTCACGGAGGTTGCTGGCCAGCGTCATCCGACCTCTTCCTTTCCCTGTTGCTGTGGTCCGGCCTGTTCTGGGCCGGTCTCTTCCGGTACGGCGGTCTCGGCGGGCTCGTCGGGCTCGGCGCCGAGGACGCCGCTGGCTTCGTTCTCCTTGAGGAACGACGCGTAGATGTCGAGCAGGACCTGCTTCTGCCGTTCCGTCAGGACGAGGTCGGCCCGCACGGCGGCCTGCACGTCGGTGTCGGCCTCGCGGTCCTCCAGGATTCCGGCCTGCACGTACAGCGCCTCGGCGGAGATCCGCAGCCCCTTGGCGATCTGCTGCAGGATCTCGGCGCTCGGCTTGCGCAGGCCGCGTTCGATCTGGCTCAGGTACGGGTTGGAGATCCCGGACACGTCCGCCAGCTGGCGCAGCGAGATCTTCGCCCGCGTCCGCTGCTCCCGGATGTACTCCCCGATGGAGCCGACCTTCGAACTCGCCATGTCTCCACTCTCCGTCATGGTGCTTGCTATTGCAAGCACCATAGCTAGCACTTTGTGGTGAAACGGCTCACATGACTGAAATGCCAGGTGGCGCAGGTCACGGCGGGCGGTGTCACACGGGTCGCGGCGCCGGTGTCTTGGGGACGAACCACTCGTCCCACCAAGGAGGAAGCTCATGAACACGGCGCTGTGGATCGCGGCGGGGCTGTTGACCGCGGTGGCGCTCACCGGTGGTTTCACCAAGGTCCTCGTCCCCACCGCCAAGCTCGCCGAGGCCCCCGGCGGGCAGTGGACCGGGAGCGCCGGCGACGGCTTCGTGAAGGCTCTCGGCGGTCTGGAACTCCTCGCCGCCGCGGGCCTGGTCCTGCCCGCCGTGGTCGGCGTCGCGCCGGTCATGGTGCCGGTGACGGCCGCCTGCTGGGTGCTGCTGATGGTCGGCGCGATGGTCACGCACGGCAGGCGCGGCGAAGGCGGGTTCGTGGCGTTGAACCTGGTCTACCTCGTGATCGCGCTCTTCATCGCGGTGGGCCGCTTCGGCCCCTGGCCCTTCACCGGCTGACCGTGCGCGGGAACCGTCATGCCCCGCCGTCCCCCACGGACGGCGGGGTCAGCTCACCTTGGACGGGGGCGCGATCCAGGTGTTGCAGACGGTCAGGTCGCGCCCGTTGAAGCCGGCGACCACCCAGCCCGCGTAGTGGCGGCCCGAGCCGTGGTCGCGCTTCTCCGGCGGCTGGCGGTCGTCGCCCCTGGCCAGCACGTCGTTGACCATGGCCGTGTACTGCTCGCGGGTCATCGGGAGGGTGGTGCGCTCGCTGCCGAGGAACGCGCCCGCGAAGCACTGGGCCTGGAGCTCGATGCGGCGGCTCGCCTCCGTGCGGGTGGCGGTGTCGCCGGACTCCATCTGGCCGTCGCCGTAGAGCAGGATCCCGGCCCGGTCCTGGACGTGGTGCCCGTACTCGTGCGCGATCACGCGGGCGTAGACGGCGTAGTGGGACAGCGGCTCGCCGCCGGACGTCTCCACGACGTGCCGGAGCCCCACGTACATCGTGTTGTTGGCCGGGCAGTAGAACGCGGACGCGCCGGGCGCCGGGTAGGAGCCGCACGGGCTGCGCCCCGGCTCGACCCAGAACACCCGGTCGGGCCTGTCGAACGCGATGCCGGCCTTGGTGAACTGCTTGGTCCACGTCGCGTCGAGGCAGTCGCTCAGGGTGTCCATGAACCCGCGCATGGACTCGGCGGACGGCTGGATCTGCGGCAGGCGGCAGCTCACCGGCGTGAGCGGGCCGGTCCTGTAGAGCTTGCTGTTGGTCGCCTTCTCCCGCGGGGTCGAGGGGCCGCCGGCCGTGGTGGTGGGCGTCCCGGTGCCGCCGGCGGCGTCCCGGCCGCCGCCGAACAGCGAGATCCCCAGGATCGCCAGGACCACCAGGGACGTGAGCCCGCCGAAGATGCCCGCGATCGTCCCGCCCGCGCTGCGGCGCGGCGGCGGGCGCATCGGGGCGTACCGGTACTGCGGAGGCCCGTAGGCAGGAGACCCGTAGCCCGGACCGCCATACCCCGGCCCGCCGTACGGCGGACTCCCCTGCGGCGGCCCACCGTACGGCGGGCGGCCGTAGGGCGGTCCGGGAGGCCGCGGCGGAGGGGGCGGCGGGGGGTAGTGACCTGCCATAGCGCAGAATCATCGCACGCATTCCCGATACCATTTGCGGCCATGTCTGCTCTTGCGGCGATGTTCCGGTCGCGTCCGGCGGTCCTGGTGGTCTCGGCGGCCCTGGCCGCCCCCCTGCTGACCTGCACTTCCGCGACGGCGGCCGAGGCCGGCGAGCCGTCCGCGGCCGGTGCGGCGGCGTCCGGTCCCGCGGCCGAGCGGGTGCTCAAGGACGACGTCGTCCTCACCGCGGTCCAGGGCGGCACGGTCAGGGTGAAGGAGACGATCGTCTACCGGTTCGCCGGGCACGACGGCTTCCAGCGGACGTACCCGACCAGGACGCACGAGAGCGTCACCGAGGACCGCGTCCACCGGATCGAGAACCTGCGGGCCGCCAGCCCGGACGGCGGGCCCACGAGGGCCACCGCGTCCGCCTCGGGCCTGAACACGACGGTCAAGGTGGCGGGCGACCGGAAGCTCACCGGCGACCACACGGTCGTCCTGGAGTACGACGTGCGCGGCGCGATCACCCGGATGGGCGCGGCGGAGGAGTTGCGCTGGCCGGTGGTCGGCGGCTGGAAGGTGCCCCTCGACGAGGCCAAGGCGGTCGTCGAGGGCGGCGCGATGATCCGCAACGTCAACTGCTTCACCGGGCCGATTGGCAGCACGATCGGCTGCACGCAGTACTACACGAACCACACGCACACCCAGGGCGTCTTCGCCCAGCAGGGCATGCTGCCCGGCGAGTACCTGACGGTCGTCGCGGGCCTGCCCGCCGGGACGACGGGCGGGCGCGCGATCTACGAGCGCCGCCACACGGTCGCGACCGCGTTCTCCGTCAACGCCGTGACCGGCGCCGCGCTCGCCGGCCTGCTGGTGCTGCTCGTGGGCGGCGTCCTCGCCCTGTACCTGCTGCGCGGCCGGGACGCGCGGACCGTCGGCAAGCGGGCCGCCGAGGGCGACCAGGTGCCGGTGGCCGGGACGGAGTTCGAGCCGCCGAACGGGGTGCGGCCCGGCCAGATCGGCACGCTGATCGACGAGCAGGCCGACGTGATCGACGTGACCGCGACGATCGTCGACCTCGCCGTGCGCGGCTACCTGCTGATCGAGGAGGAGGACCGGGCCGTCACCGGCCGCCTCGACTGGACGCTGCGCCGCCTCGAACGCCCGCAGGCCGACCTGCTCCCCTACGAGCGGATCCTGCTGGACGCGCTGCTGACGGCGCCGGACGGGTCGGCCCGCGACGCCGTCCGGCTGTCGGAGCTCGGCGGGACGTTCGCGACGAAGCTGACGCAGGTCAGGTCCGCGATGTACGACGACGTGGTGAAGCAGGGCTGGTTCGCGCGGCGGCCCGACACCGTCCGGTCCCGGTGGACGGTCGCGGGCATCCTCGTGACGGTGCTCGGCATCGCCGGGACGGTCGCGCTGGCGCTCACCACCGAGTGGGCGCTGGCCGGGCTCGCGCTGATCATCGCGGGCGCGGCGCTGGCCTATGGCGGCCAGTACATGCCGGCGAAGACCTCGCGCGGCGCCACCGTCCTCGCGCACACGATCGGTTTCCGCGCGTTCCTGGAGCGCGGCGCCCTCCCCGACGACGGCTCCATGGCGGCGCGCCAGCGGATCGCGCTGTTCTCCCGGTTCCTGCCCTACGCGGTGGTGTTCGACCTCGTGGCGAAGTGGGCCGAGACGGTGAAGGACGCGGGCGAGCGCGCGGAGGGGGCCGACAACCTCTACTGGTACGAGGGCCCGGCGGAATGGGACCTGTCGAAGTTCGCCGAGTCGATGCGCACGTTCACGCTGGCCACGTCGGGCTCCATCTCCCAGTCGCGCGGGCTGTGACGGCGCCGGGCGGTTAACCGCCGGACGCCGGGTAAAGCCTGGGGCGAGGAGGTGTCGCCCCATGGTCGCCAGCGCCGTGCTCGCCGCCCCCTTGGCCGCCCAGTCCAACCGCCTCGGCGACGCCTACTTCATGGCCGTCGGCCCGGCCGTCATCTTCGTGGCGCTCATCGCCTGGGTGACGGTCGTGCTGACGACGTCACGCAAACGCCACCACTATCCCCCCAGCTCCGCGGACGGCCTGTCCCACCGCGGGCCCGTCATGGGCGGCGTGATCACGGGCAGCCCGTCGCAGCGGACGCGCCGCGACCCGGCCCCGTCGGTGACCCACCGCGAGGTCATGGCCCATGTCGAGCGGGGGCGCGCGGAAGAGGAGGCGGCCCGCGAGCGGGGACGGGCGGAGGCCGAGAGGGTCCGCGCCGAGCCGCCCGCCAGGAGCCGCCGCAGATTCGGCCTTCCCAGGCTCCGCTGACGCGGAGCGGCCGGAACGAAGGACGCGCCGCCCGCCGGCTCCGGCGCCCCCGCACCCCGCCTGGCGGGCGCCGTGGACGCCCGCGGTGGCGGCCGCGACCCCTCCCGGCCGCCACCGCGGGTCCGCGCCGGACCCGCCCCTCGTAAGATGTCTGACATCTTACTTTGGAGGCTTTCGTGGCGTTGAGTCCCGTACCGGGCGGGTCGACGGTGGACGCGGTCCTCGACCAGCTCCAGGCCCAGGTCAGCGGGGGCGCCTGGCCGGTCGGCCGGCGGATCCCGGCCGAGCTGGAACTGGCCGCGCAGCTCGGGGTCAGCCGTCCGGCCGTCCGGGAGGCGATCCGGGCGCTGTCGCACGTCGGGGTTCTGGAGGTGCGCCGCGGCGACGGGACGTACGTGCGCAGCACCGCCGACCCGCGCCCGCTGCTGCGGCGGGTGTCCCGCGCGTCCGCCCGGGACGTGTTCGAGGTGCAGCTCGCCTACGACGTCCAGGCGGCCCGGCTGGCGGCGCGCCGCCGCACCGGCGCCGACCTGGCGCGGCTGGAGGAGCTGCTCCGCGCCCGCGACGAGGCCACCGAGCCGGACGCGTTCGGCGCCGCCGACGCGCGCTTCCACCTCGGCGTCGCGGAGGCGTCCCGCAACCCGGTGCTGATCGAGGCGATGCGGTTCTTCATCGACCGGCTGCACGAGTCGATGCGCGCGATCCGGATGGACCGCGAGGTGCCCGAGGCGGGTCCGGCCCGGCACCGCGCCGTGCTGGACGCCATCGCGGCGGGCGACCCGGAGGCGGCCGCGTCGGCCGCCGCCGCCGTCGTGGAGCCGACCCTCGCCGTCCTGCAGTCCCTGCTCGGCGACGCGCCCGGGGAGGACGCGTGACCGGGCGGCGCGCCGGGCTGGCCGGCGCCCTGCTGATGATCGTCCTGCTGGCGGTCAACCTGCGTCCGGCGATCGCGGCGGTCGGGCCGCTGCTGACCGAGATCAGCGACGCCTTCCGGCTGTCGGGAACGGCGGCGGGCGCGCTCACCACGCTGCCACTGGCGTTCTTCGGCTCCTACGGGCTCGCCGCCGCCTTCCTGCGGCGCCCGCCGCGCAGCGAGACGCTGCTGGTGTGCGCGATGGCGCTGCTCGTCGCCGGGCTCCTGCTGCGGCTGCCGGGCGGCGTGGCCGCGCTGTTCGCCGGCTCCCTGGTCGCGGGGATCGCGATCAGCATCGGCAACATCGCGGTGCCGGCCATCATCAAGCGGGACCACCCGTCCCGGATCACCACGGTCACGGCGGTCTACACGGTCGCGGTGACGGCCGGCGCGGCCCTGTCGTCCGGGCTCGCCGTGCCGGTGGAGGACCTGTTCGGCGCGTCGTGGCGGCTGCCGCTCGGCCTGCTCGCGATCCCCGCCGCGCTCGCCGGGCAGCTGTGGCTGCCGAGGGCGCGGCGGGCGGCCCGCGCGGCCCGCTCCGCGCCGCCCGCGGTGCCCCCGGCCGGCGTCGCCGCGCTGGTCTGGCGGTCGGGCCTGGCCTGGCACGTCACGGTGTTCATGGGCCTGCAGTCGCTGCTGGCCTACGTGGTGATCGGCTGGCTGCCGACGCTCTGCCAGGACCGCGGGATGGACGAGACGGCCGCCGGCTCCGTGCTGGCGCTGGTGGCGGCGGTCCAGGCGGTCGGGTCGCTGGCCGTCCCGGTGCTGGCCCGGCGGACCCGCGACCAGCGCCCCCTGGTGATCGCCACGGTCGCGCTGACCGCGCTGGGCTTCTTCGGGGTGACCTGGGCGCCGATCGCCTCGGTGTGGGGCTGGGCGGTGGTCCTCGGCCTCGGCCAGGGCCTCGGTTTCGCGACCGCGCTGTCGTTCATCGGGCTCCGCGCCCACGACGCCCACGTCGCGGTCCAGCTGTCGGGGATGGCGCAGGGCGTCGGCTACGTCATCGCGGCGCTCGGCCCGCTCGCCCTGGGCGCGCTGCACGACGCCACCGGCGGATGGACCGTTCCGATGCTGGGCGTGCTGACCGTCTGCGCCGCCCTGGCCGTCCCGGGCCTGCCCGCCGGGCGGCTCCGCACCGTGGGCGCCCCCGCCTCCCCGGCGCCCGACGTGGTTAACACCGGTTCCAGCGGACACATCCCTAACTGACCTGGCGTGGGCCGATCCGCGCCTCGGGAGGTGGTCGCCTTGCTCACCACGATCGTCGCCGACCCCGTACTGGCGAACACGGCCCCCACGGGAGCCCGCTACTTCGTCTGGATCATTCCGTTCGCGATCGTCGGCGCCCTGCTGACGTGGCTGTACGCGACCCGGGCCGCCTCGTCCAGGAAGCTGCACTGCTCGCGCCGGAACAACCAGCTGAACCAGCGCGGCATGGAGCAGGGCGGCTACTACACCTACGCCCCGGGGATGTTCTCGCACAGCTACCCGCCGGCCAAGGAGGGCCAGCCCGAGGAGTTCCGCAAGGACAACCCCCAGCCCGGGCGGGAACCGAAGAAGCCCTGGCCCGAGGGCGTCCTCTACGAGCAGACGATCTTCAAGGAGGAGTTCGAGACCCTCAGGGCGTCCAAGAGCACCGAGAACCGCTAGCCCGCGTCCGGCAATCCGCCCCCGGGTGTCGGCGGGCCTCACTACGCTCCCGGCATGATCAAGTCGAGCGCCGCGCCTCCGGACGAAGACACCCTCGAAATGCCGAGGTCCTGGATGCGGCATCTGCATCCGCGGCGCGGCGGGCATCCGGGACCGAAACTCGCGTTGGCCGACGTCCACGAGGACGAACTGCTCGCACCGTACGCGGGCGCCATCGAGAAAGTCCTCGGCCGCACCGAGGCCGACCCGGCGCTGACCGCCGTGGTGCGCGAGCACCTGGACGGCAAGGGAAGCGCGCTGGAAGCGGCGGCGATCGTGGCCGTCCACGGCGCCGAGAAAACATACCTGGACCCGTCGCGGCAGGAGGAAGCGCTCAAACGCCTGCGCGCGTTCATCGCGCAGACCGGCGACGCCGAGTACCGGCGCGTCGTCTCGCTCATCGACGGGCTGCGCACGACGCCCGCACGGCGGATGGTCGCCGCCTACCTCGTCCCGACCGAACTCGACTGGGTGGCCGAATGCTGCGCGGCGCCTGCGCATTCGGTGCCGCGGGAGCTGCTGCTCCGTTCCCTGGGCTCGGCCGAGCATCTCGAAATTCTCGGCGCCGGAGCCCATATCTCCGTCTCCGACTGCTACTACGTCGAGAACCTCATCACTCTGGCGGACGGCGTGGGTCCTGCGATCGCCCCGTTCATGGCCGAGGCCTTCGACCTGTTCCACGACAGCGCGCCGCGCCGCAAGGGCCTGCTGGACGTCCTGAGCCGGCTGCCCGGCGACGAGGCGTTCCGGCAGATGCTGGAGCGCGCGGGCAACCTTCACATGATGGCGGCGCTCCGAGACACCATGCGCCGGTTCCCGGTCCGCGCGATCCGCGTACTGGCGGCCGCCTCGGCGGCGGGGGACGCCACGGCACGCGCCCTGCTGACCGACCACCTGCGGGCTAATGCGGAACTGGTGCGGCAGACCCTCCCGGACCTGCCCGCGGGGAGCCGCGCGGTCGTGGAGGAACTGACGGCGGCCGACGACCGGGCTCCGGACGCGGCGGCGGACGAGCTGCCCCGCGCGCTGGCCGCCCCGCGGTGGGAGCGGACGGAGCCGAAGCCCAAGCCGGTCGTCGTCAAAGGCGTGCCCGTCTCGCGGGAGCGGGCGATGGCGTGGGCGCCGGGCGAGCGCGACGCCTGGCTGAACAGCGAGATCGTCACGATCGTCGACGCGAACCACCACTCGTTCGGGCGGGTCCCGGTTCCGGCCGAGCGCACCGAGACCTGGGTGCGGCGGGTCGAGGAGGCCCGGTCCCCCACGACCGATCTGGGCCGGATGCTCTACTGGCAGGGCGCGGTCCTGGCGGCCGGTCCCGAAGACCTCGTCCGCCCCGTCCTGGCCGAGTGGCAGGCCGACTGGCGCCACGAGCGCGGGCTGGGCAGGAAAGGGAACCCCTACGACCCGGACACGTGGCTCCGCGTCATCATCGCGCGGTACGGGCTCGACGCCCTCCCGGTCGCGCTCGGCTACGCGCGGGCCCGGCCCGCGAACGGCGCCGAACTGCTGCTGCCCTTCCTCGACGGCGATGTCGCGAACGCGATGGCCGACTGGCTCCAGCGGAGCACGGCGGCACGCGGGGCCGCGACCGAATGGTTCACCCGGCACGGACGGGCCGCGCTCCCCTACCTCGTGCCGGTCGCGGTCGGCCGCGCCGGCAGGGCGCGCAAGGCCGCCGAGCACGCCCTGCGCCTCGTCGCCGCACAGGAAGGTCCGGACGCCGTCCTCGACTTCGCGCGCGAGCACGACGAGCGGGCCGTCGAGCCGATCAGGACCGCCCTGGACGCGGAGGCGGACGAGGCGCCGCGTCCCCGCAGGAAGCCGCCCGCCGACCTGGCGGTGAACGCCGAGGTGCTGCCGCAGGTCCTGCTGCGGAACCGGGAGCGCGCGCTGCCCGTGCCCGCCGTCCGGAACCTGCTCACGCTCCTGGCGATGTCCACGCCCGCCGAACCCGATCCCGACCTCGGAAGCGTCCTGGACGCGTGTGACGAGAGTTCGCTGTCCCGCTTCGGCTGGGCGCTGTTCCGGCACTGGCGTGAGAACGGCGCCGAACCCCGGGACGCCTGGCAGTTCGCCGCGCTGGCCTGGCTCGGGGACGACACGACCGTCCGCGAACTCGTCCCGGCGGTCCGGGCGTGGCCGGGCGAGGGCGGCCACCACCACGCGGTGCGCGGGCTCGACGTGCTCGCCGCGATCGGGTCCGACCTCGCACTGCGCGAGATCCACGCCATCTCCCAGAAGGTGAAGTTCAAGGCGCTGAAACTGCGGGCGCAGGAGAAGGTCGGGGAGATCGCCGCCGCGCGCGGCCTCACCACCGAGCAGCTCGGCGACCGCCTCATCCCCGACCTGGGCCTGGACGTCCACGGCACACTCGTCCTCGATTACGGCCCGCGCCGGTTCACCGTCGGATTCGACGAGGCGCTCAGGCCCTACGTCATCGACGAGGCCGGTAAGCACCGGTCGTCCCTGCCCAAACCGGGACAGCGCGATGACGCCGCCCTGGCGCCCGCCGCCTACCGGCGCTTCACCGACCTGAAGAAGGACGTCCGCGCCCTGGCCGGGCTCCAGCTCCAGCGCCTCGAACGGGCGATGACGACGGGGCGCCGGTGGCCGCTGCCGGAGTTCCGCGAGTTCTTCGCCGGACATCCCCTGGTGTGGCACATCGCGCGGCGCCTGGTGTGGATCGCCGAGCACGGCGACACCGTGACGGCGTTCCGGCTCGCGGAAGACCGCACCCTCTCCGACGTCGGCGACGACGCCGTCACGGTGCCCGACGACGCCGTCATCGCCATCGCGCACCCGCTGCACCTCGCGGAGGCGCTGCCGGCCTGGGCCCAGCTGTTCGCCGACTACGAGATCATGCAGCCGTTCCCGCAGCTCGGACGGGAGGTGCACGCGCTCACCGGTGAGGAGAGGGCGGCGGCCCGGCTGGCCCGGTTCGAGGGGGTGACGGTGCCGTTCGGCAACGTGCTCCGGCTGGAGCGGCGCGGCTGGTATCGCGGCCCCGTGGACTCCGACGGCGGGATCTCGTGCCTCGTCCGCCCGGCCGGCGCCGACCGCTACGTCGTCGTCACACTGGCCACGGGACTGTACGCGGGCTCCGTCAGCGCGTCCGGCGATCAGACCCTCGAAGCGGTCTGGGTCGGCGCCGACCCCGCCCCCGATTACTTCTCCCGCGGCGCGTCCGAGGGCGCACCTCACACCTTCGCCGAACTGGACGCGGTGACCGCCTCCGAAGTGCTCGCCGACCTCACCGCCGTCGTCTCCCCCTGAACCGACGCGGGCCGGCATGCCCGGGCGGCTGCTCCTGGACGGCTTCACCGCCCCCGCCATCACCGCGTCCTACGACACCGGCGCCCTGATCGAGACGATGGTGGCCCGGCTGCCGCCGGAGGAGCGCCAGAGCCTGCCTCGAAGGGGGCCGGGACTGGGGAACACAGCGCTAGACCGCCCGGTCGAAGACGCCCGGCGCCGGGCGGATGGCGCCGACGACCCGGTCCCCGCCGCGCACCTCGACGGTCGCCAGCTCGTCCAGGGCGACCCGGTCGGCGCCGTCGTGGACGCCGAGGGCGCGCAGCAGCGCGACGGTCACGGGCGTCCGCGCCCGCATCGCCCCGTCGTCGATCTTGACGACGCCGGCGCGCCCGTCGGCGAACGCGAAGGCGTCCACGCCCTCCGCGCCGCACTTGACGAGCAGCCCGGGGACGGCGTTCATCAGCTGCCGCTCCTCGCGCCGGGTCCCGGACGTCCACTGCGGGTGCGTCCGCATGGCGTCGGCGACGCGCCGCTCGTGCGTGCCCGGCTCGGCGAGGACGAGCGCCCGGAACGCCCGCGCGACGCCCGCGATGGACACGGCGAACAGCGGCGCCCCGCACCCGTCCACGCCGACCGCCGTGGCGGGCTCGCCGGCCAGCTCTTCGACGACCTCCCGGACGGCCTGCTGCAACGGGTGGTCGGGGTCGAGGTAGGAGTCGGCGGGCCAGCCCGTCGTGACGCACGTGGCGAGCATCGCGGCGTGCTTCCCGGAGCAGTTCATGCGCAGCCGGGAGGCGCCCCCGCCCGTCCGGGCGACCTCCTGCTGCGTCGCGGGGTCGAGCGGCCAGCTCTCGGGGCAGCGCAGGTCGGCGGCTCCCAGCCCGGCGCCCGCGAGGACCTTCTCCACGCCCTCGACGTGGAAGTCCTCGCCGGAGTGGCTGCCGGCCGCGAGCGCGAGCAGCTCGCCGCCGAGTTCGAGGCCGGCGCGCAGCATCGCGACCGCCTGCATCGGCTTGTTCGCCGACCGGGGGAAGATCGGCGCTCCGGTCTCCCCCGCCCGGAACGCGACGCCCCCGTCGGCGGCCAGCCCGATCGCCGCCCCCCGATGCCGGGACTCCACGAATCCGGAGCGCTCCACCTCGACCAGCACAGGATTGACGTCCACCGCACTCCTCCATCACCACGACACCGGCGCCCGCCTCCGGCGCTCTCCCACCCCGGAACGGTGACCTCGAAGGTCACGTACCCGGCGGACCCCATGAAAGCGGCACCCGGCACCACGAAAACGGCCAGGTTGCCCCATCCCGGCTTGACCCGCCGCCCGGGTTCAGCGGGGCTTGGTGGCGAGGAGCGCGCGGGCTTCGGCGGGCGCCATCGGGGGGCGCTGGGCCAGGCGGGCCGCCTGGGCCGCGCGCTCCACCAGCTCGGCGTTCGCCGTGACCGGGCGGCCCTTGGCGAAGGTGACCGTGTCCTCCATGCCGACCCGCAGGTGGCCGCCCGCCGACAGGGCCGCGAACATGACCGGGAGGGACGTCCGGCCGATGCCGGTGGCCGACCACGTGGCGCCCTCCGGGAGGGCCTCGACGGCGGCCACCAGGGTGCGGGCGTCTCCCGGCATGCCGCCCGGGACGCCCATCACCAGGTCGCAGTGGACGTGCCCGCCGTAAGGGAGCCCGTGCTTGTCCAGGAGGCGATGCAGCGCCGTGATGTGCCCGAGGTCGAACAGCTCGAACTCGGGGACGACCTCCAGACCCTGGGTGCGCTTGTACAGCTCCACCATGAACGACCAGGGGTTCATGAACACGTCGTCACCGAAGTTGACCGTCCCGCAGGTGAGCGAGCACATGTCGGGTCCGGCGTCGAGGACGCGCAGCCGGTCCTCGTAGGGATCGGTGACCGCGCCGCCCGTGGACAACTGGACGATCAGGCCCGTGCTCTCCCGCAGCGCCGTCACCGTGTCCCGCAGCCGGGACGGGTCGAGCGTGGGCCGCGCGTCGTCGTCGCGGATGTGCACGTGGATCACGGCCGCGCCGGCCGCCTCGCACTCCTTGGCCGTCCGGACCAGTTCATCCAGGGTGACGGGCAGGGCCGGGACATCCGCCTTGGCGGACTCCGCGCCCGTGGGCGCCACCGTGATGAGCGTCGTTGCTCCCATGGCGGCAGAATGCATGGTCATGCGTGCTGTAGTCCAGAGGGTGAGCCAGGCCAGCGTGTCCGTGGACGGGCGCGTCGTCGGCGCGATCGAGGGGCCGGGACTGCTGGTCCTGGTCGGCGTGACGCACGACGACGGCCCGGAAAAGGCCCGCAGACTGGCGTCCAAGCTGTGGGGGCTTCGGATCCTGGAGGGCGAGAAGTCGTGTTCCGACGTGAACGCGCCGCTGCTCGTCGTGAGCCAATTCACTCTCTACGGGGACGCGCGGAAGGGCCGCCGCCCGTCCTGGACGGCCGCCGCGCCCGGCCCCGCCGCCGAGCCCCTGGTGGACGCGATGGTCCGGGAACTGCGCGAGCTGGGCGCGAAGGTCGAGACCGGGGAGTTCGGCGCGGACATGAAGGTCGCGCTCGTCAACGACGGGCCGATCACGCTGATCCTGGACGTCTGACCGCGCCTCCGGCCGGGCGCGCGGGTCAGCGGAACCCGTAGACCATGCCGACGAGCGCCGCGACGGTCCCGCCTGCGGCGAGGAGGATGAGGGCGCGGTCCTGCGGGACGAGGCGGCCGCGCACGTCCGAGGACACCACCACGGTCCCGGTGTCGCTCTCGTCCCCGACGGGGCCGTGCTCGAACGGGTTGCGGAGCCCGGCGAGCCGCCACAGCGCGTCGTTGCGGAGCCGCTGGTGGGCCGGGCCGCAGGCGAAGAGCCGCCCCCGGGTGCGCTCGGTGCAGGCCGCGCCCTTCGGTGTCAGGACCCGGCACAGGGTGGGGACGAGGACGAACTCGTACAGGCACCAGGCCAGCAGGCCGAGCAGCGCGAGGCGCCAGGACCGCTGCCACCACGCGATGCCGGCGATCGCCGCGAACAGGGTCCACCACGCCAGAGCGGACTCCCGGCGCGGGCGGCGCCGGGTCCCTCCCCTCCGCGCCGCGGGCGGCTCCCCTTTCCCCAGGTTCGGGACCATCGGTAGGAATCCACCTTCCCCGGGCGCCGAGCGGTCAGAAATCGTCTTATCAGACGATATTCGCCCCAGGGGCGGGCTGCTACCCGTGTTTCGCGGGCCGGCGGCGCAGAGCGATCTGCGCGTTCGCGCCCGTCTCCGGCGACACGACGACCTCCTGCGCCGCCGCGACGCCGCCCGCGAGCAGCTCGGCGTCCACCGGGACGTTCCGCTTGACCAGCGCCAGCGCGACCGGCCCCAGCTCGTGGTGCCGGGCCGCCGACCCGACGAACCCGACCGTCCGGCCCCCGGGGACCTCCACCGGGTCGCCGTGCGCGGGCAACCGGTCGACGCTGCCGTCCAGGTGCAGGAACACCAGGCGGCGCGGAGGGCGCCCGAGGTTGTGGACGCGCGCGACGGTCTCCTGCCCCCGGTAGCAGCCCTTGTTCAGGTGGACGGCCGTCTCCACGTACCCGGCCTCGTGCGGGATCGTCCGGTGGTCGGTGTCGAGGCCGAACCGGGGCCGGTGCTCGGCGATGCGCAGCGCCTCGTACGCCCACATCCCCGCCGGCCTGAGGCCGGCCGGGAACTCGCCCCGCGGGACGATCCGCGTCGTCGTCCCCGCGACGTCCGGCCAGGCGGGACGGCCGTCGCCGGGGCCGCCCGGCCCCGTGACCACCATGAACTCGTCCGACACGTCCGCGACCTCGACGCGCAGCATGAACCGCATCCGGTCGAGGAACTCCACCAGCGCCGGGGCCGTCCCCGGCTCGACGTGGGCCCACACGGCCTCGCCGTCGTCGACGAGGAACAGGTGGTGCTCGATGTGCCCGTTCGGGCTGAGCAGCAGCGCCTCGGTCGGCTCGGACGGCTTCAGCCCGTCCAGGTGCTGGCTCAGCAGGCTGTGCAGCCAGCTCAGCCGGTCCGGCCCCGAGACGCGGACGACGCCCCGGTTGCTCCGGTCGACGAACGCCGTCCCCTCCTCCAGGGCGCGTTGCTCGCGCGCGGGGTCCCCGTAGTGCGCGGCGACCTCCTGGTCGGGCGCGTCGGCGGCGACGGCTCCGGGCGACTGCAGCAGAGGGCTCTCCATGCCGTCCAGACTATGCCGCGGACCGGCGGATCATGCCGCCCCGGCCGCCCCGCCTCGGCTAGCCCTCGCGGCAGTCCTTGCAGCGCCCGTACACGGTCAGGTGGTGGACGTCGGTCTCGAAGCCGAAGTCGCGCGCCAGGACCTCGGCCAGGCCGGCCGCCGCGCGCGGGTCGACGTCCTCCACGGTGTGGCAGCCCCGGCAGACGAGGTGGATGTGCTCGGCCTCGGCGGCGAGGTGGTAGTTCGGCGGGCCGTGCCCGAGATGGGCGTGCTTGACGAGCCCGAGCTCCTCCAGGAGTTCGAGCGTCCGGTACACGGTGGAGATGTTCACACCGCGCGCGGTGCGCTGCACCTCGGTGCAGATCTCCTCGGGGGTCGCGTGCTCCAGGTCGGTGACCGCTTCGAGCACCAGCTGCCGCTGCGGGGTCACCCGGTACCCCTTCGCCCGCAGCTCCTCCTGCCACGACTCGACCATGCACCGAGTCTAGGCTGTGCTTTCGAAGTCCCGGCCCACTTCGCTCGCCTTACGGCTCGCTACGTGACCGGGCCTGGGCGAACGCGGCATCGCTTCGCGATCTGCCCGGCTCCGGTCCGGACGTCCGGTTTCAGCCCTCGGAAAACCCGCTTGCCTCTCCGCGGGGGCGTCGCATACGTTCGGGATACGCGCGAAAGGAGGTGGTCCTAACCAATGGTTGCTTGTAGGACTCGCGAGGTGGCTGTCCGCTAGTCGCCGTTCCGCCTCGGATCCTCCGCCCACGGGCAGAGGTAGTCGGTCGCGACGGTGACCGGCGAATACCAGGCAGTTACCCGGTCCCCGGACCGATGGACCCGTCCTGTCCATCGCCCGCCACCCGGCGGGAAGGTCCGGGGATCGTTCATTTCCGGGGGCCGGCCGCCTCCCGGGGCGCTCACCCCCGGAGCCCGCCCCCTCCGGCGCTCAGGAGACCTTCTTCAGCTGGGCCGACAGGTGCGACTGGAGCTGGTGGCCCATCGCCGCCATGTCGTACGCCCAGCCGAGGTCCTCGCCGATCAGCCCGTAGAGGCGGTGGCCGCCGGTGACCTCCTTGGCCGACTCCGTCCGCGCGACGACGTCCGTGTGCAGCTCCACCCGGTTGAACGCCACGTTCCCCACGTAGATCTCGACGATGCCCGTCGGGTGGGCCAGCGTCACCTCGACCTGGTGGTCGGGGCGCGGGCGCCAGTACCCGGTCTCCATGCCCAGCGGACGCCCGAGCGCGCCGTCCTCCTCGATCTTCCAGGTCCGGCTCGCGTAGATCAGGAAGGGCTTCCCGACGTGCGTGAACGAGATCTCCTGGCCGAAGTTGAACGACTCGATCGTGGGATAGCCGCCCACGCCGGCGCCTTCCCAGGTGCCGAGGAGGAACTTCAGCGGCTCAAGGTCCGGGTGCAGCTCAACGTCCATGGGCACCGAGCGTAGCGGCGTCCGCGGCCCGCCGCGGCCGTCCGCGTCCCCGCGCTCCGTCCCCTCCGGCCCGGGACCGGCGTCCCTGTCCGAAGCCGGGCGGCGCCCCGATCATGGGAGCGTGTCGCTCCTCACCGCGAGCATGCTGGTTCCGCTGGTCATCGCCGCGGGCCTGCTGGCCGCGGGCTGGGTCTGGCGGCTCCGGCTCCGCAACCTGCACCGCGCCGTCCAGACGGACTGCGCCGGCGTCGCCGCGCTCCACGACGGCGTCCCGTGCCAGGTCAGCGGGACGGCCCTCGCCGTCCAGCCCGCCCCGTTCTCCGGCCGTCCCTGCGCCTGGTACAGGACGAAGGCGACGGCCCACGCGAAGACCGGCAAGCGGGTCTTCATCGACGAGAAGTCGAAGACGCCCTTCCCCCTGCGGGACGGGTCGGGGCACGTTCTCATCGATCCCGCCACCGCGGCCGTCGACGGCGCCGTCCAGACGATGGACGAGCGCCGCCCCGCCAGCGGGGAGCTCCCCGGCGTGGACGGGGAGGTCGCGGAGTACCGGTACCAGGAGTGGATCCTGCCGGCCGACCAGCCGCTCTACGTCCTCGGCACCGCGACCGGCGGCTCCGTGGGCAAGGACCGGGAGACCGGCCAGTACGCCATCAGCACGCGGACGCGCCGCGAGTACCGGCGCCGCGCCGTGATGTTCACGGGCATCGGGTACGGCGGAGGCGCGGCCCTCTTCCTCGCCTGCGCCGCCGTGGTCGCCGTGGACCACCTCTTCTCCGGCTGACGCGCCCGGGCTACCTGAGCCGGCCCAGCTTGATCACGAGGAGGACGGCGGCGACCGCCATCAGCCCCAGCACGACGACGAGGATCCCCGCGTTCACCAACCCGGCCACAACGCAGGATGCTACGCGGAACACCGGGCTAGAGTGCCCCCCATGGCAAGACCACTGGTCATCAAGGTGACGGCTGGCGCGGACGCCCCCGAGCGCTGCAACCAGGCGTTCACGGTCGCGGCGGCCGCCGCGGCGAGCGGGGTCCCGGTCTCCCTGTGGCTGACCGGGGAGTCGGCGTGGTTCGCGCTGCCGGGGCGGGCCGCCGAGTTCTCACTGCCCCACGCCACTTCCCTGGACGACCTTCTCGGCGTCGTCCTCGCCGCGGGCCGCGTCACGCTCTGCACCCAGTGCGCCGCCCGCCGCGGCATCGGCCCGGACGACGTCCTGCCCGGCGTCCGCATCGCCGGCGCCCCGACCTTCGTCGAGGAGATCACCCTTCCCGACGTCCAGGCCCTCGTGTACTGAGACGAGGCGGACGTCCGCCGGCACGGGACGGGCGCCGGGGCTCGCGCTCTCCGTGCCGGCCGCCCGGAGGCGGGACCGCCGTGCGCTCCAGAGGCCGAGCGCCAGCCCCGCAACGGTGGAGCCGGCGAGGCCGAGCATGAGGTCGCCGATGGTGTCGCGGTAGATCGTGACGGTCTCGGGGGTGTCGAGGATGAAGACGCCGTACTCGAAGAACTCCCACAGGATGGCCGCGACGGCGCCCAGGCCGGTGCACGTCAGGGCCAGCGTCCAGGCGTCGAGGCGCGCCCAGCGGCGCAGCGCGACACCGGCGGCGGCGCTCAGCAGGGCCCAGTTCCCGAAGTGGCAGGCGTCGTCGAACCAGCCGACCGTGTCGTAGAGGTCGGCGGCGTTCCCGGCGACGTCCACCACGAACGGGGCGGTGACGAGGAGGTCGACGTCCCAGGGGAAGGGCCGCCCCCGCCCGCGCAGCGCCCAGACCAGGGTGACGATCATGACGGCGGCGGGGTAGGCGGCCACCCGCACGCCCATCGCCTTGTCCGCGAACCGGTCCCACTCGGGGAAGGCGACGGCGAGCGCCAGCAGCGCGGCCAGGGCGGCCTTGGCCGCGAGAGCGGGCGGGCGCCAGCGAGAGGAGTCCATGACCGGAGCATCGCCCCCCGGCCGCCTCGGCGGCATCGGCGCGGATACTCAGACCCGCCTGAGTGCTTCAGCCCCCGCCGGAGCCGGATCTCACGGCCGGGGCGGGAGGCCGCGACGGTAGAACGGCCCGATAACGGATATAGGACTGCCGACCCGCCCCCGAAACTGGAGCCGCCGGATGGCCGACATCCCCGCCTGGGCCTGGGGCGCGACGATCGCACTGATCATCGCGCTCTTCGTGTTCGACCTGCTCGTCGCCGTCCGGCGGCCGCACGTGGTGCACATCCGGGAGGCGACGTTCTGGTCGGTCTTCTACATCGCCGTCGCGGTCCTGTTCGGCGGCGCGGTGTGGGCGCTCGCCGGGTCGGCGGCCGGCACCGAGTACTTCTCCGGCTGGATCGTGGAGAAGAGCCTGTCGGTCGACAACCTCTTCGTCTTCGTGATCATCATGGCCAAGTTCTCGGTGCCCGCCGAGTACCAGCAGAAGACGCTGCTGTTCGGCATCGCCGCGGCGCTGGTCCTGCGGGCGATCCTGATCGCGGTCGGCGCCGCCGCGATCAACCTGTTCTCCTTCACGTTCCTGATCTTCGGGCTGGTCCTGATCTGGACGGCGGTCCAGCTCATCCGGCACCGCGACGAGGAACCCGACGTGGAGGACACCTTCCTCGTCCGCCGCGCGCGCAGGATCCTGCCGGTGAGCCAGGACTTCCACGGCGGGCGGATGCTCGCCCACGAGGACGGGCAGCGCGTGATGACGCCGCTGCTGCTCGTCTTCGTCGCCATCGGGAGCACGGACCTGCTGTTCGCCCTGGACTCCATCCCGGCCGTGTTCGGCGTCACCGACGACCCGTTCATCGTCTTCACCGCCAACGCGTTCGCCCTGCTGGGGCTGCGCGCCCTCTACTTCCTGATCGAGGGCCTGCTCGAACGCCTCGTCTACCTGTCGATCGGCCTGTCGGTGATCCTCGCGTTCATCGGCTGCAAGCTGATCCTGGAGTTCCTGCACCAGGACGTCTCCACGTCCGTCCCCGAGATCCCGACGACGCTCTCCCTCGGCGTGATCCTGGTGATCCTGCTGTTCACCACCGGCGCCAGCCTGGTCCGCGTCCACCACCACCCGGAGGAGCGGGCCAAGGCCGGCTCCCTGCGCGGGCGCCGTGAGAAGAAGCCGCGCGAAGAGGAGCCGGCCGCCCGCTGACCGGGCTCAGCCCATGCTCTTGGCGCCGTCCAGCGACTCCCGGATGATGTCGGCGTGGCCCGCGTGCTGGGCCGTCTCGTTCGTGATGTGCAGGAGCACCCGGCGGATCGACCAGTGCGTCTCGGTGTTCCACGGAGCCTTGGGCAGTTCCCGCTGGAGGTCCAGGTCGGGAAGGGTGGGGATCAGCTCGTCGGTCCGGCGGGCCACCTCCTCGTAGGCGGCCAGCACGCCGGCCAGCGTCTCGCCGGGGAGCATCCTGAACTCGTCGGCGCGGCGCTTCCAGTCCTCCTCGGTCATCTGGGTGAAGTCGCCCATCGCGGCGGCGCCTTCGAGGATGAAGTCCACCCAGCCCCGCTCGCACGACGTGACGTGCTTGACGAGGCCGCCGAGGCACAGCTCGCTCGCCGTGGACCGCTGCCCCGCCTGCTCGTCCGTGAGGTCCCGCGTGGTGAACCGCAGGAAGTGCCGGGCCTTGGCGAGCGCCGCCAGCAGGTCCGCGCGCTCCCCGGTGACGGCGCGCGTGTTGTCAACGTTCATGGTTCCCGCCTTCGGTCGTGTCTCTTCGGCTGCGAGACCACGGTAGGAACCAAGGCGGTCAGATCCTGGCCTCGATCGCCGGGCCGGGGAGCTTCCTTGGCCGCGTCATGGCCGCGCCAGGAGCTCTCGCGTGCAGTCCCGTTCCGCTTCGGCACCGAGGGCGTCCCAGCTTTCGGCCGCCCGAGCGAGGCCGTCGGCGTCGCCCGACAGACGGCCGCGAGCGCGGGCCAGGCACGCCGCCGCCCACCTGTTCTCCTCGGCGAGCGGATCGGCCTCGGCCAGCAGTTCCGCCGCGTCCGGCAGACCCGCGGCCACGGCCAGTTCCGCGCCCGCCGCCCGCGCGTACGCCAGGTACGGGTCCAGCGGCGCCCCGGCGGCGAACGCCTCGTGGACCAGCGGCTCGGCGTCGTCGAACGAGCCGTCGTGCAGGGCGAGACGGGCGTCCACGAACGCCACCGCCGCCGCCGGGCCGTCGGCCGCACGGGCGACGCGGGCCCGCCACAGCGCCGCCCGTTCGCGGTCCCCGGACATCCCGCACGCCAGGGCGGTCGCGCACACCGACGCCAGCATCCAGCGCGGCGCCGGCCTCCCGGCCCGCTCCCACCGGTCCCACATCCGCTCGCCGTGCCCGATCGCGTCGCGGAAGCGGCCGGTCAGCGCGAGCGGCTGGACCAGGCGGCCCGCGGTGATGTGCGTGTCGCGCAGGAGGTCGTCCTCCATGCCGGCCCGCGCCGCGGCCATCCCGCCGCGCAGGTCCCCGGCCATGATCGCGTAGATGCAGGCGCGTCCGTAGGTGTTGCAGACCTCCGGCGCGCAGTACGGGTCGTCGCGGTCCATGGACGCCAGCAGGCGCAGCCGCTCCCGGGTGATCCGGTTCGCCTCCCGCAGCCGCCCGGCGCGCAGCGCCGCGGTGCCCGCCGCGCACAGCGCGGAGCTGGTCAGCACCGGGTCCCCGGCCGCCCGCGCGGCGGCGACGGCGGCCGTCGCGAGCCCGGCGTCCGGGACGCCCTCCCCCGGCCCGGCGAGCCACGCCCGCGCCCCGGCCATGCGCGCGGCGACCTCCGGGTCGCCGTCCCGCCCGGCCGCGGACGCCTCGGCGAGCAGGCCGCGCAGCCGCTCGCGCGGCACGCGGGCCTCGAACGCCTCCGGGAACCGGCACGCCGTCTCCACCGCCCGCGCCAGGTCGATCGCCCGGCCGCGGTCGTCCCCGGCGCCGCGCGCCCGCTCGGCCGCCTCCAGCAGCAGGTCGAACACGTGCTGGTTGGACGTGGTGCTGACGTGCGCGCATCCGGCCCCCGCCCGCAGCTCCCGCGCGGCCGAGCCGGGGTCCGGCGCGAGGGCGGCGGCGGTCCGGTGGTGCGCGAAGGACTCCAGCAGGTTGCGGCGGGCGAACGTCAGGTGCGCCAGCGCGCTCGCCAGCCGGTACGTCGCCTCGTCCGGGCGGGGGCGCGACGCCAGCGCGGCCCGCAGGTCCGCGGCCATGGCGTCGAAGTCGTCCCGCCACTCCGGGTCGCCGAGGCGGCCCTCGGCGGCGGACGCCGCTGCCGCCGCCCACCGCAGGTGGCGGGCCCGCGTCCCGTCCTCCTCCCCGGCGTCGGCCAGCCGGGCGAGCGCGAACGCCCGGACCGTCTCCAGCAGCCGCCACCGGCCGGTCCGGCCGCGCACGTGGACCACGAGGCTCTTGTCCACGAGCCGGCCGAGCAGGTCCGCGACGCCCGCGCGGTCCGCGCCCCCGCCGCCCCCGCCGTCCCCGCCCACGGCCGCGGCCGCGTCGATGTCGAAGGCCCCGGCGAAGACCCCGAGCCGCCGGAACAGCGCACGCTCCTCGTCCGCGAGCAGGTCGTGGCTCCAGGACAGCACCGCGCCGAGCGACCGGTGCCGCTCCTGCCCGCCCCGGCCGCCGGAGAGCAGCCGCAGCGCGTCCTCCAGCGCGGCGAGCAGCCCCGTCGCGCCGAGCGACGCCGCCCGGGCCGCGGCCAGCTCGATCGTCAGCGGCATGCCGTCCAGCCGTGCGCACAGCTCCGCGACCACCTCGGGCTCGGCCGCGAACCCCGGATCGGCGGCGAGCGCGCGGTCCCGGAACAGCCTCTCGGCGTCGGAGCCCAGGGACAGCGGCGCCACGGGCACGCAGCGTTCCCCCGGGACGCCGAGCCGCTCGCGACTCGTCACGAGCACGCGGGTGCCCGGGCACGCGGCGAGGACGCGCCCGGCGAGCGCGGCGGCCTCGTCGGCCAGGTGCTCGCAGTTGTCCAGGACGAGCAGCGACCGCCCGGTTCCGAGGCGCGCGGCGACCGCCTCCTCCAGCGGCTGGTGGGAGCCCTCCGTCACCCCGAGCGCGGTCGCGACGGCCCTGGCCGCGAACCCGGCGCGCACCGGGACGAGGTCCACGAACGCGCCGCCCGACGGGAACAGCGCGGCGGCGTCGCCGGCGACCACCGCCGCCAGCCGGGTCTTGCCCACGCCGCCCGGCCCGAGCAGAGTCACCAGCCGGGCCTCCTCCAGCGCGGCCAGCAGGGCGGCGCGCTCGGCGTCCCGTCCCACGAACGTCGTGCCGGAGACCGGGAGGCCCGCGACGCGCCCGGGGTCGCTGGCCCCGGAGCCGGCCAGCTCCGCCAGCGCCCACCGGTCCGGGACGCCGTACTTGCGCAGCAGCGACGACACGTGGCTCTCGACGGTCCGCACCGAGATGTGCAGGCGGCGGGCGATCTGCGCGTTGGACATCCGCGCGCCCAGGGCGGCGAGGACCTCGGCCTCCCGCTCGGACACGTGCTCCACCGCGACCCCTTTCCGTGGCATCGTCCGTGGTGCTCTGCGGGCGCCACGGATGACGGCGGACCTCCCCGGCGCCGAGGCTGGAGGCGACCCGGTACGAGGAGGACGGCATGACCACCCTATGGTCCGAGCTGCTGCAAACCGCGCGAACCGCCACCGACCTGGACGTCCTGGCCGCCGCCGTGCGCGCGGCGATCGCCCGCGGCGCCGACTGGCAGGACACCGCCGACCGCGTCGCCGGCGCGCTGCGCGAGCACCTTCCGTCCCCCGGTGAGCTGCTCCGTCCCGACCAGCTCGCCGGAGAGCCCGGCACCTCCAGCGGCCACCGGCTGCACGTGGAGCCGGACGGCTCGTTCTCCATGATGGCCATCGTGTGGCAGCCCGGCGCGGTGACCCGCGTCCACGACCACGTCGCCTGGTGCGTGTTCGGCGTCCTGGCCGGCGCCGAACACGAGGACCTCTACACCCTCTCCGACGACGGCGCCGCCCTGATCGGGGCGGGCGCGAACCCGAACCCGGCGGGCGAGGTCAGCGGCTTCGCCCCGCCCGGCGACATCCACCGCGTCCGCAACCTCGGCGACACCACCGCCGTCTCCCTGCACATCTACGGGACGGACCTCGACCGCGTCGGCTCCAGCGTCCGCCGCTTCTACGACCTGCCGGTCCGGGACTGAGCCGGGCCCGGCCGGGGCCGCGCTCAGCCGAGGACGAAGGGGACCCGCGCGGCGAGATCGCCCAGCTCGGCCTTCTCCGCGGCGGTCGGCGCCCGGCGTCCGGTGCCGACCAGCAGCGCGTCCCGGTCGGAGAACGCGGCCGGGAAGGGGGCTCCGGCGATCCGCTCCAGCAGCGCGCGGGCCGCCGCGAGGGTCTCAGCGGGCGGCTCGGGGCCCTCCGGCAGGTGCGCGATCAGGTCGAGGTGGTGCAGCGTCCACTCCATCACGTACGCGGACAGGTAGTCGCCGACGGTCAGGACCTCGTCCTGCGTGCCGACGCGGGCGGCGGGATCGGCGAGCCCCGCCGCGCGGCCCGCGGCCGAGCCGACGTCGTCGAGGTGGAACCTGAGCAGCCGGGGCTCCCCGTAGGCGGCGGCCAGCCGAGGGATGAGCGCGTCGAGCGGGTCGTCGCCCGTCGGGGGCTCGACGAGCTTCCAGTAGGTGGCGGCGTCCACGGTCGGTTCGGCGCCGGCGGGGGTGACCAGAGTGATCAGGACGTCCTGGGCGTCGATGACCAGGTGGCACACGAGGTCCCGCACGAGCCAGCCGGCGCAGCCGGACGGGCGCGCGAAGTCCTCGTCCGGGAGGCCGGCGACCGCCGCGAGCAGTGCCGTCCACGAGCGCGAGAAGTGGTCCACCTCCGGCACGGTAATGCCGCGCCGCGACGGCGGACAAGCGGGTTCGGACCGTCCTAGACGGCGGTCGCCGGTGCGGCCGTCCGGGCCTCCAGAGCGCGCACGACCGCGGCCATGTCGGCCTCGCCGTGCCCCAGCGCGGCGGTCTCGCCGTAGAGGGCGTGGCACGCGTCCAGCAGGGGCGAGGCGAGCCGCGCGGCGCGGGCGGCCTCCGCGATGAGGCGGTTGTTGTCCAGGACGTTCGCGATGGACGCCTGGACGGAGAAGTCGCGGTCGAGCAGCTTGCGGGCCTTGGCGCGCGACACGGTGCTGGCCATCGGGCCGGCGTCGAGCACCTCCAGCAGCCGCCGCCCGTCCAGGCCGTGCCGCTCGGCGAAGTGGAACGCCTCCGCCAGCCCGGTGACCATGGTGATCAGGTACAGGTTGACGGCGAGCTTCATCTGGAGGGCCTGCGGGACCGGCCCGCAGACGAACACCTCGCCGCACATGGGGCCGACCAGGGGGCGGACGGTCTCGACGGCGGACGGCTCGCCGGCGAGCATCGCGATGAGCTCGCCCGCCTCGGCCGGGCCCCGCGAACCGGACACGGGCGCCTCGACGTACCGTCCGCCGGCGGCCCGGACGTCGGCTTCGAGGCCGCGCGAGTAGCCCGGCGACGTCGTCCCCATGTGGACGACGACCCGTCCCCGCACGTTCGCGGCGAAGCCGGGGGCGCCGCGTCCCAGCGCGGAGTCGATGGCGGGGCCGTCGGCGAGCATGAGGAACACCACGCGGGTGCGGCGGAGGACGTCGGCGGGGCTTCCGGCGACCGACGCGCCCGCCGCGCGCAGCGGCTCGCTCTTGGCGGCGGTCCGGTTCCAGACGACGAGGCCGGTGCCCGCCCGGACGAGGTTGAGCGCCATGGGCCGCCCCATGACGCCGAGGCCGAGGAAACCGACGTCGCTGTCCACCATCGCCTCCAGAGCTTGCGACTTATGACAGTGGTCATGATAATGGCGCAGGTAAATAGGGCAATAGCCTGCGACATTTTCACGGAGGAGGCGATGGTGGCGACCGGCGAGCGGGGCCCGCGGGAGCGGATGGTCTTCAGCGCGGCGCAGCTCATCCGCCGCGACGGCGTCACCGCGACCGGCCTGCGCGAGGTCGCCGAGCACGCCGGGGCGCCGCGCGGCTCGCTCCAGCACTACTTCCCCGGCGGCAAGGAGCAGCTGGTCAACGAGGCGGTCGAGTGGGCCGGACGCTATGCGAGCGACCGGATCGCCCGTTTCATGGCCGCCATGGCGCGTCCGACGCCGGGCCGGCTCTTCGCCGCGATGGTCCGCCAGTGGACCGACGAGTTCGAGGCGGCGGGCTTCGACCGCGGCTGCCCCGTCGCCGCCGCCACGGTCGACTGCGCGGACTCCGCGGCGTCCACCCGGACCGCCGCGGCCGCCGCGTTCGCCGCCTGGCGGCGGCCGATCGCCCGCGAGCTGACCGCCATGGGCGTCCCGCCCCGCAGGGCGACCGCGCTGGCGACCCTGATGGTCAGCTCCCTGGAAGGCGCCATCCTCCTGGCCAGGGCCGAGCAGAGCGTCCGACCCCTGCGCGCCGTCGCCAGGGAGCTGGCCCCCTTCCTCGACTCCTGCGCCGCCGAGGACCCCGCCTGACCTCCCGCGCCTCAGCCCGTCATGACGCTGGGGCGGCGGGTCCGGAAGTCGATGACGCCGACCCAGGCGGGGCGCAGGGCGATGCGGGCCATGCGGGTCTCGGGGTGGTCGGCGCCGGCGACGTAGCCCGCGCCGCCCTCCTCGCCCAGGAACCGGCGGGCCGCCTGCGCCTGCTCGGGCACCATGCCGTCCACCTCGGTGATCGAGACGCGGCCGCGCAGCAGGAGGACCTCCGGGGGCTGCGTGTCGGTGTCGATGCTCACGGCGACGTCGGGACGCTCGCGGAGCGCGCGGATGCGGGCGGCCGGGCGCAGGATGCCCATCGGCGGGCAGTGGACGTAGGTCGCCATCACCAGCTCCTCGCCGGTCCAGGTGAACCAGGACGACATGATGCGGGGCGTCCCGTCCACGGCCGTGAAGGCGAGGCGGGCCGGGATCGTGGAGTGGAGCAGGCGCTGCGCGACGTCGGTTTCGAGCAGGCGCACGTCGCCCTGGGGAAGGTCCATGGTCATCTCCTTCGTAGCGGTCGGAGGAGATGACCGCGGACGGCGGGGAAACTCATCGCCGCACGGCGAGATCCATCGTCGGGTAGTCGGTGTAGCCGGTCGCGGCGCCCGTGTACATGAGGTGCCGGTCCTGGACGGGGTTCAGCGGCGCGCCGAGGCGGAGGCGCTCGACGAGGTCGGGGTTCGCCAGGAAGGGGCGGCCGAGCGCGACGAGGTCGGCGCCCGCGGCGACGAGGCGGGCGGACTCCCGCGCGACGTGCTCGGTGGTGACGTCGGGCAGCTTCGGGTTGGCGATCAGCGTTCCCGGCCACATGCGGCGGATCGTGTGGAGGAGGGCGCTGTCCGGGTCGGCGTGGACGACGTGCAGGTAGGCCGGGGAGATCTCCGCCAGGGCCCGGACGAGGGCCGGGTAGACGTCGTCCTGGTCGTCCTCGTGCATGGCGTTGGCGGTGACTCCGGGCGAGATCCGCACGCCGACGCGGTCGGGGCCGATGGCGCCGGCGACGGCGCGGGTCACCTCGGCCGTGAAGCGGATGCGCGCCTCGGCCGGGCCGCCGTAGGCGTCGGTGCGGCGGTTGGTGGCGCGGGACAGGAACTGGTGCAGCAGGTAGCCGTTGGCGGAGTGCACCTCCACCCCGGCGAAGCCCGCCTCGACGGCGTTGCGGGCGGCGGCCGCGAAGTCGTCGACGGTGGAGCGGATGTCGGCGGCGGTCATCTCCCGGGGGACGACGGCGGCCCGCGGCCCGGACGGGGTGTGGATCGTGTCCGGGAGCGGGACGGGCGACGGCGCCACCGGGCGCAGGCCGCTGTTGTCGGGGTGCCCGACCCGTCCGCCGTGCTGGAGCTGGAGGAACATCCGTCCGCCCGCGTCGTGGACGGCGCCGGTGACGCGCCGCCACCCGGCCACGTGGGCGGGGGCGTGGATCCCGGGGATGTTCGGGTACGTCTGGCCGACGGCGTTCGGGGTGGCGGCCTCGGCGATGATCAGTCCGGCGGTGGCGCGCTGCGCGTAGTAGGTCGCCATGAGGTCGGTCGGGACGCCGGCGGCGTCCGCGCGGTTGCGGGTCATCGGGGCCATCACCAGGCGGTTGGGGAGGACGAGTCCGCCCAGGCGGGCCGGTTCGGTGAGCGCGGTCTCCATTGCCTTGTCCTTTCAGCGGTGTGCGGGGAAGCCGTGGGTCCGGGCGGCGAGGACGACCGCGAGGACCGGCGCGAGGAGCGCGAGGGTGCTCCAGGCGAGCGAGGTCGAGCCGGCCAGGTGCAGCAGGACGCCTCCGGCGATCCCGCCGCCGGCCATGGCGACGTTCCAGAGGGTGACGAGCATGGCCTGCGCCGCGTCGGCGGCGTCTCCGCCCGCGTCTCCCGCGGCGGTCTGGAGCAGGGTGGGCGCGCCGCCCCATCCGAGGCCCCACAGCACCACGGCGGCGTAGACGAGGGCGGGGGCGTCCGCCCACAGCGCGAGGACGGCGGCGGCAGCGGCGACCAGCAGCGTCCCGGCGACCATGAGGGGGCGCAGGCGGCGGTGGATGTGCGCGCCGACCACCCAGATGCCGGCCAGGGACGCCGCCCCGAAGGCCAGCAGGACGAGGTCGGTGGACGAGCCCATGCCGAGCCCGTCGAGGATCGCGGCGATGTAGGTGTAGAGGATCGTGTGGGCGAGGACGAACACGAGCGTCACGAACAGCACGGCCGCGACCCCCGGGACGCGCAGGACGCTCCCGCCGCCCGTCCGCTCCCCCGCGCGGCGGCCGGGGAAGTCCGGGACGGACACGGTGATCCAGCCGAGCAGGACGACGGTCAGCCCGGTCATGGTCAGGAACGCCGCCTGCCAGCCCAGCGCCGCGCCGAGGAACGTCCCGGCGGGGACGCCGAGGGAGAGCGCGACCGGGATTCCGGCCATCGCGACGGCGATCGCGCGCCCCTCCAGGTGGGCGGGCACCAGGCGGCGGGCGTATCCGGCCAGCAGCGCCCAGGCGAGACCGGCCGCGACCCCGGCCGCGAACCGGGCCGCCATGGTCACCGCGTAGTGGGTCGACAGCGCCGTGACGGTGTTGGCGACGGCGAACCCGGCGACGGTCGTCAGCAGGAGCCGGCGGCGGCGCCATCCGGCGGTGGCCGCGGTCAGCGGGACGGCGGTCAGCGCCGTCCCGATCGCATAGATCGTCACGGTCTGCCCGGTGGCGGACTCGCTCGCGTGCAGGCTCGCGCTCATCGCGGGCAGGAGCCCGGCGGGCAGCGTCTCGGTCAGGCTCGTGATGAAGACCGCCGTCGCCAGCGCCAGCAGCGCCGGCAGGGGCAGGCCCCCGTCGGACGTTTCGTCCGGAGCGGTCGCACTCTCCGCGGTTCGCATGCCGCGACTGTGCCGGGCGGCGCTTCGGATGCGCTGACGGTCCGCTGACGGCCGGCGGACCGCCGCCGAGTAGCGTGCTGGCATGCGGTTTGGCGTGCTCGGTCCGCTCATGGTGCGGGACGGCGACGGGGCGTCCGTCCGGATTCCGGAGGCGAAGGTCCGGGCGCTGCTCGCCTGCCTGCTGGTCCACGAGGGGCGGCCCGTCTCCGCCGACCGCCTCGTCCACGACCTGTGGGGCGACGACCTGCCCGGCAACCCGGCGAACGCGCTCCAGGCCAAGGTCTCCCAGCTGCGGCGCGTCCTCGGCCGCGACCGCGTGGTCCGCGAGGCGCACGGGTACCGGCTCCGCCTCGACGGGCCCGACGACGAGGTCGACGCCGACCGGTTCCGCGCGCTGGCGGCGCGGGCCCGCACGCTGGACGCTCCGGCGGAGCGCGCCGCCCTGCTGACCGAGGCGCTGGGCCTGTGGCGCGGCGCCGCGTTCGCCGACTTCGCGGACGAGGAGTTCGCGCGCGCGGCGGCGGACCGCCTGGCCGACCAGCGCCTGGCCGTCCTGGAGGAGCAGGCCGAGGCGCGGCTCGACGCGGGGGAGCACCTCCTGCTCGCCGGGGAGCTCGCCGGCCTGGTGGACCGCCACCCGCTGCGGGAGCGGTTGCGGGCCGTGCAGATGCGCGCGCTGTACCGCGCGGGACGGCAGGGCGAGGCGCTCGCCGCCTACGCCGGGTTGCGCAAGGTGCTGGCGGACGAGCTCGGCCTCGACCCGAGCCCCGAACTGGCCGCGCTGCACGAGGCGATCCTGCGGCAGGACGCGTCGCTCGCCCCGCCGGAACCGGAGGCGCGGTCGAACCTGCCCGTCCCCCTCACCGGACTGGTCGGCCGGGACCGCTGCCTGGACGACGTCGCGCGGCTCCTCGGCACGGCGCGCCTGGTGACGCTGACCGGCCCCGGCGGCGTCGGCAAGACGCGGCTCGCGCTCGAAGCCGCCGCGCGCCTCGCCGGGGACGCCTTCCCGGACGGCGTCTGGCTCGTCGAGCTCGCCGCCCAGCGCGGGGACGCCGCCGGGCTGGCGCAGGAGATCTCGGCCGTGCTCGGGCTCCGCGACGACGTGCCGCCCGGCGTCCCGGCGGCCGGAACGTCCGGGAGCGGCGGCGGAAGCGTGGAACGGCTGGCGGCGGCGCTGCGCGGCCGGCGGCTGCTGCTCGTCCTCGACAACTGCGAGCGGGTGGTCGACCCGGCCGCCGAACTGGCGGAGCTGCTGCTGCGCGGTGCGGCGGGCCTGCGGATCCTCGCCACCGGCCGCGAGCCCCTCGGCCTGACGGGCGAGACGGTGTACCTGGTCGAGCCGCTCCGGGAGGACGACGCCGTGCGGCTGTTCGCCGACCGCGCCGCGGCGTCCGCTCCCGGCTTCTCCCTGGACGCCGACCGGGCGGCGGTCGCGGAGATCTGCCGCCGCCTCGACGGCGTCCCCCTCGCGCTGGAACTGGCGGCGACCCGCGTCCGGGCCCTCGGCGTGCGGGAGCTGGCGCGACGCCTCACCGACCGGTTCGGCGTCCTCACCACCGGGCCGCGCGGCGCGCCGGCCCGGCAGCGGACGCTGCGGGGGATGATCGACTGGAGCTGGGAGCCGCTCGGCCCGTCCGAGCGCGCCGTGCTGCGCCGGCTCGCCGTGCACGTGGACGGCTGCGGCCTGGACGCGGCGGAGGCCGTCTGCGCGGGCGGCGGCGTCCGCCGCGGGGACGTCCTCGACCTGCTCACCCGGCTGGTCGACCGTTCCCTGGTCGTGGTGGTGGAGGGGCCGCGCGGTCCCCGCTACCGCCTCCTGGAGTCCGTGGCCGCGTACGCGATGGAGCGGCTGCGCGAGGCGGGCGATCTCGACGGCGCCCGCGACCGGCACCTGAGCCACTACCTCGGCCTCGCCGAACGCGCCGAACCGCACCTGCGCGGGCCGGACCAGCGCGCCTGGCTCGACCGTCTCGACGCCGACTCGGCGAACCTGCGCGCCGCCCTGGAGGAGGCGCTGCGGCGTCCGGGCGCGGCGGAGGCGGCGCGTCTCGGCACGGCGCTGTGCTGGTGGTGGCTGCTGCGCGGCCGCCTGCACGAGGCCCACCGCACGCTGTCGGCGGTACTGGACGCGGCACCGGAGGCCGCCGGGTTGCGCCTGTTGCGGGCCGCGTTCGCCCTGCTGACCGGGGACCTGACGGCCCGCGGCGTCCAGGGCGAGGACGGCGTCCCGGACCCGGTGCGCCGCGGCCGCGCCCTCTGGCTCTACGCGCACGGGCTCTACCACGCCGGTCTCCCGGACGCGAGCGAGCGCGCCAACGAGCACGCCCTGCGCCTGTTCCAGGAGGCCGGTGACCGGTGGGGCGCCGCCGCCGCGCTCGGCCTGCGCGCGACGCTCGCGCTCGTCCGGGGCCGCCTCGACGTGATCGCGGACGCGGGCGGGCGCTCCGCCGCCCTGTTCGCCGAGCTGGGCGACCGCTGGGGGCGGCTGCAGCCCGTGTCGCCGCTCGCGATGCTCGCCGAGATCAACGGCGACTACGCGGAGGCGGAGCGGCTCCAGCGCGAGGGGCTGCGGATCGCCGAGGAGCTCGGCCTGCGCGCGGAGGTCTCCGCGCGGCTGTCGGGCCTCGGCCGCCTGGCGCTGCTCGCGCGCGACTGGGACCGGGCGCGCGACCTGCACGAGCGGGCGCGGGCGACGGCCGTCGACCAGGGCCACCGCTTCAGCGAGACGCACGCGCTGATGGGCCTCGCCCTCGGGGCGCGCCGCTCGGGCGACCTCGGCGCGGCGCGGGAGATCCTGCACCGCATCCGGGACGAGTACGACTCGTCCGAGATCGGGGAGCATCTGCTGCACGCGGAACTCGGCTTCACCGCCGAGCTGAGCGGGGACGCCGCGGGGGCGCTCGCGCACCACACCCGGGGCATGGAGATCGCGCGGTCGATCGGCGAGCCGCGCGCGCTCGCCCTGTCGCTGGAGGGGCTGGCGGGCGCGGCGTCGCTCGCCGGGGACGCCGTGCGCGCCGCCGGACTCCTCGGCGCGGCCGACGCGGCCCGCCGGAGCGTGGGCGCCCCGCTGCCGCCCGCCGAACGCGGCGACGTCGACCGCATCACGTCCGCCGCCACCGCCGTCCTGGGCGAGCGGGCCTTCGCTGAGGCGTTCCGCCGGGGCGCCCCGGCGGTCAGCTGAGCCCGGAGAGGTCGCGGTCCACGACCGTGTTGCGGTCGGTGGGGCGGTTCCCGAGGGAGAGCTGAGGCCACTGCCCGGAGAGTTCCTGGCGGCTGCGCTCGCTCCAGGCGCGGGCCTCGTCCCCGCGGGTCTTGTAGAAGTTGAGCGCGTACCCGCCGGTGTGGACGCGCAGGAGAGTGAACCCGCCCGGGTACTCCTTGACCGCCCCGACCTCCTGCTGGACGACCCGGGGCGCGAGCGGGAAGACGGAACGCTGGTTGCGGTGCGTGTGCCCCGCGTGGTGGAGGAAAACGCCGGGGGCCCGGTTGTAGGAAGTGAGGATCCGCAGGGACTGGCCCGCGTCGAGGGAATGGGCCCCGGTGACGGCGAGCGGGTCGTTCTCGGTGAAGAGCGGGTGGTGGCCGAAGACGAGGGTGGGGCGCTCCGGGTCCTTCTTCAACTCCGCCTCGAACCAGGAATGCTGCTCCGCCGAGAGGCCGCCGGAGTCGCCGCCGTCGCCGGGCTTGTCGTAGGTGTCGAGCCCGATGACGCGCAGGCCCCGCAGGTCGTGGGAGAAGTACGTCCGGTCGGACGTCGCGAACGCGTCCTTGAAACAGTCGTTCCCTTGGTGCTCACCCGGGCCGCACCCTGCGTAGGGCGCCCCGGTGTGCGCCCGGTCGTGGTTGCCGCGGGCCACCAGGTAGGCGTCGCCGAGGGTCCCGAAGGTGTCGAGGATGCTCTTGGCGCTCGCGAGATCGGCGGGGGCGGCCTCGCTCGACACGTCCCCGGCGGCGAGGAGGAAGTGCGCGCCCCTGGCCCGCGCGTCGGCGATGAGGGCGTGCGCCATCACCTCGGGATAGGGCGGGTGGCCGGGCACCTGCTCGATGCCTTTGATCCAGGGGAGCTGGCCGACCAGCCCGGCCACGGTCTCGCCCAGGTGCAGGTCGTTGCAGAGGGCGACCGAGAAGAGGTGGCGGCCCGGAGGCGGTTGCGGGGTCGTGAAAGCGAAGACGTCCCCGTAGGGGGTGCCCGCCGCTTGGCCTGCGGCCAGCCAGGTGGGAGCGGCGTCCCGCCCTCTGGAGCGGGCCCTGTAGTAGTAGGTGCGCCCGGGCTCCAGGCCGGTCAGCTCCACGTAGTGGTACGGGGTGCCGGCGGGGCCGTACGCGACGCCGGTGAGGCGGGACGGGTGCGTCCCGTAGAGGACCTCGGTGTCGGACGGCGCGGGTCGCATCCGCCCCAGGCCGTCGTCCGTCCCGGGGACGCCCGTGTACCAGGTGAGGACGGCCGTCGTCTCCGTGACGGTGACCAGTTCGAGGTTCACCGGCCGGACGTCGTCCGAGGCCCGCGCGGACGCCGCCTCGACGGCGGGCAGGAGCGAGGCGCCCGCGACGACGGCGCTCCAGCGCAGGAGCGCCCGGCGGGAGGGCCGGCAGCAGATCACGACCGTCACGGTCGCAGCACGAGGCCCCCCGCGCCAGACCCAAAGTCACCACGATCGACAGACCCGGCCGCCGACCGGCGAACCACCCGAAAGCGCCCCGGCCCCTCAGCTTCCGAAGGACGCCGACAGTCCGCGCAGGCCAACCACCCGCGCAGGCCCACCCGCCGCGTGAGCCGACCCACCCACAGGGGTCAGCTCACCACGGGGGTCAGGGCATCACCGGAGTTACGGCATGACGGCCTGGAGGCGCTCCTCGCGGAGGCGTCCGGCCCACGAGTCGTCCAGCGGGGGGAGGTCCCTCCCGACGGCCCAGCGGAGCAGCAGGTCGGCCAGGCCGGGGTTGCGGACGAGCGCCGGGCCGTGCATGTAGGTGCCGAGGACGCGGCCGCTGTAGGCGCCCTCGAAGCCGTTCCCGTCGCCGTTGCCGACGCCGTGCAGCACCTTCGCGAAGGGGCGCGCGTTCGGGCCGATGTGCGTGACGCCCTGGTGGTTCTCGAAGCCGGTGATGCGCGGGACGTTCAGCTCGCCCGCGACGTCCCCGACGATCTCGCCGACGGCGCGCTGCTCGCCGCGCCCGGAGCGGATGTCGAGCAGGCCGAGGCCCGGCACGGGCTGGCCCTCCTCACCGCCGAACTCGTGGCCGAGCAGCTGGTAGCCCGCGCAGACCGCAAACACGACCGCGCCGGACTGCACGGCCCGCGCGAGGCCGCCGTCGCCCCGCAGCCGCTGCGCCGCGAGGATCTGCGGCCGGTCCTCGCCGCCGCCGAGCAGGTAGATGTCGCCGTCGGCGGGCACGGGCTCGTCGGACCGGAGGCTGACGGTCTCGGTGGGGATGCCGCGCAGCGCCGCGCGCCGCTCCAGGACGATCGTGTTGCCCTGGTCGCCGTAGGTGCTGAGCAGGTCCGGGTAGATCCAGACGATTTTGATGCGGTCAGACGACACGGCCGTACCTCGTTCGGATGGTCTGGAAGGCGGTGTAGTTGGCGATCACGTCCAGATGCCCGGGCGGGACGGCCATGACCGCCTGGTCGATGTCGTCCACCACCGTGAAGGACACCTCGGCGGCCTCCAGCCGGGCGGCGAGGTCGATGCGGCGCTCGCCGGTCACCCACACGGGGCGGCCCTGCAGGATGCGGTAGTCGACGTCCCACAGCCAGGACGTGTCGCGGCCGTCGGGGCCCTGCGCGTTGATCGACAGCGCGACGGGGCCGGGCGCGGGCTGCAGGACGTCGAACGCCTCCAGCCATCCGGCGGGGTTCTTCGACAGCAGCAGCCGGATCGAGCGGCCCTGGTGCTCGACCGTCGTGTACCGGCCGGCGACGGAGGTGACCTGCGACAGCAGCGGGAGGGCCTGCTCGGGCGGCACCCCGAACTGCGCGACGACCGCGAGGGCGATCAGGGCGTTCGAGCGGTTCGCGCGGCCGGGCAGGGACAGGCCCGTGAGGGAGTACGCCCGTCCGTCGGGCGCGGTGATCGTGTCGCCGCGCAGCGTCCAGTCGGGGCGGGGGCGGGCGAAGTGGCACTGCCGGCAGCGCCAGTCGCTGTCCTCGTCGGTGTCCTGACGGTCGAGGGGGCCGCCGCACTCGGGGCAGCACCAGGAGTCCTCGCGCCAGTGCTGGCCCGCGGCGACCCAGGTGACGCTCTTGGCCGTGGACGCGCCCCAGGTGACCAGCGGGTCGTCGCAGTTCGCGATGACGTGGCTGGTCGGGGACGCCTCCAGCGCGCGCCGCCACTTGCCGGCCAGCAGCCAGATCTCGGCGGCGCGGTCCATCTGGTCGCGGCTGAGGTTCATCAGGGCGACGATGTTCGCCCCGGTCTCCCTCAGGACCATCGGGACGTACTTCTCGTCGCACTCCAGCACGCCGTAGCGCGCGGACGGGGCGGACGCCAGCGCGGACACGTGCCCGGTCGGCATGTTCGCGCCGAACGCGTTGGTGGCGACCTCGCCGAGCGGCGTCATGGCCGAGGTGATCAGCCGGGTCGTCGTCGTCTTGCCGTTGGTGGCGCTGACGAGGACGAGCTTGCGGTCCTTGGCGAGCCTGGTCAGCAGCTCGGGGTCGAGTCGGAGGCCGACCCGGCCGCCGATCACCGAGCCGTCCCCGCGGCCCGCGATTCGGGACATCTTGGCGGCCGTACGACCGAGCGCGACGGCCAGCTGCGAACGCAGCGGAAGATCGCTCATGGACTCCGTCTTCTCTGGATGCGCCGGGAAACCGCTCCGAGCCTAGCCGCTGAGTGCGACGCGCGCGGCGCGCCCGGCGGTTCGAGGGACGTCCGTCACACCATTGGTGCACAATGTGAGCAGCATCACAACGATCCCGGTAAACCACTGGCAGCAATCTTGACCAGTACCAACATGTCGTGATTGCGTGCGACCTCCGACTGCGGTGCGCCGGATTACCAACCACGCGTCCAAGAACGGCGTCACCCACTACTTTTGTCGGGAGCCCCGCTGATGATCGCGGGGAGCGGTGCCCGCCCGGGCGGCGGGCCTGGATCGCAAGCGTGGACAAGCGGCTAAAAGGCGAGGTCTGAGCGATGCAGTGTCCGACGTGCGGGAATGACACGCCTGGGACGCTCGGCAAGTGTTCGCACTGCGAGGCGCCGATCGACGTGTACTCGGTCGGTCCCTCCGTCCCGCTGGCGTCGCCGGTCGCGGAGGCCGCCCCGGCGGGCGTCCCGGCCGGCGCCGACACGTTCGGCGACCGGACGATGACGGCCCCGCCGTCCTGGGCCTCCGGCCCGCAGGGCGCGCCCGAGCCTCCGGCGCAGCCGCCGATCCGGCTGTCGGCCGAGCCTCCGATCCGGCTGTCCGTGGAGCCGCCCGCGACCGCCTCGGCGCCGACGCCCGCCGTCGCGTCCCCGCTGCCGTCCCCCGACCCCGACGACACCGCGGCCTGGACGTTCGACCCCGATGCCGACGACGACTCCGGCGCCTTCGCCGCCCCGCCCTCGCAGCCCTCGTGGGCCGGCGGGCAGCAGGCGCCGCCCGCCGCGGAGCTCCCCGCCCCGGCCTCGGCGTCGAACCCGTTCGGTCTCCAGGACCAGGCCCCCCGCGCGGAGTCGATCGTCCCGGACTCGTGGTTCGCCCAGCCGCGCAAGCCCGAGGCGCCGGACGCCGACGCCACGCAGGCGTGGGGCCAGCAGCCCCCCGGCGGCCCGCAGTTCCCCGCCCTTCCCGACGCCGACGCGACGCAGATCGCCCCCGCCGGAGCGCCAGGCCCGGCCATGCCCGGCGCCCAGGGCTTCGGCGACGACCTCGACCGGACGCGGATGGACCCCGGCGCCCCCATGGGCGCCCCCGCCCCTATGGGCGGCATGGGGAACATGGGCCAGCCCCCGATGCAGACGATGCAGATGCAGAACGGGCCCATGCAGCACGGCCCGATGCAGAACGGCCCCATGCACCAGGGTCCGATGGGCCCCGGGATGCAGCCCATGGGCGCGATGGGGCCGGGCGACCCCGCGTACGGCGGCTACCCGCCCGGCCAGTTCCCGCCCGGCGGACCGGGCGCGCCGGGCCAGGGCAAGAACGGGACGAGCAAGCCGCTGGTCGCCGCCGTGGCCGCGCTGGTCACGGTCGCGGTCGGCGCCGTCGCGTTCGTCGCCTGGCCGTCCGGGGACGACACGCCGGGGGGCGGCGACCCGTCTCCGGCGGCGTCCCAGAAGCAGGTCGCGCAGAAGAACGCGATCCCGCCCGAGATGAAGCAGCAGGCCGCCGTCCTCAACGGGATCCTCAACGACAGCGTCGACACCCGCCGCATCCTCGCCGGGGCGCTCGGCCGCGCCGGCAAGTGCAAGACGCTGCCGCAGGCCATCCAAGGATTCCAGACGGTCGCGCAGCGCCGCACGAACCAGATGCGCCGCACGCAGGGCCTCAAGGTCGACAAGCTGGCGAACGGCGAGCGGCTGCGCGGCTCGCTGCACCAGGCGCTGGGGGCCTCGCTCCAGGTCGACCAGGTGCTGCTGAAGTGGGCGCAGGCGAACCAGCGCAAGTGCAAGGGCAAACCGCGCCCGAGCGCCGCGCAGGTTCCCGGACGCGCCGACGCCGAACGGCGCGCGACGGCCTCGAAGAAGCAGTTCGTCGTCCTGTGGAACCCGGTCGCGCAGAAGACCGGTCAGCCGCAGCGGAGCTGGAAACGGGTGTAACGGTCGGTCACGCAGTATTCTCTGACCGTTCGAACTCACCGGGCAGGGGGCCGTCATGCGGTGTCCGAACTGCGGAACCGACTCCGCTTCAGGGTCGCCCAGGTGCGCGCGATGCGACGCGCCCCTCGTCACGCCTGGCACGGGCGACGCGGCGGCCTGGACCAACGCGGCCGGGGCAGGCGACGCGACGGTCCAGGACGAGACCGTCCGCGACCCGTTCACCGCGCCACCGGGCGGAGGGGCGCCAGACGCGGACGACGCCACCGTCCAAGACGACCCGTACCGCTCCCTCTACAGCGGTACCCCGTACGGAGCTCCGTCGGGCAGTGCCCCGCAGGCCGGAAGCCCGCCCGACGCTGACGACCCGACCATCCAGAACGACCCGTACCGCGCCCCGTACAGCGGCACCCCGATGGGCAGCCCCCCGCCGAACGCGGACGACGCCACCGTCCAAGGCGCCCAGTACGGCGGCGGGGCGCCGGGTGAGAGCGCCCCAGGCGGGGTGCCGGTGCCGTGGGAACCGGCGCCGCCGCCGTGGGCCGACCAGAGCCCCGTCCAGTGGGAGGCGCGGCCCGACCACACGCTGCACATGCCGCCCGCCGAGGAACGGACGACGCATCTCTCCCCCGAGCCGTGGGCCGAACCGTGGTCCGAACCCGCGATCTGGCAGCCGCCCGCGCCGCCGAAGCGCAGCACGATGCCCTACTTCCTGGGCGCGGCGGGCGTCGTCCTCCTGATAGGGGTCGCGCTGGGCATCGTGTTCTGGCCGAGCGGATCGAACTCGTCGCCCCCCGCGGCCTCCGGCCCGTCCACGGGCCAGAGCCAGGGCGTCGCGTCCGCGTCCGACAGCCCGACGAGCGAGGGCGACCTCGACGCGCAGGCCCGCGCCGTCAACGACCTGCTGGAGGAGATGGGCGGGACCCGCTCCGAACTCGGCACCGTCGTCACCCAGGGCTGCCCGGTCAGCGGCGTGCGGCGCGTCCTCGACGCCCGCCGCGGCGAGCTGGAGAAGGCGCGGGCCCTGGAGGTGAGCGCGCTCCTCGACGGCGAGGAGATGAAGGCCGCGCTCGTCCGCGCCCTTGAGGCGTCGACGGAGTCGAACCAGCGCTACCTCGCGGGCGCCCCCGGCTGCCCGTCCGAGAGCGAGGTGGCCGACGTCAACCAGCGCGCCAGCTCCGCCAAGAACGAGTTCATCGGCTACTGGAACGTGGTCGCGGAGAAGGCGGGCCTCCCCACCCGCACCGAGAGCGACATCTGAGTCATTCGGCCTGGGGGCTGAGGAACGCGAGCCCCTTGGACGGATCCTCGAACGGTGTGACGAAGCGGTCGTACCAGCTCAGGACGGGCTCCAGCCATCCGGTGACGCGCATCGTCCCGGCGACGTGGTCGATCTGCTCGTCCTCGTCGAACCCGATCGCGACGACGGCCAGGTCCTTGAAGAAGCCCGACTGGTCGTCGTCGCCGTAGAGGGCGGTCGCGGCGATCGGACGGTTGCGTTCCAGCTCCATCGACAGCGGGTGGCGGCGCAGGGCGCGGAGCCGGTGGCCGAGCTTGGCGTCCGGCGGCTGCTTGAGGCCGGGGAGCTGGTAGTCCAGGGGCGGCGCGAGGGCGTGCTTGTCGGGCGCGCCGCCGCCGTAGGGAAAGAGCCTGTCGAGCTCGTGCAGCCACCTGACCTGCGGAACCACCCACTGCGGGCCGGGGGAGGCGCCCGGCGCGCCGCCGCCGAGCAGCCGCTGCGCGACCTCGGCGACGGCGGCGGTGAGGTCGGCCGGCGGGTAGGCGGTGCGCAGCCCCCGCGACCGCCGCGACACCGCCCGTTCGAGGACGGTCGCCAGCGCGCACTCGCGGAGCCGGGGCGTGAGCCGCGACCAGGCGCGCCCCAGTTCGGGCGGGACCGACGGGATCGAGCGGTTCGCCACATGCGCCAGGACGAGCGTGTCGGCCCACAGGCGCAGCCACGCCCAGTCGGCATGGCCCGCGATCAGGTCCGCCTCGCGCAGCTCGTACAGGGTGCAGGCGCGCCCCGAACGGCACTCGCAGCCGCACGCCGCCGACCGCCGGCCGTCCACGGGCGGGGGCGGGCCGGGCAGCTCCGCCTCGCGGCCCTCGCCGAGCGGCACCCGCACGCGCAGCGGACGGTCCATGCCGTCCGCGAACACGGCGGCGACGCCCGGACGCAGCGACACCACCTCGCGGGACTGGTCGCCGTCCAGGTTCATCGCCGCGCCGACCTGGTGCCGGTCGTCGAACGCGGGCAGCCGGTGCACCACCTTGAGCGCCGTGTTCTTGATGACGTCCGGGACGAGCTTCGTCGGGATCTGCTCGGCGACGATGATGCCCTCGCCGTACGCGCGGATCTCGGCGAGCATCCCGGCGAACAGCTCGACGGCGTGGGAGCTGCCGCGCTCGGGCCCCCGGTTGCGCAGCAGCCGGTGCGCCTCCTCGATCACGATGACGTGCCGCAGCGCCGACCCCGTGGCGCGGTCGCGCCTGCGCTCCCGCATCCGCAGGTGCTCGACGATGCGGATGATGAGCGTCCCCATGAGGAACGCCTTGTCCTCGTCGTTCGCGACGTCCTCGATGGCGAGCACGATGTTGTCGCGGAGCATCCCGCCGATGTCGGCCGGGTGGCCGCCCTCGAAGAACCGTCCGGCCGAGCCGATGCGCAGCGACCGCAGCCGCACGTCCACGAACCCCTGCACGTCGGCCATCAGCTCGCGGCCGTAGCCCACGTCCTGGATGACCTGGAGCGCCGCGTTCTGCAGCTGCTCCAGCGTCGGCACGGCGGGCTCGATGAGCGACCCGGGCACGCCCCCGCCCGTCACCACGTCCCACCCGTTGTTCTCGTAGACGCGCTGCAGCGCCTGCGCCATGATCTGCGGGAACGGCTCCTCGGCGTCGAACGCGGCCTGGAACAGCGCCCGCACCATGTCGATGTGCGCCTGGACGGGGTAGCCCGGCTCCGGCGCGAGCGGGTTCACCGACAGCGGCACCGAGTCCGGGTCCGAGGGGTTGACGACCGTGACGGGCCCGCCGAGGTCCTGGATGCGGCCCGCCATCGCCGCGTACTCCGACTTCGCGGGCTCGATCGCCAGCCACGGCACGCCCGCCCGGGTGAGCTGCTCCAGCAGGTGCCGGACCGTCTGCGACTTGCCCGCGCCGGTCGCGCCGGTGACGAACACGTGCCGGTTGATGGTCGAGCGGGGCACGGCGAACCGCCCGACCTCGCGGTCCTGGCCGTCCAGGATGGCGCCCAGCTCGATCTGCGCCTCCCCGCTCGCCGGGGCCGTCTCGGACGTCACGTCGAAGTACCCGGCGTCCAGCACCCGCAGCCCCGGCACCTCCCGCCGCGGCAGCCCGGCCAGCGCCGCCAGCGCCCCGGCCGTCGCGACGAACGGGAACCGCTGCTCCGCCTCGCTCATCGGCCGCACCTGTGCGGGCGCCGTCCCCGGGCCCAGCATCTCGGCGAACGACCCGCTCCCCTGCCCCGACCTCAGCCGGTACGGATGGTGCCCCAGCTCCATGGACCCGACCAGCACGGGCGCGATCTGCCCCAGCTCCGCCTGCGACGCGGCCCCGGCCACCACCCGGACCTGCCAGAGCCCGGCCTCGCGGAACGCGTCCAGCTCGGCGAGCCTCCGGTCGGCCCGCGCCACCGCGAGCCGCGCATGCTCGTCCTCACCCCGCCGCAACATCCGCAACTCGTGGTGCAGCTCGCGCATCTCGGCGTCGACCAGCCGCTCGTCGCACGGATCGGCGACCACGAACCACCCGAACGGCCGCTCCATCAGCGTGACGAGCGTCGACTCGAACAGCCCCGGCCCGGCCCCGGACCCCTGCGGCGCGAGCCGTCCCGGACACCGCGTCCACTCCATCCGCTCGGCCTGCCGCAGCCACCCGTCCCCGATCGGCACGCCCCGCGCCCCGCTGGGGAACAGCAGCCCGTGCGTCTCCGCCCCGGCCTCGGGCGTCCCGATCGGCCCCGCGTTGGTGATCAGCTCCAGCGGCGCCCCGCCGCCCGCCGACAGCCACCCGACGACGAACGGCCTCCCCGACCGCGCCGCCGACAGAGCCGCGGGCAGCACGCTCACGAAGTCCCACTCCGCGGACGCCTCCCGCTGCGGCACCGGAATCGCCTGGATCCGATACCAGGGGCCCGGCAACACGAACGGCGCCCCCTGCACAGCGACCGGCGGCCCGCCCTGCGCCACCCCACCACCCCACCCGGAAGGCGGCCGGCCAGCACGAGACGAACCAGGGGGCATAGTCACCCCAGCATCCAACCCCGCCCCCACCCCCCACGCCAATGCCCGTCACGGAAGAACCCGCCCCCCGCACGTCAGGGCGCGTCCCGCAGACCGCGGTCGATGTCGTCGGCGTGCTTTCCCAACCACACGATCTCCTGATGCAGCCAGGTGCCGGGGGTGGTGATCCGTCCGGCGCGCCGGTGCATGGCGAGCTCGTCCTCGACCCGGGCGACGATGAGCGCGCCGAACCCTCGCCGGCCCTCCTCTCCGAACCCGTACACGTCGAGGAAGGTCCGCAGCAGAAACGTCTGCCGATCGAGAGGGCCGGCGACATCGGCGCCGAACAGCCACAACCAGGCGGCGTAGGCGAGATCGCGCGTACGCGGGCCGGGAGCCGCCTGGTCGAAGTCGAAGGCGGCCACGGGCAGGCCGTCGACGAAAGTGACGTTCAGCGGGGAGAAGTCGTTGTGGCACACGGTCTCCTGACCGCCCGCGACGGCCGCGCCCGCACTGGCGTCGTGCAGCCGGCGCAGCAACCGCGCCACCGCGGCGATCTGGGCGGACGTCCATTCCCGGGACCGGAACTCGGTCCGCGTCTCACCGCGCTGGAAGCTGAGGACCTCGCGCCCCTTGCCGTCGATCCCGAGCAGCCGGGGCGCCGCGTCGCAGCCCACCGCCTCGAAATGCCGGAGCAGTCGATGCACGAACGCCGAATGCGCCCCCACCGGCCGCCGCACCGTGTCACCGACCCGCACGACCCCCTCGGTGATGCGGCCTCCGCTCAACGGAATCTCCCGCTCCCCGGCGGACCTCCCGAGGGGGTCAAGGCGCGGAAACGGACGCGGTTCGCTCGACGGTGCCACCTAAGCTCCTCCTAGTCGTCGGACTGCCGACCGGATTGGCAATCAGAGCCGAACCCGCCCGGCGGCGTCCAACAACCGACACGCCGGCGCAGAACAACCAGGAGTTGTCGTTGGAGCTAGATCTCGGTGCCGTCCGAGCGTTCCTCGCCGTCGTCGACGACGGGCGATTCACCGAAGCCGCGGACCGCCTGGACATGACCCAGCAGGCGGTCTCCAAGCGGATCGCCAAGCTCGAAGCGGCCCTCGGCGTCCCCCTCCTGCACCGCTCCCGCACCGGCGCCGAGCCGACCGAGGACGGTGCGGCCTTCCTCCCCCAGGCCCGAGCACTGATCGGCCTCGCCGACCAGGCCACCGCGATGCTGCGCGCCCGCCACCGCGCCCTGCGCATCGACGTGCTCGGCCACAACGCGGCCCCGATCGAGATCGTCCGTTCCTTCTACGAGACCGGCGACGCCGAAGTCGACATCGTCGTCTCCCGCGGCGCCGGCTCACGCTGGACGGCCCTCACCGACGGCTCGATCGACGCCGCCTTCGGCCGCGTCACCGCACCCCTCCCACCTGGGATCAGGCGCGTCCCGGCCGCCCTGGAGCCCATCCCCATCCTGGTCGGCCACCGGCACCACCTCGCCGGGCACCGCCAGGTGCCGATGAGAGAACTCTCAGGCTCGACGGCATGGATGCCCGGCAACACCCCCGAAAGCGAGTGGGCGGACTACTACCGCCACCTCAGCGCAGATTTCGGCGTCCACATCGACACATCAGGCCCGGTCTTCGGCCACGACCACATGATGGAGAGGATCGGCGCCTCCCCCGACCTCATCACCTTCGGAAACAAGACCCAGTTCCCCGGCCACCCGGACGTCGTCCAGATCGCCATAACCGACCCCACCCCGGCCTACCCCTGGTCCCTGATGTGGCACGAGGCCAACCGCCACCCGTCCCTCCCCGGCTTCATCACCCACGCACAACACCACTACCGCCCTCAAACGGAATGGCTCCCAACTCCCGACCGCCCCCACTTCCCAACGCCACAATGACGGCGCCTTCGCGGCGGGCGGCGGGCGCGGACCCCCTTCCAAAGTCGGTGGTCGGCTTCTCTTTCGAGCGCCTCGGTCTGGCCTGCGGTGTGATGTGCCGTTCCCGCCCCTACCGCGATGCTCATCGGCATGAGCAACGACACGCAGCAGACCGCGAAGACCTGCACCACCGCTCGGCGCAGGGGCCGCGCGATCAACGTCGCCGCCGCAGCGGCCGGCGCTCTGCTCCTCTGGGCCGTCAATGATCCCTGGGCCGGCAGCGCCCTCACCGTCCACCAGGGAGACTCCACCCCGCACATCGGCCCGGCTGCCGTCGTGGGCGCCGCGCTGGCCGCCGGACTGGCCGCCTGGGGGTTGCTCGCCCTGCTGGAGCGCACCGTCCGCCACCCCACCCGGGTCTTCCGGATCATCACGCTGATCACATTGACCGTCTCGCTCGTGGGACCGCTGGGCAGCGGCGCCGACACCAGCAGCAGGCTCGTGCTGCTCGGCATGCACCTGACCGTCGGGGCCGCGCTGATCATCGGGCTGCCCCACCGGCGGAACCGCTGCTGATCAGACGCCGAGTGTGCCCTCTCCGGCGGTCTTCATGAGGTGTCGACGACTGCGAAGACGACCTTCCCTGCGTTCCCGGCCAGCGGACGGACGCCCCAGCAGCGCGCGAACTGGTCCACGATGAACATCCCCCGGCTGTCTCGCTGATAGTGTCCGCGCACTGAATTCGGGGCATATCGCAGGTCTCGTCCTGAACCTCCATCCACAAAGCGCCGTCCTCGGTGCGTCCGATCCGGAACGTCACGTCGCCATCGGGCGCGGACGCGTACCGGAGGGCGTTGGTGATCAGTTCGCTCGCCACCAGGCACGGCACAAAGTCGTCCATCTCCCACCGACCGGCGACCGGCGACCGGCGACCGGCGACCAGCCGAACGAACCTCCGCACCTCGGCAACGACCGCAAGGTCGTTCTTCACCACGATCTCGCCCCCATGACACGCCGCCTCACCCATGATCGGTCTCCTCACTCTGTGTGGCGAACACCACACAATTAGCAAGGTTTCTCGGTGGGATGTTGTTGCCAATTCGACTTGGTGACGACTGGAAACAGGAAGGCCGTCCTGGTGAGGTACCGGGGAGAGGAAACTTCGCGCTCATGCCTGCACGACGTCAACGCCCTAAGGAGTCCCCGGCGTTGATCGCCTTCGGTGGCCAGTACGCCGGATGCGGGAGGCGAGGGAGATCACGCAACAGTCCATTGCTGATCACACGACCATCAGTAAGGCGCAGGTGAGCCACATCGAGAACGGCACCAGGCGGGCCGGACTTCGTCGACGCGGTTGATCGTCTCCTTAAAGCTGACGGCGCATTGATCAAACTCTGGCTGGACCTGAACAGGAACGGCCACCCTGTGCCGATCTGGTTCGACTGGCCAGAAGTCGAGTCGGAGGCGGCCATGCTCGTGTGCTGGGAACACTCCTTGATCCCTGGCCTGGCACAGACCCAGGCTTACGCGTTGGCGATCCTGCACAGCAACATGGACGCCGCCGACGCTCGCATCAGCCGCCAGGCGATCATCACCAGAGAAGGAGGAAATCCCGCCCCGACCCTCGTACTTCTCATCGATGAACAGGCCCTCTATCGGCCGGTCGGCACCGCCGAGACGATGCGAGAGCACTGGAGCACTTGGTAGAGATCAGCACGTTGCCCAACGTCACGGTTCAAGTAGTGTTGACAAGCGGCGAACATGACGGGAACACAGGCGCATTCGCGGTCGCGACCAAGGACGATCGAAGCGAGGTCGCATATGTCGAGACGGCCATCCGCGCCATAACCACCGACGACCCCACAGACCTGTCCGAACTAGCACGCACCCTGGTCGCGCTTCACTCGCGCCCCCTTACAGAAGACATGTCCCGCGAGCTAATCAGGAAGGTGGCTCAGGAAAAATGGACCTGACGGACACCAAGTGGCGTAAGAGCAGCTACAGCGCTTCTAACGGAGGGAACTGCGTCGAACTGGCCGACGCCGCCACCGGGGTAGCGGTGCGGGACAGCAAGGACCCGGACGGCCCCCGTGACCATGACCAGGATCGCGATCAGCACGCCGCCCGGCGCGAACCCCGAAAGTGAGCAGCGCCTGCCGCATGTAGTGGACGGCCACGGGGCCTCCATGCCAGACGCGCCAGTTCCACAGCGCGACGGCGGCCGTCCAGAACGCGGCGTATCCGGCGGCCTCAGGAGTGATCGTGCCTGCGCTGACCAGACTGAAAGTCCTCGCCACCGCCCAGGAAAAGCCGACCAGACCAGAACCCCGGCCGCCTCAAATCAACCACCCGACTCAATCGGCCATTGCGTGGGCTATCTGTTTTTGGGGGTCGTAAGCGACCAGTCGATGCTTTACGGCCAGATCAATCAACACTGACGATACCTCCTCAGAGCGCGACCAAGCGATCGCGGCTATCAGACATTCATCAGTGACATAGAGAGCAGAAGACCATACAGACTCCTCCATATTGTCCTCATTGATATCCGGGTATATAGAAGTCACCTCATGATAGAAGCCCCGGATACTCGGCCCCTCTTCCACCGCCCCTTGAATCTCATCAGAAAGTTGATCATATATTTTGGCAGCCTCCTCTACAGTTGGGGCAGGCCATTGGAACCAAAAAGCCAGATCAAAACTCATCCGCTACTTACTCCAGACATCGTCGCCCCATTCGGTCAAGCAGCCGAAACAGCGTGATGATACCACGGCGACACTTCTCCGAGTCGACACGAAACTTGCCACCTGGCCCGATTCTGACTTTCCTAATAGATGTGCACGTCAAATACTCCGACCAGCGTGCGACCATCCTTGGTGGTTACCATATTGCCCGGCGCGTTAAGCCAGTCGTCAAAGCTGCGCTGAGGTTTACTTCTTTTTGCCGTGGCACCCTTTACTTCGATACCGTACCAATTACCATTGATCTGAACCGTGCCATCGTACTTTCGTGGCCGGAAGCCGGGCACGAACACCAGCGTCTCCTTGCGTATGACGGGTGCGCCGTCCAGTTCCAACTGATCGTCGCCGAACACGGGCGACGTCCAGGCCGGGGCCGGTTTCCGGCTTTCCGCTCGTCCAGTTCGGCAGCCGGTTCAGCCCGAAGAAGTACTGGGTGCCGTCAGTGGTGGCGACCTTCCAGTACTCACCGTTGTCGTCACCGTTGCCGTTGGACGAACTGGTGAGCTTCTCGAACTTCGTGCCGTCGTCGCCCTTCATCCGCCAGGAGCCGTCAGCGGCCTTGATCAGCTCCCCGCCCTTGCCGTTCCGCAGGGCGGGCCACCCGTCTTCCGTTAATCGCGCCTCGCGGCGACGCTGCGTCACTGCCTGTTATCGAATTAAGGATGTTTAGCCTTGTCGAGACCAGGGAAAAAGATCCCCTTCAATGGTCCTGAAAGACGCCAGTACGCAGGGCTCGCAATTTCGACCATTGGACTAAGCGATCCGATATTGACGCGCCGTCGTAACCGGTATCAAAGAACTCCCGGTGAGCGTGGAAACACCGACAGCATTCATCGGTCAGGACGGCGTTGAAGCGCGCCACGGGTCATGCGAACCGTTCGTCCTCCCGATGGGACCGTCAGGGGGTGGACGGGGGGTCGGCTTTGTGGCGGCCGTTGGGCTTCAGGGGTGGGACCTTGCGGGGCTGGCGGGGGGCCGTGCCTCTGGGGAGGGCGTGGCGGGCTTTCTGGAGGCGCTGCGGAGCCGGCGCTTCGGGGGGCTTCGAGGGCTCGGGCGGGTCCGGTTCGGCGGGCTGCTCCGGGGTCTGCTGCTGTTCGCGGAGGTACTCCTCGAACTCCATCGAGTGGGCGGTCGGCAGCGTGATGATGCCCGGGTTCGCGTCCACCAGGAGGGTGCGGCGGCCCGTCGCGCCCGAGTGGGTGAAGACCATGGCCGTGGGCGGGAGCTCCTGGAGTTGCAGGGGTTCGATGAGGAGTTCACGGAAGCGCTGCTTGTCGGGACGCGGCCGGGCGACCGTGCGGCCCCAGGCGGTCGCGGAGCTGATGCCCTCCACCAGGACGGAGTCGTCGGCGGCGGGGGCGGGCAGCGGCGTCCAGACGGGGTCGGTGAGGCCGTCGCCGCGGGGGCGCGCGTAGGCGACCGTGCTGGCGTAGGACTCGCCCGCCACGTCGAACAGCGTCTCGGCGGCCGAGTCGGTGATCTCGGCGACGAGCAGCGGCTGTCCGGCGCCGATGTGCTCGGCGGCGACGCGGGCGTCCTCGGGGTTGCCGAGCCGCATGAACCCGACGGCGGCGTGGCCACGGCGGCCGAGGCGCTCGCGGACGTGGCCGGGGATCGACCGGTACATCAGGACGAGCCCGGTGCCGGTGGCCTCGCAGGCGTCGATGAGGCGGTCCAGGACGTCCCCGCGCAGCTTCTCGGCCCCGCAGAGGAAGAGCGTGTGGTCCCAGCGGCCGCCGGGCGGGGCCTCGCGGATCCGGTGCGTGAGGGCGGTCGTCACGTAGGTGCCGAGGATGCGGTTGGTGAGGACGCCGGCGCGCCGGTCCATCGACACCACGTGCAGGCGCGAGGGCGGCAGGCGGACGGGCTCGGTGGCGAGCTTCTCCAGCTTGCGGAGCTGCGCCTCCAGCGCCCACGCGCGGCGGACGACGATGCGGTCGGTCGCGTCGCGGCCGAACAGGGTCGCGATCCGCTCGTGCTGCTCGTCGGTGAGCAGGCCCTTGCGCAGGTCGTCGCGGGGGTCGCCGACCTGGGCGAGGACGCGCAGGGCCGCGGTGATCTTGGGGATGGTGGTGTCCGGGCCGAGGACCTCGATGAGACGTTCCAGGATCGAGTTGTCGAACGACAGGTCGCGGGTGCCGCCCTCCTCCTCGCCCGCGCTGACGACCAGGGACAGCACGTCGGCGAGCGCCTCGGGGTTGAGGCCGCGGGTGGCGTCGAGGCGCGGGAGGTCGGCGGGCAGGACCCAGACGAGCGGGTCGTCGCCGCGGTCGGCCGCGAGCCGGAGGAGGTCGTGCGCGACCGCCCCCTCGGACAGGTCGATCACGGTCAGCCGCGCGCCCACGGCGAGCCTGGCCGCGCCCATCGTCGTGACGGCCGCGGACCATCCGGCGAGGGTGCCGCCCACGACGTCCACCCGGTCGACCCCGGGCGGGACGGCCACCGGGTACCACTCGCGCTGGCTCTCGTACGCCGACTGGCGGCGCTCCCACTCGGCCCGCTCCTTGGTGTAGGCCTCGTCGGCCTTCCTGCGGGCCCGCTCGCGTGCTGCCCGGTCGCGCTCCTCAGCGTCCCGCTCGTGGGCGATCCGTTCGCGGACGCCGCGTTCGTCCCGCCACAGCGCGCCGCCGGTGATGGCGAGGACGACGCCGCACGCCAGCAGCGCCACGATGGCGAACGCCCACGGGATCACCCCGGCGGCGCCGCACAGGAGGAACAGGCCGACGAACACCAGCGTGCCGGCGAACGCGATGCGCAGCGGCCGCCCGGCCATGTCCTCGCCGGGCCTCCGCGCGGGAGGCGGCAGCGGCGCCCGCGGCGGCGCCTCAGGCCGGTCGGGGGGCGGCCCCGGGTCGGGGTGCACCTGCGCGTAGCGCCAGCCCACGTAGACGCGGTCGGCCTGTGTGAGCCGCGCCATCGCGGACCCGCTCGCCATGTCCGTCACGTCGAGAGACCCCTGGGAGTCGCGGGAATGTATGGAACGCCTGGGGGTGGCCGGTTCGGTTGCTTACGGTCGGTTTCCTACACAGCACAGGGTAAAGAGCTTCCCGCGTTCCCGCGCCACGTTCAATGGAACAGCCCCGCGGACGACCCGTCTCGCTCGTCAAATCGGTCACCAGGTCAGCCCGCGGGAAAGATCGGGCACACTCCCGCTCGGGGTTGGCCGGATCCGGCCACCGTCAGCCCGCGGGGGACGCTTTCACCGGCAGGAACGCCTCCAGCTCCATGGCGGGATACGGGTACTTCCACTCCACCCCGTCGAACGGGACGTACATCCCCTCCGGCTGTCCGGCGAGGAAATAGTTCCCGTTCCATCGGTTCGGAACGGTCACGGGCGCCTCAGGCGGAAAGTTCGCGCCGAGCGCCTCGTACTTGACCCCCGCGCCGAACATCGCGTGGACGGCGGCGTCGACGAAGTTGAGGTACTGGATGTCGCCGCGCAGGTGGGTGGCATGGATCGCCAGCCCGTGGACGCGGTCGCGGACGAAGAACAGCGAGCTCAGGTCCCGGACGACCTGGTCGAAACCGTGCGCACCGTCGTGGTGCACCAGGGCGCGCGTCTGCGGCTCGGCCTCCAGCACGTTGGCGACATAGGTCGGCAGGTCACCGTGGAACATGCGGACGCGCGTCATGGCGCGCGGGAAGATGCGGCGCAGCCGCTCGTAGGTGAACTGCAGGTAGGCGGCGTTGACGTCGACGAGGTCGAGTTCCAGGCCCATCGGCTCGACGCAGCCGGCGAGGACGGCCGCGGAGCCCCCCATGAAGACCCCCAGGTCGACCAGCCTGGTCAGCTCCCCGTGGCAGCGCTCGACGCAGCAGAACAGGTCGTAGTAGTGGTAGGCGCTGCACTGGTCCTCGTAGAGCAGTCCCGCCTCCCCGATCCTGGCGGCCGCGCGGTCGAAGACGGCGTTCCTGCCGGCGAACTTTCCCAGCTCGGCGCGATGGCCTCCCCGAATCGGGATGTGCAAGGCCTCGTGCAGGTTCTCGACGTCGACGAGGTTCGGGGCAGGTTCGAGGAAGGTTCCCCAGGTGGCCCGGTGCATCGCCACGGTCGAGACGTAGTCCGTCATTGCCTGCTCCCTCTCCTGGAGTTGGGGCGTCCACGGCCACGGGATCCGGGCCGGTGGCGGTGGCCGCGGCGGGCCAGGTCACGGCGCCCGGCGACGGCGTCCAGCCGCCGGACAGCGGGTTCACGGCCGGGGCCCCGGCGGCTTGCGGATGCGGGCGGAGAGCGCCCGGCCGAGGTTGGACACGGCCGCCCCGAGCTCTTGCTCCGGAACCGGCGACGGAGCGGGCGGCGTGTCGCGCAGCCGCTGAAGCTCCTGGCTCCTGGACGCGTTCTCCGTGGCGGCGCGGTCGAGTTCGTCCTTCAGGCGGGCGATCTCCCGCTGCTGGGCGTTGATGGTCTCGGTCAGCCGGGTGGCCTCCCTGGTGCGGGCCGCCGCCTCGTACTGGAGCTGCAGGACGCGGGTGTAGAGGGCGATGCGGTTGTTCTCCATCGCGGCGAGCAGGCGCGAGGACGTGTAGGGCCGCAGCGCCTCGAAGACGGCGTCCGTGCCGGGTGCGCCCGTCCTGGCGAGGACGCCGAAACCGAACACGGCGGGGACGATCTGGAACCGCCAGTCGCCGGCCCCGTCCAGCGCGTCCTCGACGGCCGTGAGGACGCCGTTGCGGGGTCCGCCCGCCCGCTCGGCCACGGTGTAGGCGCCGTCGCCGACGAACCCGGCGGGGGTGAGCTCGTCGTGCCAGACCGTGGGGCCGTCGGTCGTGGCCGGGTGCGCGTCCTCCGGCGCGACCGGCGACGGCTGGTAGTAGAAGTCGCGGCGACCGCACGGCCACAGCACGTCGTGCAGGACGACCACGGCGTCCGGGGCGTTCGCCATGATCCAGGCGAGTTCGTCGCGGACGACCGCGTAGTTGTGGTCGCCGTCCAGGATGTAGAGGTCCGCCATCGGCAGGTCGGGCAGCACGGCGGGCGAGAGGCCCTCCACCAGGTTCAGGCGCGGGTCGCCGTCGAGGACGGCGCGCAGCTCCTCGCCGGGTGCGGGCTCGACGCAGTGGACGGTCGCGCCGAGGTCGGCGTACAGGGCGCTGACCTGGCCCGACTCCACGCCGACCTCGACGACGACGCCGATGTCGCGGCAGCGGAAGACCGCCTCGAACAGCTCGCGGAACACCGCCATCGAGTGCAGCAGCAGCGGCTGCTCCCGGGCGGCGCGGGACTGCTCGTGCGGGTCGTCCGGGGATCCGGTCGACGCCGCCCCGAGGTCACGTGTCACCGAGCTTCCTCCTGGCCACTCGTCCGGCTCCGGCGGCGATGCCGCGGACCCCGGCGGTCCGGTACTCCGTGCGGACGCGTTCGGTGATCCGCGCGGCCCGGGCGGCCCGCTCGGCCCTCCGGTCGACCGGCATGCGCGGCGCCATGCCCGTCGCCGACTGGGGCAGCATCGCGAACGCGATCGTGATCTGCCCGGACGAGACCGCCGGCACCCCGGCGCGGCGGGCGAGCGGGAGCCACACGGCCGCGTAGGAGGTGTCGAACTCCATGAGGTTGCCGCCGAGGTAGCGGCAGTCGGCGTAGTGCAGGCCGACGAAGTCCTCCGGCTTGTCCCAGCGCAGCACCTGCTCGCGACGCCGCCCCCCGGCGATGACCCTGGCCTCGATCCAGTCGACCCGCACGATCGCGGGACGGCCGGGGATCGCGAGCGAGATGTCGACCGTGTCGTGGTGCTCGAAGGAGAGCCGGGAGAACGACAGGCCGTTGTGATTGATCCGGACGCGGCGCCGGATGGGCTCGTGCCACCGGTCGTCGGCCGTCCGGAACCGCAGCCGCGTCTCGTGCTTCTCGCCGGACGGGTCGAACGCCTCGGCGTCGATGGCGCCGTCGGCGATCGCCCTCGCCATGGCGCCGAGCCCGGTGTCGGACGCGGCGATCAGCGCGGGCCAGAACGAGTCGCGCATGTGCAGGTCGCCGAGGTCGCCCGGCGACAGGTACGGGACGGCCGCCTTGAGGTCGGCGGGCAGCAGCGTGGTGACCAGGGACGAGCCGAAGTTGTCCTCGTGGGTCCAGTTGCCGAAGACGGCGGCCTCGTCGGGGGTGGGCGACTCCAGCGCGGCCACCAGGATGCGCGCGAGCCGGTTCCGCGCCGCCTCCGGGCGGGCGAGGTCGGGCCAGGCGCCGCCGGACGCGGCGACGTACCGGTTCCACATGCGCTGGAAGGCCAGGACGCCGTCCTGCACGGTCCGGCGCTCGGCGTTCTGGGACGGCGAGTCGGCCGTCCGGCCGAGGACCGGCGCGCCGTCCTCGGTGTAGCCGATGAGGGAGCCGCACAGCGCGTTGACGCACTGCTCGACGATCTCGGGGCTGCGGGTGACGGTCGCCGCGACGTGCGTGGGATGCCCGGACTGGGCCAGGTAGCCCTCGGCGCGCAGGCCGGCCATGTGGACGCGCTCGGCCCGGCCGTCGGTGGCCAGGTACAGCCCCGCCGGCCTGACGTCGATGCGGGCGATCTCCAGGGCGCGGGCGAGCTGGCGCTGGATCGTCCCGCCCCAGCCGAGGTCGACGAGCGTCAGCTCGCCCGCGGCGAGGGCGTCGTCGTCGAGGGCGCCCGCGTCCCGCAGCGACTTGATCATGCGTTCGCGGGCGGCGGTGACGGTCACCGCGAGCCGGTTGCACAGGTGCGGCGTCTCGGTCAGCGCGCGGGCGACCCGCTCGGCGATGTCGCCGTTGTCGATGACGGTGTCCAGCTCGGTCGCGAGGCCGGGCACGTCGCCGGGCTGGAGTTCCAGGACCGACAGCGCCTGCCGGACGGTCAGCCGGTAGCCAGTGCGGACGAAGGCGTGCACCGCGCCGGTGTCGTGGGGGTCGAGGCCGGCGAGCGAGGTCGTGAACCGCGACAGCCACACCGGGGCGGCGCGCACGTCCCAGCCGCGCGCCGCGGCGGCCTCGTTGATCAGCCGGGACAGCAGTTCGCCCTCGCGCATCGGGCACCACAGCCGGCGGGTGCCGGTGTCGTGCGCCCGCCACGCCGCCCATTCGGCGAAGCCGGTCAGCACCGGGCCGAGGACGCCGGCGCCGTAGCGCCACGCGACGTCCAGCGCGGAGGTGGTGAACGGCACGCCGGAGTGGACCGCCTTGGCGCGCAGGCTGGTGAGGCCGAAGTCGCCGTGCCGGTCGTCCAGGTCGGGGGCGTGGTCGCCGAACGGCCCGGCGGGTTCCTTCTCGCGTCCCAGCACGTCGAGGTAGGGCTCGTCGAGCCTGCGGTAGTGCACGGTGCGGATGCCGAGCTTGCGGGGCGCCTCGTGGTCGGCGATCTCGTGGTCGCCGACGTGCACGATCTGCTCCGGGGCGCGGTCGAGGTCGCGCAGCACGATCTCCCAGAGGCCGGACGCCTTGTCGGTGCCGTGCTGGTTGGAGCGGAAGACGCGCACGCCGTCCAGCGGGCCGAGTTCCGGCCGGTCGAGGAGCCGGGAGAGGTGCTCCTCGGTGAAGTAGGTGTCGGACACCAGGACGACCTGGAGGTCCTGCTCGCGCGCCGCCCGGACGACCTCGGCGACGTCCAGGTCCACGACGGTCAGCTCGCGCTCCACCTGGACCTCGGCCTCGACCAGCTCCTCCAGGGACGCGGCGCCGAAGATCCCGTCCGGCATCGCGCGCCAGACGTCGAAGAGCGAGACCTCGGTGCCGAGGGCGTCGCGGCCGCGGCGCGCGGCGTCCTCGGCGGCGATGCGCATGCGGCGGAACGTCGCGTCCGTCACCCAGGGCGGACAGAGGCCCGACTCCCGCATCCGCGCCCCGAGCAGGGCGAAGGCGTCGGTGGGACGGGGCACCCGGCGCCACAGCACCGTGTCGAAGACGTCCAGCGACAGGACGGCGCACGCCCGGTCGGCGATGACGCGGTGGACGTCGTCGAGCAACGGGCTGCCGGACTCCTGCTTGGTCAACGCCGCACCTCTCCCCTGGTCCTGCACCGGCGGGCGCGGCCCCCGGCCGCGGCTCGGGACACCCTATCCACCGAGAACTCCGTTTCCCCCGGAAACTCCCGGTGCGGCCGTCGTCCCGGCCGCCGCGGCGCGGCGGGCGGCGCGGTCCTCGCGGACGAGCCGGCCGGCCTCCTCCGTCGGCCCGTCGAAGATCACCCGGCCCTGCCGCATGGTGACGCCGCGGTCGCACAGCCCGACGAGCATCCGGATGTCGTGCGCGACGACGACCATGGTCCGGCCCTCGCCGCGCAGCTCGCGGATGCGGTCCAGGCACTTCTCCCGGAACGGCGGGTCGCCGACGGCCAGCACCTCGTCGATGAGGAAGACGTCCGGCTCGGTGTGCGCCGCGATCGAGAAGGCCAGCCGCATGAACATGCCGGACGAGTAGAACTTCACCTGGTCGTCCAGGAAGCGCTCGACGCCGGAGAACTCGACGATCGCGTCGAACTTGCGGGCGATCTCGGCCTGCGGCATGCCGAGGATCGCGCCGTTGAGGTAGACGTTCTCGCGGCCCGTCAGCTCGGGGTGCAGGCCGGCGCCCACGTCGATCAGCCCGGCGATGCGCCCCCGGACGAGGACCGACCCGCTGTCCGGGCGCAGCACCCCGGAGATCATCTTGAGCAGGGTGCTCTTGCCGGAGCCGTTCAGCCCCATGAGCGCGACGGTCTCGCCCTGGCCGATGGTGAGGCTCACCTCGTCCAGCGCCCGGAACCGGTCCGACAGGCGCTGCCCGCGGAACGCGCGGACGCTCATCTCCTTGATCGAGCGCGCGTGCCGCAGGGTGAAGTTCTTCGTGACGCGGTCGATGACGATCGACGGGGCCGCGGTCGGGTGCGAGGCGTTCAACGGCTACAGCTCCTGCGCGAAGCGCGCCTGCATGCGGGAGAACGCCGCGTGCCCGGCGGCGAACACCAGCACGCTGGCGGCCAGGGCGACCCCGGCGTGGGCGTAGAGGTGGGGCGGGAAGGCGTGGTCGCCGCGGGTCCCGGGGTACCAGAAGGCCCGCTGGAACAGGGAGACGGCGCTGACGAGCGGGTTGGCGAGGTAGACGTCCAGCACCCAGCCGGGCGCGTGCTCCCGGACGTGGGTCCATGGATAGATCATCGGCACCGACCAGGTGATGACGATCATGGAGATGTCCACGACCTGCTCCAGGTCGCGGAAGAACACGTTCACGGCCGCGCAGAGCAGCCCGAGCCCGAAGCCGAGCACGAGGACGATCGCGAACCCGTACAGGGCCGCGCCGAGCTCCGCGGGCGACGGCCGCCATCCGGCGGCGACGGACCCGCCCAGCAGGATCATCATCCCGGGCAGGAAGTGGACGAGCGAGACCAGCACCGACGCGGTCGGGAACAGCTCGCGCGGCAGGAACACCTTGCGGACGAGCGCGGCGTTGCCCGTCACCGAGCGGGTCGTCGAGTGCAGCGTCTCGGTGAACAGGTTGATCAGCACCATGCCCGAGAACAGGTAGACCGGGAAGTCCTCGACCCGGTCGTCCATGCCGAGGAACACGCCGATGACGTAGAAGTAGACGCCGAAGTGCACGGCCGGCCGCACGTAGGACCAGCCGAGGCCGAGCAGCGAGCCCTTGTAGCGGGCTCTGAGCTCCCGGCGCACCAGCAGCCGCAGCAGGTACTTCTCCCGGAAGGTCCGCCGGAGGCCGCCGTCCCCTCCCGGCGCCCGCAGCCCCTCGTCGGCGCGGACCGGCGTGGCGGTCATCCGCGCCCGCCCCCGTCGGCGCCCCCGCCGCCCGCGTCGGCACTCCCGCCGCCCGCGGCGTCGAACGTCGCCCGCCATGCCTCGGCGGAGGCGAGGTCGGCCATCGCGGCCCGGTAGCGGCGGCTCAGCTCCGGCCACTCGCGCCCCAGCCGGGCGTGCAGCAGCGACGTGCGCCGCAGCAGCGTCCGGAAACGCTCCGGGTCGCGCTGGTACCAGGCCACCCTGGTGCCGTCGGCGGAGGAGACGAGCGCGCTGTCGACCTGCGACAGCAGGCTCCAGTGCCGGTCGATGTGCGGGACGACGGCCTGCGGGTTGCCGCGCGAGCCGGGTTCGACCGGACGGAGCTGCCTGACGGTGCCGAGCATCGCGCTCGCGAGCACGTTCGCCGTCCCGCGCGGCGGCTTGAACCCGCGCCCGCGCTTCGGCGGCTTGGCGCGCCGGACCTGCGGGAACTCCTCGTGGCTGGCGCGGTTCTGCGCGTCGGGGAAGTCGGCGCGGAACGCGAGGATCTCCGGCAGCTTCGAGGCGATGCCCGCGTGCATGTGCTCGGGGCCGCTCAGCACGTCCTCGATCGCCGACAGCATCAGCTCGGCGGTGGAGTACTGCATGGCCAGCGCGTGCTTCACCGAGATGATGAAGCTCTCCTTGAGCAGGTTGCCGCCGCGCTCGTACGGCGAGTGCATGAGGGCGGTGACCAGGCGGTTGCGCTCGTGGAAGTACGCCTGCCAGTCGATGCCGTCGTCCTTGTCCTGCCAGGGGACGTGCCAGGCGGCCATGCCCGGCAGCGTCACGGTCGGGAAGCCGGCCTCGCCGGCGCGGACGCAGTACTCGGCGTCGTCCCACTTGATGAACATCGGCATCGACAGCCCGACCTTGCGGACGACGTCGGTGGGGATCAGGCACATCCACCAGCCGTTGTAGTCGACGTCCACGCGCCGGTGCAGCCACTTCGTCTTGAGGAGGCTGCCGGAGCTGGTCCGCGCGCGGGGGCTCGGGTCGGGCGGCCTGGCGAAGTCGTGCTCGCGCTTGGTGTGCGGGGCCTCCTCCCACCACCAGCGGTACCGTCCGATGGTCTCGCCGTAGGCGTGCAGCTGCGAGCGGACGAAGAGGTTGAACATGTGGCCGCCCACGATCGTCGGCGTCCGGGCGAAGTCCGCGAACGCGACGGCGCGCAGGACGCCCTCGGTCTCGGTGACCACGTCGTCGTCCAGGAGCAGGACGTAGTCGCTGGTCCCGGCCTTGAGGGTCTCGTCCATCGCGCGGGAGAAGCCGCCGGAGCCGCCGAGGTTGCCCTGCTCGATGACGTGCAGCTTCGGCCCGAGCGACGCGGCGGCGCGCGCGAAGCCGCCGTCGTCGCGGACGCGCTGGTCCCCCTGGTCGACGACGTAGACGGCGTCCACCACCTCCAGCACCTCGGGCGCGCCGCCGAGCGCGACGAGCTGGTCGACGCAGAAGCCCGGGCGGTTGTACGTGGTGATGCCCAAGCTGACCCGCCCCTGCCGGACGGGTCCGGTGGCGCCCGTGTCGGCGCACCAGTCGGCCCGCTCCAGGACGGCGTTGCTCTCCCCGGCGAGCACGTCCATCCAGTACCAGCCGCCGTCGATGAACGGGCGCAGCGTCAGCCGGAACGTCTCCTCGCGGGAGGTCGCGGAGTCGACGCGGACGGAGTCGACGCGCTGGACGTGGCCCTTCGCGCTGGACCGGTAGACGATGACCGTGGCCTGGCCCCGCAGCCGGACCCGCAGCACGACCTCCTCCACCGACGTCCAGCGGCGCCAGTAGCTGGCGGGGAAGGCGTTGAAGTAGGTCGCGAACGAGACCCGGCGCCCGACCGGCACGACCACGCTGCGCCGGCCGACGCCCTCCGGCCCGTCGGCCGGGGCCCCGGCCGAAGCCTCGGCGGCCGTCTCCGCCGCGACGGCCTCGGCTCCACGGGCGATCTCGCCCTCGACGTACAGCTTGAGCACGTCCAGGTCGCGGTCGACCGGCATGACGACGCGCTGCAGGACCCGCAGCCCGGGGGCGGCGCCGGACTCCCCGGACGCCTCGGCGTGTTCGGTCACTCGTCCATACCTCCGCTAGTGAGACGCGAACCCTCGCCGAAATGGGGACGCAGCCGGTTGTCGACCATGGTGAGCGCGCTCGCGATGGCCATGTGCATGTCGAGGTACTTGTAGGTGCCGAGCCGCCCGCCGAAGAGCACGCCGTCCTCACGCCGGGCCAGCTCCCGGTAGGCGAGCAGCCGGGCCCGGTCGGCGGCGGTGTTGACGGGATAGTACGGCTCGTCGCCGCGGGCGGCGGCCCGCGAGTACTCCCGCATGATGACCGTCCGGTCGGACGGGTAGGCGGCCCGCTCGGGGTGGAAGTGCCGGAACTCGTGGATCCGGGTGTAGGGGACGTCCTCGTCGGCGTAGTTCATGACGGGGGTGCCTTGGAAGTCGCCGGTCGGGACGACCTCCGTCTCGAAGTCCAGCGTCCGCCAGCCCAGCTCGCCCTCGGCGTAGTCGAAGTAGCGGTCCAGCGGGCCGGTGTAGACGACGGGGACGTTGCCGACGAGGTCGTCGCGCAGGTCGAGGAAGTCGGTGTTCAGCCGCACCTCGATGTTCGGGTGGTCGGCCATCCGCTCCAGCCAGGCGGTGTAGCCGTCGACCGGGAGCCCCTCGTGGGCGTCGTCGAAGTACCGGTTGTCGAAGGTGTAGCGCACCGGGAGCCGGGTGATGATCTCCGCGGGCAGGTCGCGGGGGTCGGTCTGCCACTGCTTGGCGGTGTAGCCGCGGATGAACGCCTCGTACAGCGGGCGCCCGATCAGCGAGATCGCCTGCTCCTCCAGGTTGGCCGGGCGGCGGATCTCGGCGGCCTGCTCGGCGATCAGCGCGCGCGCCTCGCCGGGGGTGAAGACCCGGCCGAAGTACTCGCAGATCGTGCCGAGGTTGATCGGCATCGAGTAGACCCGGCCCTTGTAGGTGGAGTACACGCGGTGCCGGTAGCCGGTGAAGGCGGTGAACCGGTTCGCGTACTCCCAGACCCGCTCGTTGGAGGTGTGGAACAGGTGCGCGCCGTAGCGGTGCACCTCGATGCCCGTCTCCGGCTCCGCCTCGCTGTAGGCGTTCCCGCCGATGTGGTCGCGGCGGTCGAGCACGAGCACGCGCAGGCCGAGGCCGGCCGCGCATCGTTCGGCGACCGTGAGACCGAAGAAACCGGCACCGGCCACCACGAGATCAACGTTCACTGGACGGCGTCCATCCGACTCGTGCGGGGAGCGAGGGACCTGGCCGCACGGGGGCGCCGGCCGGATCCACTGTACGGAATGCGGCTAAGATACCCGGGGTTCGTTCGGTACCGTCGCAGGAAGCCAAGGATCGCGGTGGCCCCACCCACTCCCGGCAGTGCGGCGCACAGCCCTGCCAGCGGTGCGGCGCGGGGGGCGCGCCCCGCGGTCTTCCTGCACGTCGGCGCCGCCAAGAGCGGCACGACCTTCCTCCAGCACGTGCTGTGGCACAACCGCGACCGGCTGCGCGAGCACGGCGTCCTCTACCCGGGCCGCGACCAGGCCGCGCACGTCCGCGCCGCGTTCGACCTGCGGCGGACGTTCTTCCGCGAGGCGTCCGACCCCGCCACCCGGGGGGCGTGGCACGACCTCGTCGCCGAGGCCCGCGACTGGCCCGGCACCGTGGTCATCTCGCAGGAGCTGTTCGCGCCGGCCCAGCCGCAGTGGATCCGGCAGGCCATGGCCGACCTCGATTTCGCCGATGTTCACGTGGTCTTCACCGCGCGCGACCTCGGCCGGCAGATCCCGGCGCACTGGCAGGAGGACGTCAAGAACCGCTTCACCACCTCGTTCGGCGAGTTCGTGGCGTCGCTGCGGCGGAAGGACTGGCACGCCTACGAGAGCGCGCGGCTGTTCTGGGGCCTGCAGGATCCGGTCGCGGTGCTCGGCCGCTGGGGCGAGGACCTGCCGCCCGAGCGCGTCCACGTCGTCACCCTCCCCCAGCCCGGCGCGCCCCGCGACCTGCTCTGGCGGCGCTTCTGCGCGGCCACCGGCCTCGTCCCGGACGACTACGACCTGTCCCGGACGTTCGCCAACCCGTCGCTCGGGCTGAGCGAGACGCAGTTCCTGCTGCGCCTCAACGAGACGCTCGGCGACCGTGTCGGCTGGCACGCCTACAACGAGGACGTCAAGCTGTTCCTCGCGCAGCGGCTCCTGACCGGACGTCCGTCGCCGGTCAGGATCGAACTGCCCGGCGAGCACGTTCCGTGGGCCGTGGAACGGGCCGTGGAGACCGTCGAGGCGCTGCGCGCGGCGGGCTACCACGTGGTGGGCGACCTGTACGAGCTGATGCCGGCGGCGGCGTCAGGCCCCGCCCTCGGGACCGCGCCCGCGCCGCCGCCCGACGAGGTCCGCTGGGCGGAGATGGCGGACGTGGGCCTCGACGCCGTCGCGGCGCTGCTGCGGCGCGTCCAGGACAATCGGAGGCGGGCCGAGGCGGTGCCCGGCGCCGGCCTCCCCGCCCGCGACCAGATCGGCATGCTGCGCGCGGGCTCGGCGGGGCTGCTCGCCACGACGGACCGGCTCGTGCAGGACGCCGCGCCGTTCGTCGAGCGGGCCAAGCGCACGGCGCGGGAGCGCTACCCGGCGGCGCTCCGGCTGCGCGGCGCCTACCGCAGGTTCCAGGGCGGGACGCGACGGCCCGACGCCGAGACGAGAACGAGGTGAGCGCCCGTATGGGGGATTCCGGTAAGTCCGTCTACCTGCATGTCGGGGCGCCGACGGCCGAGGCGGACTTCCTGCACCGAGCGCTGTGGAGCAACCGGCGGCGGCTGGGCGACGCCGGTGTCTGCTACCCCGTCACGGGGCCGCAGGAGCACTTCGCGGCCGTGATGGACCTGCGCGAGATGAGCTGGGGCGGCCACCGGGACCCGGACTGGGACGGCGCGTGGGACCGTGTCGTGGAGCGCGCCCGCGACTGGGACGGCCCCGCGGTCGTCTTCTCCCAGCCTCTGCTGGGCGGGGCGACCGAGCAGCAGGTCAAGCGGGCCGTCTCGGCGCTGGAGCCCGCCGAGGTGCACGTGGTCCTCGCCACCCGCGACCTCGGCTGGCAGCTGATCCTCGACTGGCAGGAGCAGATCCGCCACGCGCACACCATCACGTTCGAGCGCTTCGTCGACGATCTCGTCGCGCTCGGCATCGACGCGCCGGAGCCGTACGGGGAGATGTTCTGGGGGCTGCACGACCCGGTGCGGGTGCTGCGGGCCTGGGGGTCGGCGGTGCCGCGGGAACGCGTCCACGTCCTCACGCTGCCGCCGCCGGGCGGCCGCGCCGGCCTGATGTGGGAACGCTTCAGCGCCCTGGTCGGCGTCGAGGACGGGGTGTGCGACCTCGGCGGCATCCCCGGCGACGAGCCGCTGTCGGCGGTCGAGGCGGAGCTGCTCCGCCGCCTGAACGAGAGGATCGGCACGACGCTCGGCGGCGACTACGAGCACATGGTCCAGGACCACCTCCTCGGGCGCGGCGCCGCCGGATCCGGGGGGTCGACGCGGCTCGCCGACGGGACGGACCGCACCCGGATGGGGCTGCCCGCCCGGCACGCCGAGTGGGCCGCGCACCGGACCCGCGAGCTGGCCGAGTCGCTGCGCGCCTCCGGCTACGACGTGGCCGGCGACCTGGACGAGCTGACCACGTCCCGGGTCCCGGAGGCCGCGATGCTCCCCGGCGACGTCCCGGAGGAGCTGGTCGCGACCGCGTCCGTCGAGGTGGCGGCGCACCTGCTGGAGGAGCTGTCGCTGGCGCGCGAACGCGTCGGCCTCGCCCACCTGCACAGCGAGATGGCGGGCGTGAAGGAGAACCTGGAGCGACTCATGGAGACCGCCGCGTCGCCGTCGCCGGCGCTGCAGCGCGCCGCCCGCAGGGCCGCGGGCAGGCGCAACCCGTGACCCCGGGCGCGAGGAGCGGCAACGGACCGTCCGTCACCGCGGTCGTCGTCACCTACAACCGGCGCGACCTGCTCGGCGAGGCCCTGACCGCGCTCGGCGCCCAGACGCGGCCCCCGGACCGGATCGTCGTGGTCGACAACGCGTCCGCCGACGGAACCGCCGCGATGGTCGCCGAGCGGTTCCCGGGCGTGCACCTGCTCGCCCTGCCCCGCAACATCGGCGGGGCCGGCGGGTTCAGCGCGGGCATGGCCCGGGCGATGGGCGAGGGCGCGGATCTGCTCTGGCTGCTGGACGACGACACCGTGCCCGAGCCGGAGGCCCTCCGAGCCCTGCTGGACGCGCGGGAGGCCGCGACCGGCGAGGACGGGCCGCCCGTGCTCGTGGCGAGCCGGGTCGTCTGGACCGACGGCCGGGACCACCCGATGAACACCCCCCGCCCCAAACCGCGGGCGACGGCCGCCGAGTCGCGGGTCGCGCACGCGGCCGGCTGCGTGCCGATCCGGTCCGCGTCGTTCGTGTCCGCGCTGGTGGACGCGGCGGCGGTGCGCGAGCGCGGGCTGCCGGTCGCCGACTACTTCCTCTGGAACGACGACTTCGAGTTCACGACGCGGCTGCTGCGCGGGCGCCGCGGGCTGCTCTGCCCCGGCAGCGTCGTCGTGCACAAGACCAGGGAGTTCGGCGGGACGGACGCGGACCCGGGCGACCGCTTCTTCTACGAGGTGCGCAACAAGATCTGGCTGTTCACCGGGAGCCGCGGGCTCGCGCCGCCCGAACGGGCCCTGTACGCGGGGTCGACGGCGCGGCGCTGGGCGCGCACGTTCGCCGGCTCCTCCGACCGCGCGGTGCTGCGCCGGGCGCTGGCCCGGGGCGTGAAGGACGGCCTGTTCACCCGCCCGAGGCCGACCGCCGCGATCCTGCGGGAGGCCGGTGTCCTGCCAGAAGCCGAGTTACCTCCCGACGGTCGCGGCCATGGTCGCGACGGCTAGCCGGCCCCGGGACGGGACCGCGCGCGTCACTCGCCTGCTCGCCGGTCCGGCGCCGCCGGTCGCGTGCGCCGCGCTGACGCTCGCCGTGGCGCTCGTCGGTATCGGCACCCCGTCCCTGTGGCTCGACGAGGGCGCCACGATCAGCATGACGACCCGGTCGTACGGCGACATGCTGCGCGTCTTCCCGCATCTGGATCTCGTGCACGCCCTCTACTACATGCTCATGAAGCCGTGGGTGGCGGTGTTCGGGACGAGCGCGCTCGCGCTGCGGCTGCCCAGCGCGCTCGCCATGGCGGCGGCCGCCGCGGGCCTCGCCGTCCTCGGCCGGCGCTGCCTCGGGCCGCCGGCCGGGCTCGCGGCCGGGCTGGTGTGGGCCGCCGGTCCGCAGACGAGCCGGTGGGCGCAGGAGGCGCGCTCCTACGCCATGACCGCGGCCGTCGCGGTGCTCGCCACCTACCTGCTCGTACGGGCCCTCGACCGGGACGAACGGCGTCCCTGGCGGTGGTTCGCCGGCTATGCCCCCGCGGTCGCGGTGCTGGGGTTCCTGCACCTGGACGGGGCCCTGCTGCTCGCGGCGCACGGCGTGACCGTTCTGCTGACCCGTCCCAAGGCCGGAGTGTGGCTGCGCTGGCTGGCGTCCGCGGCGGTGGCCGCGGCCCCGCTCGTGGTTCTGACGCTCGCGGCGCAGGACCAGAAGCGCCAGGTGGAGTGGCTTCCCCGGCCGTCGTGGGACGTCGCGTGGACGCAGCTCCAGTTCCTGACCGGAGACCGCGCGCTCGTCGCGCCGGTCGTGGCGCTCGCTCTGCTCGGCGTGGCGGCGAGCATCTCGGGCCGCGTCTCCGTCCCGCACCGCACGGCCTCCCTTGCCGCCGTCGCGCTCCCCTGGGCGCTCGTGCCGACCGTGCTGCTGCTCCTCGTCTCCAGCGTGACGGACCCGGTCTTCTACTACCGGTACACGACCTACTGCCTGCCCGCCGTCGCGCTGCTCGTCGGCGCCGGCCTGGCCGGGCTGCTCACCGTCGCCCGCCGCCCCGCCGCCCGCGCCGTACCGGTGGCCGCCGCGGCGGCGGTGCTCGTGGTCCCGTCCCTGCGCGTCCACGGCGACATCCGCCGCCAGGACAGCCGCCTCGACGACATGCGCGCCGCCGCCGACGCCGTCCGCGCGCACGCCCGGCCCGGGGACGCCATCGTCTACCTCGCCGGGAGCGCCCGGTGGAGCGCCGCCGCCTACCCCGGCGTCTTCGGGCGGCTGCGCGACGCCGGCGTGAGCACCGACCCGGTGGCCGCCGCCAACCTCAAGGGCCGTGACCTGCTCCCCCGCGAGCTGCCGCCGAGGCTCGCCGGGACGGACCGGGTGTGGGTGATGAACCACCGCTCCCTCGACCCGCACAACCCGATCATCGAACGGCGGGAGCGCGCGGTGCAGTCCGCCGGGCCCTGGCGGAGGGCCGGGACGTGGACGTACCGGGGCGGCTGGCTGGTCCTGTTCGAGCGGACGGGCCCCTACCGCAGTTCCAGGTAGTCGACCTGCCCCTGACCGTCGAGGCGGCGCAGGCCGATCGTGTTCCAGCCCGCCGCCAGCTCCACCGTCGCGGGGACGTCCGCCCAGTCGGCGCCCGCCGTGGCGCGCAGCCGTACGGACGTCGCGGCATAGCCGTTCACCGACATCTCCAGGTCGGAGTCGCGGCCGGAGCGGTTGGCGTACCGGGTGCGGACCGCGTAGCTCCCGGCGGTGGGCGCGAACACCGGCACCTCGACGCGGCAGTCGTCGCGCGCGAAGGGCCCGACCGCCGACCCCCCGGACGCGTTGGGCCGCGCCAGCGCCGAGACGCAGCCGTTCAGCCGCCCCCGCTCCGCCTCGTACCGGACGGGGACGCCCCGGACGGCGGGACGCGCGCCGTCCCAGCCGAGGCGGGCGACGTACATGCCGCGGGTCACCCGGGAGCCGCCGTGGTGGTCGAGGATGCCGTGGAAGACGAGGTAGTCGCCGGTGTCGTCGGCGAACACGTCCGCGCTGCCCGGCCCCTCGACCTTCCCGCCGTACAGGCCGGTGGACTGGACGGCGCCGCCCTTGGCGTACGGCCCCTCGATCGACGAGGCCACCGCGTAGCGCGTCTGGTACTCCGGCGTGAAGTACCAGCCCGCCGAGTACAGCAGCACGTACTTCCCGCCGCGCCGGACCAGGTCGGGCGCCTCCACCAGGACGGGCTCGTCCGCCGCGCGCCCCATGATCAGCCTCGCCGGGCCGGCCGGGCGCAGCCCGTCCGGGCTCAGCCTGACCAGGTAGATCGCGGCCGTCTTCTGGTCGTCGGTCTTGTAGAGCAGGTAGCGGGTGCCGTCCGGCTCGACGTAGGACCCGGGGTCGATCGCGCCGCCGAGGTCCAGCGGGCAGACCAGCGGCCCGCCCTCCTGCGGGACGAACGGGCCCGCGGGCGAGGACGCGGTCGCGACCCCGATGCACTGCTCGGCGCCGTCCCTGCGGCGCGCGGAGAAGTACAGCACGTAGGTGCCCTCGGGCTCGCGCGGCGCGACCACCTCGGGCGCCCAGGTCCAGCCTCCGGCGGCCCAGGCCGGGAGCCGGGCCAGGCCGTCGCCGGGCCTCGTCCTCCACGGCCCGGTCGGCGACGGGGCCGTCGCGACCGGCATCGTCGCGTCCGCGTTGTTGGTGCCGTAGGCGAAGTACGTCCCCGCCACCTTGATCACGGTGGGGTCGGCGAAGGACCCGTCGATCACCGGTGCGGCGGGCGAGTAGCCGGGCGGGTCGATCGCCGCCGGAGTGCCCGCCGGGCTCGGCGGCGGCGCGCCCGGCGACGCGCCCGAGCCGGGCCGGCCGGAACCGCCCCGCGGGTGGGCGCCCGTCCCGCCGGACGGCGGGGCCACCGTCACCGCCAGCCAGACGACCAACGCGACCAGGGCGCTGATCGCGGCCCCCGCGATCAGCGGCAGCAGCGGTGCGAGCGCCCGCGGGTCACGGTCCGTCCACCTCATGGCACCCCGCATCATGCCAACAACCGGGGCGGGACGGCCAACGGGCGCCGCATGCGCGACCCGCGTCCGGATCGTTACGCTTGCCCGGCGATCTCGCCACAGAAAGGACACGCTCATCACGGAGGGGACGCTCGACACGGGCAGGACGCCCGGCGCGGAGAGGTCACGGACGTTGAGCCGGCATCGGCGGCTGGCGGCCGTGCTGTGCCTGCTCGCCGTCCTCGGGACGAGCGGCTGCCTCTTCCGGCCGGACGAGCGCCCCGCGCCGAAGGCGGTGAAGCCCCCGAAGAAGCCGAACGTCGTGTTCGTCCTCACCGACGACCTGTCCTGGAACCTCATCGCGCACATGCCGCAGGTGGTGCAGATGCAGCGGGACGGCCTCACCTTCGACGACTTCATCATGGCCGACTCGCTCTGCTGCACCTCGCGCGCCACGATCTTCACCGGGCGGTACCCGCACAACACCGGTGTCCGCACGAACTTCCCGCCCGACGGCGGCTACGAGGTCTTCAAGGACAAGGGCGGCGAGCAGGCGTCGTTCGCCCCGTCGCTGCAGAAGGCCGGCTACCGGACGGCGCTCCTCGGCAAGTACATGAACGGCTACCAGCCCAACGACACCCAGGGCGACACGAAGCCGTACGTGCCGCCGGGGTGGGACGAGTGGCACGTCAGCGGCAACGGCTATCCCGAGTACGACTACAACCTGAACGAGAACGGCCGGCTCGTGCACTACGGCGCCCGGCCGCAGGACTACCTGACCGACGTCCTGGCGAACAAGGGCGTCGAGTTCGTCCAGCGGTCCGGAGCGTCCGGGCAGCCGTTCTTCATCCAGATCGCGACGTTCGCGCCGCACGGGCCGTTCGTGCCGGCGCCGCGCCATGCCGGGCTGTTCGGCGGCCTGACCGCGCCGCGCCCCCCGTCGTTCAACGAGGCCGACATCCGCGACAAGCCGTCCTGGCTGCGGTCGCACGCGCCGTTGCGCAGGTGGGGGATCCGCCGCATCGACGAGGGTTTCCGCGACCGGGTGCGGATGGTGCAGTCGGTCGACGAGATGGTCGGCCGCATCCGGACGACGCTGAAGGAGCGCGGCCTCGACCGGGAGACCTACCTGGTGTTCGGCTCCGACAACGGCTTCCACCTGGGCGAGCACCGGCTGGCCGGCGGGAAGATGACCGCGTTCGACACCGACGTCCGCGTGCCCTACATCGTCGTCGGGCCGGGCGTCCCCGCCGGGCGCAAGGTCAGCGAGCTCGCGCAGAACACCGACCTGGCCCCGACCTTCCAGGAACTGGCGGGCGTGCGCCCGCCGGCGGCGACCGACGGCCGGTCGCTCGTCCCGTTCCTGCGCGGCGCCGCCCCGGCGGGCTGGCGCGAGTCGGCGCTGGTCGAGCACGTCAAGCCGCCGCCGTCCCCGCTGGACCCCGACCGGCAGGACTCCGCGCCCGGCGCGCCGACCACCTACAACGCGATCCGCACCCGCGACATGCTGTACGTGGAGTACACCGGCGGGGAGACCGAGTACTACGACCGGGTCCGCGATCCGCACGAGCTGGACAACATCGCCGCCGGGCTGCCGGAGCAGCGGCGCCGCCACCTGTCCGACCTCCTGTACGCGCTGACCCACTGCACGGGCTCCGGCTGCACCCCCGCGGGCCGGAGCCGATGACGAAGTTCCGTCCTTTATGCGCCGCTATCATCGCTGACGACTGCGGACGCGCCAGGGCGATGTGCAGGGTGAGACGTGCAGAGTGACCGGAAGCTGGGAGAGGGCGTGACTCCAACCGGAAAGCCGGATGACGACCACGAGGGTGAGCGTCCCGAACCCGGGCAGCCGGAGCAGACGCCTCCCCCGTCGCACTGGCTGGACGACCAGGACACCTCGTCCGGCCCGCTGCTCCCCGCGGACGATCCGGAGGACGATCCCGAGGACGATTCCGACGAGGCCGACGCGCCCGAGGACTACCCCGAGGACTCCCCGGAGGACGACCCGGAGGCGGACATGGCGGACCGCACCGTCATGGACCCCAAGTTCAACCAGACGCTGATCCTGCCGAAGCGGCAGAAGCCCGCGGCCGACCGGCCCGCGGAGACCGCCGGAGAGCCGGGCGGCGATGGCGAGGAGGCGGCCTCGCCCGTCCTGCCCGCTCCCGTCGCGGACGCTCCGGCCGCGTCCACCGACGTCCCCCCGCCGCAGCCCTCCCCGTACGGGCAGGAGATGGCGGACGTGACGAGGACGGAGATCCCTCTCCCGCCGCCCTCCTCCTACGAGGAGGACATGGCGGACGTGACGAGGATCGAGTCCCCCGCCCAGCCGCCTCCCTCCCAGGGGCATGACATGGGCGACGTCACGAGGGTCGAGTCCCCCGATCAGCCGCCTGCCTCCCAGGGGCAGGACGCGGAGGAGGTGACGTGGATCGGGCCCCCCGCCCAGTTGCCTGCCTCCCAGGGGCAGGACGCTGAGGAAGTGACGTGGATCCAACCCCCCAACCAGCCGCCTGCCTCCTATGGGCAGGACTCGGGGGACGTCACGAGGACCGAGTTCCCCGCCCAGCCGCCTCCCTCCTACGGGCAGGACATGGCGGACGTCACCCGCGTCGAGAAGCTGCCGTCCTTCCCGCAGGCCGCGCATCCGCAGCCCGCGCCCCCGCAGAGCCCCCCGGCCCACGAGCCGTTCCCGTGGGCGCAGGAGATCCCCGGCACCCCTGCGCGCCCGGCCCCCGAGCCGTTCCCCTACGCGCAGGACATCCCCGGCGCGCAGGCCTCCCCCGCCCCGCAGGCCCAACCCGCGGCGGAGCCGTTCCCGTGGGCGCAGCAGATCCCCGGGACGCCGCCCCCCGCCCCCGGCCCGGAGGCCGTCCACCCGGTGGCGCCCCCGCCGGTGATCGAGGAGCCGTGGCGGACCGGGGGGCCGGGCGGCCCGAAGGGGCCCCGCAGGAGCCTCAGGAAGCCGCTGCTCATCGGCGCGGGCGGGCTCGCCGCCGTGGCGCTGGTCGCCGCGGGCGTGCTCGTGGTGCCCGGCCTGGTCGGCGGTGACGACGACGGCGACGGCGGCGCGGGCGCCAAGCTCGCCGGCGCGCTGTTCCCCGTGGACGCCGCCGCTCGCACCGACGGCCGCGACCAGCAGGTCACCGGCGTCGCGGCGCGCGGCTCGACGGTGGTCGCGGTCGGCGGCGAGACCGACCCGCAGAACTCCCGCGGCCTGTTCCTCGTCTCCACCGACGGCGGACGCACCTTCACGTCGGTCGACCAGCAGGACACCGACGGCGGCCTCGCGCCGCCCGGCGGTGTCCCCGAGGCGGTCGGCGCGTCACGCCGCGGCTGGGTCGCCGTCGGCCGCCGTGTCAACGGCGGCGGCGCCGTCTGGACCAGCAAGGACGGCAAGGAGTGGCGCCGCCAGCCCGACGCCGTCGGCGACGTCTTCGGCCCGCAGAACCGGGTGACCCGGATCGTCGGCACCGGCGGCGGGTTCCTCGCCGTCGGCGAGAACTCCCCCAAGGGCGACTTCAGCGACGCGCGTCCGGCGGTGTGGCTGTCGAGCGACGGACGCCGGTGGGAGGCGCGGGTCGGCGACCAGATCGGGCTGCAGGTCCAGAACGCCGGGTTCTCCCTGGTCGAGACCGCGGCGAACGGCGACGTGATCCTGCTGGAGGGGCTCATCACGCCCGACTCCAAGAAGCCCGGCCCGTACCGGAAGGTCTGGCGCTCCGACGACGCCGGCCGGACGTGGGCGACATCCGACGTGCCGGCGCCGAAGGGCAGCCGCGGCCTGATGATCGGCGGGGGCGGCGGGGCGGGGTTCCTGGCGATGCGCGAGATGTCGGCGTCCGGGAAGCTCTTCGGCCAGGCCTACACGTCCAGGGACGGCAGGTCGTGGACCAGGACCGGCAAGCTCGAACCGGCCGGCTACCAGCGCACGAACGGGATCGTCTCCGACGGCCGGGGCTTCACCGCCGTCGTCGTCCGGGGCACCGACGTGCTGCTCGCGCGCACCGCGGACGGCGCCGCCTGGAAGGCGGCCGGCACCGCCGAGTCGAAGGCGGGCCGGGAGGTGCTGGGCGCCGCCGCGGCGGGCGGCCAGACGGTGCTCGTCGGCCGCGAGCCCGGCGGCGGCGACCTGGACCCGATGCTCGGCGTGTGGGACGCGGGCGGCGCCGCGCTCCCCGTCGACCCGGCGAAGATCCCCGGCGCCGTCCGGCCCGACCACGCCGTGCGCGCCGTGGCCGCCACGAACGGCCTCGCGGTCGCGGTCGGCAGCGCGAGCGGTGATGCCGCCGTGTGGTCGTCGCAGGACGGCGCGTCCTGGAAGGCCGCGCAGGGGCTCGGCGCCGCGTTCACCCGGCCCGGCCCGCAGCAGCTGGTCGACGTCGCCGCGGGAGCCGCCGGCTGGCTGGCGGTCGGCTACGACCAGTCCGCGCCGCGCCGCCCCCTCGTCGTCACCTCCCAGGACGGCTCGACGTGGCAGGCGGCCGACACCGCGCCCGCCTTCGCGGCGAACAAGCAGGGCCCGCCCGTCACCCATGCCGCGGCGGCCGGCTCCGCCGGGTACGTCGTCGTCGGCACGCAGGGCTTCTCCGTCGCGACCTGGTACTCGCCCGACCTGAAGAACTGGGCGCGGGGCGCGGGCACGGACCCGAAGATGATGGCGGGCACCAAGACCGCGAGCCGCTGGATGCTGGACGTCGCGTCCGGTTCGTTCGGGTACGCCGCCGTCGGCGGCAGCCGGGACGGCAAGGGCAACCACCCGTCGGTGTGGCTGTCGCCCGACGGCAAGCGGTGGACGCTTCAGGAACTCCAGCTCCCCGGGGCAGGGGTGACCGAAGGCCACCTCACCCATGTCGCCGCCAAGGGGAGCACGCTCGTGGCGGCCGGGATCGCGGCCACCCCGAAGGGGCTCGACTGGCTCGGCTACGTGTCCACCGACGCCGGCAGGACGTGGCGTCCCCTGCCGTCGCCGAGCGGCGGCACGACCGTCGGCGTCAGCGCGCTGACCGCGACCCCGAAGGGCTTCGCCGCGACCGGCACGACCTGGCGCGCGGGCGCGACCGATGTGGTGTCGTGGACGTCCGCGGACGGCGCGTCCTGGCGGGCCTCCACGCCCGGCGGCACCGGCCTCGGCGGCGTCGGCGACCAGGAGATCACCGGCCTCGCCGCCTTCGGGAACACGCTGCTCGGAGTGGGCCGCAGCGCCGACTCGGGCGGCGGCCAGCCCGTCCTGTGGAGCCGGCCCGTGCCGTGACCCGGCCCCGCGCCGCCCCGCGCTACTTCTCCGGTTGCGGCGGGGCGGCGTCCAGGCCGGGGAGCCCCTGGTGCCCGCCTCCCGCCGGGCGCGCATGCCGGGGGATGTAGGGGATGGCCGGGCGGGTGCCCGGCCGGGCCCGGTCGCGGTCGCGCAGGCGGTTGCGGCGGGCGCCGTAGGGGGCGACGACCGCGCGGTAGAACGGTTTGCGGATCAGCGTGGGGACGAGCCGGTAGCCGCCGCGCACCATGACGTTGCGCCAGTACTGGGGCTGGGAGATGAAGCCCTCGCGGAGCATCTCGCGCTGCAGCCGCAGTTCGGAGCGCAGCAGGTCGCGCCCGCCGCGCCGCTCGTAGGCCCCCTGGCCGACGCGGTAGTACACGAGGGGCTCGGCGACATTCACGATCCGCGCCCCGCCCGCGATCATGCGGGCGAACAGCCAGTAGTCCTCCATCAGGGGCAGGTCGCCGTAGCCGCCCGCGGCGACGACGGCGCTGCGCCGGTAGACGACCGTGGGGTGGTTGAACGGGTCGTGCAGGCGGGAGTAGCGCGCGATGTCGGCGGGGTCGCTCGGCGGGATGCGGCGGCCGACGATGTCGGTGATGTCGGTGCCGAACTCCAGCAGTCCCGCGCCCACGAGCTCGGCGCCCGCGCGCACCAGCGGGACCTGCGTCTGGAAGCGGTGCGGCATCGAGTAGTCGTCGGCGTCCATGCGGGCGACGATGTCGTGGCGGGCGGCGTGCAGGCCGGCGTCGAGGGCGGGGCCGAGGCCCCGGTTGTGCTCCAGGTGGACGAACGTGACCTCGACCGGGCTGATCCTCACGAGGTCGCGCAGGCCGGAGGCGAGCGCGGGCGGGACGGGCCCGTCCTGCACGAGGACGACCTGGTCCGGGCGGAGGGTCTGGAGGTGGACGGCGCTGCGGAAGGCGTCCCGGACATGCTCCTCACGATCACCGCCGTAGACGGTCATCAGCAGGGTGAAGGGTTCGGGCTGCATGCGTCCGTTCCGGGGGGGAGCGTGGCGGCCGTGGGGGGCGCCCGTGCGGGGGCGGGGCGGCGGGCCAGGTCGGGGGGTAGAGGGGGGCGCCGTCCTAGATGAGACGTTTCAAGAGGGTCGATGGTTTGCGCGGCCAAGATACCGCTGAGACGGCTCCCAACGGGTTCGGGCGCGTCATCAGGTCGGTGCGCAGATGTTGCGGTCGGCGCGGATCTCCCCCGCGATCTGCGGAACCATCGGGCCCAGCCCCCGCAGTTGGGCGCCGTCCCTGCCGATGACCAGGTAGACGTAGCCGGGTTTCGCGGACGCCCACGGGCGCGGCTGGTGGCCGGGCACCGCGATCGCCGTGCGCGCGGCCTGCCGCTCGGCGCCCGCGCCGTAGAGGATCCGGGTGTGGGGGACGGGCTTCCTGGCGGTGCCGACCTTGACGACCTGGAAGCCGCGCTCGGTGAGCTGGTCGGCGGTCCGCTGGGCGAGGCCGCCGGTGCCGGAGGCGTTGTAGACAGCGAGCCTGACCTGCGTGGGCGGGACGGGCTGGACCTTGTTGTTCGCGGGCACGGGCTCCGGCTGGGGGAGCTTGTTGTCCTCGCGGATGGCCCGGAACAGGGGCTCGGCGGCGGCCTGTGCGAACTGGACGCGGTTCTTGTCCTGCGGGAACGCCTGCACGGGCACGGTGACGAAGCGGACCTTGCCGGCGCTCATCCCGCCCAGGGACGCGGCGAGCTTCTGCATCACCGACAGGGTGAGCCCGTCGTCCGCCTTGATGGACCTGGTGGCGGCGGACAGGAAGGCGTAGGTGCGGCCGGGGTCGGTGAGCATGCCCTTGTCCGTGGCCTTCTTGACGACGGAGGCCATGAACGCCTGCTGCCGCTTGATCCGGTCGAGGTCGGAGCCGTCGCCGAGGACGTAGCGGGTGCGGACGTAGCCGAGGGCCTGGTCGCCGCGGACGGTCTGCCGGCCGGCCCTGAGGTGCAGTTCGGCCTTGGGGTCGTCGATCCGCCGGGGGACGCAGATCTCCACGCCGCCGAGCGCGTCCACGACCCGCTTGAACCCGGCGAAGTCGACCTCGACGTAGTGGTCGATGTGGATCTTGGTGAGCGACTCGATCGTCCGCCAGGTGCAGGCCGGGCCGCCGTTGGAGAACGCCGCGTTGATCATTCCGAACTGGGCCGGGACCGTCGTGCCGTTCTTGCGCTTGCACGGCGGCATCTGCACCATCGAGTCGCGCGGGAAGCTGACGCCGATGGCGCTCTGCCCGCCGGGCGAGATGTGCAGCAGGATCGTGGTGTCGGAGCGCTGCCCGGCCTCGGTGCCGTAGCGGGCGTTCTCCCCGGCGCGGCTGTCGGAGCCCATCATCAGGATGTTCAGCGAGTTGTTCAGCTTGGGCGGCCGGTGCTCGCCGAGCCGGCCGTCGACGTTCTCCCGGTCGATCTGCCCGTCGAGCCGGCGCCAGAACCCGTAGGCGGTGAGGCTGCCCGCCACGAGCACGACCGACAGCCCGATCGACACCCAGCCGAGCATGCGCCACAGGCGCCCCCGCACCGGCGGCTCCGGTGGCGGCGGGGCGCTGTCCGCGTAGTACACGGGCGGGGGCGCGACGGCTCGCTGCATCCGGAACATTTCAGCACAGATTGGACATGCGCCACGGGCGTCGCGGGAAAGAGCCAGGCCCGCGTTCCGACCGCCGCATAAGGGGCACCGGGTAGATGATCTAGACGTAAGGGATGCTGTACGGTCCTGCCCATGGAAGAGGCCGGTCAGCTCGACGCGCTTGAGCGGGCCGTCGAAGGGACGCTCGCCGAGGGGTCGTTCGAGTTCGACGACGAGGAGGCGGTGCTCCGCATCGAGGGGTCCCTCGTCCTCACGACCGGCTGGTTCCTCGCCCTCGGCGCGGGCGGCGTGGGCCTGCTGCTGACCGGTGCCGTCCTGTCCCTGACCGGGTTCCCGGACCAGGCACGGTGGGCGCTGGCCCCCGGCGCCGTCCTGCTCGCCCTGGTGGGCGGGTTCGTCCTGCTGCTGCGCTTCACCCCGCTCGCCGGGCTCTGGTCGGACCTCGAACTGCGGTTCGCCGAGCAGGCCATGGTCCACCGGCGCACGCGGATCCCGTTCGGCGACCTGCGCCCCGAGCACCTGGTGTGGAAGAACGGCCGGTTCTTCCGCCGCCTCTACGTCCGGCACCCGGCGCTGCGCAAGCAGCTCGCCGGGTTCTTCGGCAGCGAGGAGCGGCAGGCCGAGGAGTTCCAGCGGCGGCTCTGGGATCTGATCCGCGCGCCCGACCTGAACGGCGTCCTCGCCCGCGGCAGCGACCTCACCCCGGTGCAGCGCTGGATCATCGCGGCCGGCGCCCCCTACGGCGCCGTCAACGGGTTCCGGGTGGACCGGCTCGGCGCCGCCCCCGGCGCGTCCGCGGCGGCCGCCGACCGCCGCGCGGCGCAGGACCTGCTCCAGGACCCCTGGGGCGCCTACGACCTGGAGCAGCTCCTCGGCGCCGTCAACTGGCTCGTCCAGGACGGGCACCGCGCCGACTTCACGCAGGACGCGCACCTCGCCGGCCGGTCCCCCGCCGAGCAGCGGGAGTACCAGTCGCTGCTGCGCGAGGTCGACGGCCTCATCACCGGCGACCGGCTGGAGCCCCCGTTCGTCGAGCGGCTGATCGAGCTGGTCCGCATCCGGTACGGGGACGAGGGCGACTCGTACGCGCGGCTCGTCCCGCCGCTGCTGCGCGACGAGCCGGGCGCGGACGCGAGCGAGGAGGGCGCCGAGCTGGCCCAGTTCCTCCACCAGCTCTTCAACGACCGCAACCACGCGGCGGAGGAGCTGCACCGGCTGAAGGCCCTCGCCGACCCCGCGCTGCGCGCCAACGTGGGACGGTTCCTGATCTGGGACTACGGGCGCGCGCTCATGCTCTTCCGGTGGGGCCACATCGTCGGCTGGCTGACCGAGGAGTACTGCTGGGACCGGATGCTCCCGCTCGCGCTCGACATCCAGCGGCGGTACACGTCCTGGCGCGACATGGCGACCTGCTACCTGCAGGGACGCCTGCTCTGGTCGGGCGGCGGCGGCCCGGCGCAGGCCGAGTACGAGCGGCTCGTCGAGGAGCTCGCCACCGAGCCCCTCAGCCCCTGGAACCTCGTCCCCTGGGACCTGGAACTCACCCGCGACTGGACCTAGTCCGGGATTCGCCGCCCGCCGCAACCGGACCCGCGTGTGATCTATCTCTCCGGTCCCCGGAATGCCCACCGCGGAACGGTTGTGTCGGCGCGGCCATCTGTATATGGGAAATCTGCCACGAAATCACCATTCACCGCACGTAGTCTGGTCCGACCTCAGTCGGCACCCCGCACGTGAACCGCCCGGAGCGACCATGAACCCCCCACCTTGGCCCGGCCAGCAGCCCGGTCGGCCGGGATTCCCGCCGCCTGCCGCGCCCGCCGGCCCTCCGCCGATGCCCGGCGGCCCCGGCTTCCCACCCCCGTACCCGCCGCGGCGCGGCGGCGGCAGCACGCTCGTGTGGCTGCTCGTCGTCGGCGCGGTGCTGGTGGTGGCCGTCGCCGGGACGTTCGCCGTCCTCGTCTTCAGCGGCGATGACGACGACCCGGCCCGGCCCGTGACGCTGCCGTCCACGACGCGCCTCCCGAGCTACGGCTCCTCGACGGAGCCGACCGTGCCCTCGCCCACCTACTCCAGCGGCGGGGCGGTCGACCCCGCCGGCGTCCTGAAGCGGACGATCACGACGGCGAAGGGCAACGTGTTCACCCAGGCGGGGACGCGCACCGAGTCGTGCGTCACCCGCGCGAACTCCGTGCTGCTGCCGGCGCTGCGCCGGCACCCGTGCATGGGGAGCATGTACTCGGCCGTCTACGCCAGCCCGTCCAGGCAGATCATCACCTCGGTCTCGATCCTGAAGTTCGCCACGTCGACGGACGCGGCCATCGTCAAGGGCTACACGAACCAGGAGGGCTGGCCGAAGCTGCTGACCCCGTCGGACGCCAGCGGGCTTCCGCAGCCGAAGGCCGACCCCGCGTACTGGACGCGGACCTGGGCGCAGGGCTCCACGGTCGTCTACGCCCAGTCGTACTGGTCGAGCGGCGGCCCGACGGGCGACCGCACCGGCAGCGTCTTCGCCACCGCCGGGGAACTCGGCGTCGAGGTCACCAACACGCTGACGTTCAGCAACTGACCCCCGGACGCGACGAACCCCGCCGCCCCGAGGGGGCGGCGGGGTTCGCGGATCCGGACGCGGGTCAGATCGTGACTTCGAGGCCGGCGACCTCGCCGGTCTTCGCGGTGACGCCGGTGTCGACGCTCACACCGCCGGCCGCCAGGACGCGGACCGTCCAGTCGCCGTCGGCGGCGAAGAAGCGGAACACGCCCTCCTCGCCCGTCACCACCTCGGCGGTGAACTCGCCCGACGAGTCGAGGAGGCGGGCGTAGGCGCTGGACACAGGGGCGCCGTCACGCGTGACGGTCCCCTGGATGACGGCCTCGTTGGCCAGGTCGACGGTCGCCGGAAGGTGCGCCGTCTGCTCGGGCGCTGCGCAGCCCTGGGTCATGGTTCCTCCAAGTGTGGTGCTGCGGGACTTACTTGCCTGCGCCGAGCTCGATCGGCACGCCGACGAGCGAGCCGTACTCGGTCCACGAACCGTCGTAGTTCTTCACGTTCTCCAGGCCCAGCAGCTCGCGCAGCGCGAACCACGTGTGCGAGGAGCGCTCGCCGATGCGGCAGTAGGCGATGGTGTCCTTGTTCAGGTCGACCCCGGCCTCGGTGTAGAGGGCGCGGAGCTCCTCGTCGGACTTGAACGTGCCGTCGTCGTTGGCCGCCTTCGACCACGGGATGTTGGCCGCGGTCGGCACGTGGCCGGCGCGCTGCGACTGCTCCTGCGGCAGGTGCGCCGGGGCGAGCAGCTTGCCGCTGAACTCGTCGGGCGAGCGGACGTCGATCAGGTTCTGCTTGCCGATCGCGTCGACGACCTCGTCGCGGAAGGCGCGGATCGTCAGGTCCTGGTCCTTGGCCTTGTACTGGGTCGCGGGACGGCTCGGGACGTCGGTGACCAGCTCGCGGGAGTCCAGCTCCCACTTCTTGCGGCCGCCGTCGAGGAGCTTCACCTTGTCGTGGCCGTACAGCTTGAAGTACCAGTACGCGTACGCCGCGAACCAGTTGTTGTTCCCGCCGTACAGGATGACCAGGTCGTCGTTCGCGATGCCCTTGCTCGACAGCAGCTGCTCGAAGCCGGTCCTGTCGACGAAGTCGCGGCGGACCGGGTCCTGGAGCTCGGTCTTCCAGTCGATCTTCACGGCGCCACGGATGTGGCCCTTGTCGTAGGCGGACACGTCCTCGTCGACCTCGACGAGCACGAGCCCGGGGTCGTCAAGGTGGGCCTCGACCCAGTCGGTGTCCACCAGGACGTCTGAGCGGCTCATGCGGGAACCTTCCCTTCGGAGCGGACTTTCGCGGTGATGCGGCGGAAGAGCGGATACATCTCGCAGCCGAGGCAGAACCCGAACGCCGCGTTCAGGAACGCCGCCGCCAGTGCGAGGGCGGTGGCACCGATGCCGAGCCAGGTCGTTCCCGTCGCGTACCCGACGGTGCCCAGGAGGGCGAAGGCGAACCCGACACCCTGCGCGAAGCGGGGCGCGGCCTCGTCCTCCAGTTCCCTGGGCGGGGCGAGACGGGGACGGATGAGCACTTTGAACACCAGTCCGTACGGGGCGTACCGAAGGCCGAAGGAGGTCGCGATGGCGAACACGACGGCCTGAGCGGCGAGCAGTGCCCAGCTTCCGGTCACCAGGACGACGACGAGGACGGCCGTGGTGACGGAGGCGCCGAAGCGCGGCCCGCGTGGATCGACCTGCATCGGGGATCTCCTGGCGGAGTGGAAGCGTGCGTACGAGCTAGAAGGAGAAGGTGCTCGGGGGCGGACGGGCTCGATGCCTCAGGCCATGCGACAGAGCGAGGCGGCCACGCGGCAGAAGTCCACCGCGCGGCGCTTCGTGAGCATCTGCTCTGTCCAGTAACGCACGGACACGATGTTAAGCCGACAATCCACGGGCTGTCACATCCGTCTCGCCTTGCGAGACAGTGACATTCGTCTTAGCGCAGGTCATGAGGCTGCGGCTCAGGGAGTGACTCACGTGATGACCTCCCCCAGAGCGGCGATGACATCGGGCTTGCGGGGCGCGCCCGCGGCGCGCCGGACGACGCGGCCGGCCCCGTCCAGGACGAGGACGGTCGGCGTCCGCACGACGTTCAGCCGCCGGACGAGATCGAGGTGCGCCTCCGCGTCGAGCTCGACATGGGCCACGCCCTCCACCATCCGGCTCACCTCGCCGAGGACCCGGCGGGTGGCCCGGCACGGCGCGCAGAAGGCGCTGGAGAACTGCAGCAGCGTGGCCTTCTCGCCGAGTTCGGCGCCCATGTCGTCCGGGCCGACGGTCTCGCCCACCTGCCCGCCCTCCCCTCGCCGGGCGCGCAGCACGCCGTCACGGCGCCGCCTCACCAGGCCGAACGCCGTGGCCGCGAGCAGGACGCCCGCCGCGATCAATGCTCCGATCATCTCGTGCGACAACCCCGGGGCCTGCGCTTTTCTTCCCGCGGTCCGCCTTCTCTCACCGCCCGCCGCCCGCCGGGCCGCTCCCGGTCACGTGGGAATCGTGAGGAGGGGCCGCCCGTCCAGGCCGACGATCTCGAAGGAGAACAGCTGGCCGCGCGGGAACATCGTGGACCCGCGGTACTCGCCGTAGCCCTCGTCGTACGGGACGTACCAGCTGCCGAGGGCGTCCCGGCGCCCGTCCCGGGCGATCACCTGCAGCCGGCAGTGCGACCCCTTCGGGACGCCGGCCAGGTGCAGCTCCACCTCGGTCCCCCACGGCTTGCGGCGGAGCACCACGTAGCCCTTGACGGCGGTCCTGGGGTCCTCCGCGGTGATCCGCTCCCCCGCAGCCCCCGGCGCGGGGGACGCCGTGGACGGCGGCGGCTTGGCGCCCGCGCCGCCGGTCCCGCCGGTCCGCGACGGGAACACCAGGCCGCCGAACAGGCCCCCGACGACCAGCAGCAGGCACGCCGCGGCGGCGAGCGGGGCCCACCCCGCGGCCCGCCCGCCGGCCAGGCGCCCCAGCGGTCCGAGCCGTCCCCTCCGCCGCTCGGCCGCCCTGGCCAGCAGCCCGTCCAGCAGTTCGGGCGGCGGTCCGGCGATCCCTTCCAGCTGCGCCTCGTCGACCCGTCCGAGCAGCGCGGGCAGGCCGGCCATCCCGGCGAGCTCGTCGCGGCAGGCGGGGCAGTCCCGCAGGTGGGCCTCCAGTTCGGCGCGCTCGCCTGGATCGAGCGCGCCGAGCACGTACGACCCGAGCGCGGTGCGCGCCCGCGTGCAGCCGCTCACGGCGCCAGCCCCCGCTCCTCCAGCGCGAGCCTGAGCGCCCGCAGCGCGTAGTAGGTGCGGGACTTCACGGTGCCCGGCGGGATGCCCAGCGTCTCCGACGCCTCCGCGACGGAGCGGCCCCGATAGAAGGTCTCGACCAGGACGGCCCGGTGCGGCGGGCTGAGCCCGGCCAGCGCCTCGGCGACCGTCCAGGACTCCAGCGCCCGGTCGATGTCGTCGGAGCCGTCGGCGGTCATCAGGACGTGCTCGTCGATGCCCGTCTCCGGCGGCCGGGCCCGCCTGGCGCGGTGCGCGTCCACGACGAGGTTCCGTGCGACCGTGAACAGCCACGGCCGGACGGGGCGGCCCGCGAGGGCCTCCGGATGCTTCCAAGCGCGCAGCAGCGTCTCCTGCACGACGTCCTCTGCCTGGGTTCGGTCTCCGCCGGTCAGCCGCAGGACGTAGCCGAGGAGGGCGCCCCCGTGCTCGCTGTACAGGGCGCGCAGCAGCCCCTCGTCGGCGGTCGGTCCCACACCACTGTCACGTACGCTCCCCCGGCGCGGTTCACGGGTTCCGGGATTACTTCTGCGCGGGCGCCTGGAGATCGTTCAGCCGGACGTTCTCGGCGGTCGCCGCCACGCGCAGCCCGTCCGGCGTCGGCTCGATCTTGCTGATCCGCGACCCGACGGGCAGGTCGGAGACGGGCACCACCCACGTGAGCTGCCGCTTCACCAGCGCCAGCGGGATCTGCGCGGCGCCGTTCGACCCCACCGACACGGGCGAGATCGCGATGCCCTTGGCGGTCGGCCTGACCTCCACGACCGCGGTGCCGTTCACCGGGAACCCGAGGACGTTGCCGGTCAGGTCCACCGACAGGTCGTCGCCCTTCGGCCCGATCCGCTTGACCTCCTTGGGCGCCTGCTTCTGGATCACGTCGTAGGGGACGACGGCCGAGGCGGTCGCGGTGCGCGCGGTCACGTTCGCGGCGCTGCCCTTGGTGACCTCCGACAGCGGCGCGTCGACGCCCCGCATGTCGACCTTGACGCCGGTGACGGTCACGCCCTGCTGCGTCCAGTCGCCGATCCCCACCTCGATGTGCTTGTACTCGCCGCCGACCGCCTGCGTCAGGAACGGGATGCCGTGGATCGTGACGTCCGGCCGCTCCTGGAGGTTGTACTGCGCGGCCACCTGCTCGCCGATCTTGTCCTCCGCGATCCTGACCCCCAGCCGGTCCGCGGCGACCAGCCCCGCGGCCACGAGGATCAGCAGGACCAGCAGTACTTTCCGCATGTCTCTCCTTAGGCCTGGCGCATGCGTTCGCCACACGATAGTGAACGAACCACCCAAAAAGGGTCGCTCCGGAGAATGACCTCTGAGCCGGGAAAATCACCCCGGTGTGAGATCAGCCACCTCCTCCGCCCCCGCTCAGCCGCCCGCTCAGCCGCCCGCGAAGGGCGGCAGCACCTCCACGACCCCGCCCTCCGGCAGCGTCACCGACGCGTGCGGCCGCGTCCCGACCGGATCCCCGTCGACCAGGAACGAACTCCGCCCGACGACCCGGGCGAACTCGTCGCCGCGCCCGGCCCTGGCCGCGGCGACCGCGTCCTCCAGCGTCGCCGCGTCGTACGGCTCCTCGTGCGTCCCCGCGGCGGACTTGGCGGCCGCCCAGTACCGCATCGTTCCCTTGGCCATGCCTCCAGGCTCTCATCTCCCGCTGACACGGTTCCCGCTGACACGGTCCGGCCAGGCCGCGACATGGCCGCCGGAGGCACCTCGGTTATGCTCAGGGGTGAGGGATCCGGGCGACGAGGCCATGGAGTTCATCCGCAAGGCTCTGCATGGCCGCCTCGTCTTCGAGCCGCCGGCCGTGCGCCGGTCTTGGGGGTGGGCCGCCTGGGTCCTACGTCTTTTAGGGACGGGAGGCGGCATTGAGCAGCTTGCTCTTGCTGACCAACGCGTTGGAGCCCTCTGACGAGGTCCTGCCGGCGCTGGGACTTCTGCTGCACTCCGTGCGCGTGGCGCCCGCCGAGGGCTCCGCGCTCATCGACGCGCCGCCGGCCGACGTCGTCCTGGTGGACGCCCGCCGCGACCTGGTCCAGGCCAAGGGCCTGTGCCGCCTGCTGCGCACCACCGGACTCGACTGCCCGCTGCTCGCGATCGTCACCGAGGGCGGTCTCGCCGCCCTGAGCTCCGAGTGGGGCCTGGACGACGTGCTGCTCCAGACCGCGGGCCCCGCCGAGGTCGAGGCGCGCCTCCGCCTGGCCCTCGGACGGGCCGCGGCGGGCGCGGAGGCCGACGAGGTCCCCGGCGAGATCCGCAGCGGCGACCTCACGATCGACGAGGCCACCTACACCGCCCGGCTCCGCGGCCGCGTCCTCGACCTGACGTTCAAGGAGTTCGAGCTGCTGAAGTACCTGGCCCAGCACCCGGGCCGCGTCTTCACGCGGGCCCAGCTCCTCCAGGAGGTCTGGGGCTACGACTACTTCGGCGGCACCCGCACGGTCGACGTCCACGTCCGCCGCCTGCGCGCCAAGCTCGGCGCCGAGTACGAGTCCCTGATCGGCACCGTCCGCAACGTCGGCTACCGCTTCGTCCCCGACCACCGCCCGGGCGACGCCGAGGAGAAGACCCCCGCCCGCGCCTGACCGCCCCGCTCCCCGCCGGCGAAGCCGCTCAGACGGAGCAGCAGCGGGGTCAGGGCGAAGAGGACGACCGCGAGCGCCGCGACCGCGACCATGGCGCCGCGCAGCCCGACGGCCTCCGCCCAGAGCCCGACATAGACCGGCCCGGCGAGGAACCCGAGGTAGGACACGGTCGTGACGACCGACGTCGCGCGCCCCCGGTGGTCGTCGCCGACGTTCCGGGCGACCAGGCGGAGCAGCGTCGGGAACAGCACGGCGGTCCCGGCGGCGGCCGTCGCGAGCCCGGCCCCGGCGACCGCCGGCGTGGACGCGACCGCGATGACCAGGGCTCCGCCCGCGGCTCCGGCCGCCCCGGCGAGAAGGATCCCGCGGACGGCCCTCGCCCCGCCCGCCGAGAACCGCGTGATCGCCACCGTCCCGGCGAAGACGGCGGGCGCGACGGCGCCGAGCCCGCCCGCGTGCAGCTCGTCGTCGGCGAAGACCGCGCTCCAGCTCTGGTGCGCGTTCTCGCCGGCGAACGCAAGCGCGCCCAGAACCCCGATGAGCAGCAGCGGGACGATCCGGTGCCGCCCCAACGGCGCCGCCGCCTCACGCCGGACGACGAAGTCACCGGGAAACGCCCACAGGCACGTCCCGGCGGCCACGCAGGCGCCACCCGCCGCCACGAACGGCACCACGAGCGGCAGGGGCGACGCCGCCCCACTGGCGAGGCTCGCGAGCACCACGAGACCGGAGAAGACACCGTGGGCCCGGGTGATGACCGCCTTGCCGGCGGCTCTCTCCGCCACCCCGGCGACCGCGTTGATGCCCACATCGGCCGCCCCGCTGGCGGCGCCCACCATCGCGAGCCCGGCGCACAGCCCGGCAAGGTTCGCGGCGGTGAACGCCACCACGACTCCGGCCCCGCCCAACGCCGCGAGGGCGGCGCCCGCGACTCCCGGCCCCCACCGGTCCAGCGCCCGCCCCGTCAGCAGCATCGCCGGGAGGGCGCCCGCGCCCACGAACAGCAGCGCGAAGCCGAGCGCGCCGTCCCCGATCCCCGCCTGGTCCTGGACGCGGGGCACCGACGCGCCCCACACCCCCCAGAACGCCCCGAACGCAGCGAACCCCACGAACGCGCGCCACGAGGTCCCGACACCCAGGTGTGTAACGATACACAACTAGCATGAGGTCTCATGGAGCCGTCCGGAGGCGCGAAGCGCGTGACCCTGGCCCAGGTGGCGGAACGGGCAGGCGTGTCCGTCATGACCGCCTCCTACACCTACAACCGCCCGAACCGCGTCTCGGACCAGGCCAGATCCAGGGTCCTCGCCGCGGCGGCCGAACTGGGCTACGCCGGCCCCGACCCGAGCGCCCGGTCCCTGCGCCGAGGCAGCAACCGCACGCTCGGCGTGGTGATGGGCGAGCATCTGGGCTACGCGTTCGAGGACCCGGAGGCGGTGTCCTTCATGGCGGGCGTCGCCGGCGTCTGCGGCGAGCACGGGTACGGCATGACCCTCGTCCCCGTCACGGGCACTGCCGACGACGTCACCCGGATCACCGACGCCGCCGTCGACGGCTTCATCGTCTGGACCACCTCCGACGACGACCCCGTCCTGGCGGCGGTCCGGGCGACGAGGCGCCCCGCGGTGGTCCACGGGGGCCCGGCGGTCGGCGGCATGGCCCTGGTGGGCATCGACAACCGCGCGGCGGCCCGCGCGGTCGGCGCCGCCGCCTGGGCGGGCGCCGAGCGCCCCGCCGTGGTGAGCTTCCCGCTCTCCCGCGACCGGCGCACCATGATCACCAAGGGCGCGGCCCTCCCCAAGGCCGCCTTCCCGGTGACGCGCGACCGCCTGGAGGGCTACCGGCAGGCGGCCGAGGACGCCGGGATCGCCTGGCGGGACGTGACCGTCGCGGTGTGCGCACGCAACGACGCCGCCGAGGCGGAGCGGGTCGCCGCGGCCCTCCTGGCCTCGGCGGAGCCGCCGGACGCGATCGCCGCGATGAGCGACCAGCAGGCGTCCGGAGTCCTCCGCGCGGTCCGCGCCGCCGGCCGCTCCGTCCCCGGCGACGTGGCGATCACCGGGTGGGACGACGCGGCGGCCGCGGCACCGCTGGGCCTGACCACGGTCGCCCAGTCCCTGCGCGACCAGGGCGCGTCCTGCGCGCGGATCGTCCTGGGCCGGCCGGACTCCCGGGCGGCGGCATGGTCCCTCGTCCACAGGACCAGCACGCGCCCCTGACCTCCGGCCGGTCAGGACCCGGAAGACTCGGGCGCGCCGTTGAAGCAGAATCGGGGCGGCGCCTTCAGGGTGGGCGGCTCGGAGCCGGGAAGCTCGGCGATCTCGATGCCCTCGCGCTCCGCCATGGCCGTCACCGTGGGCAGGTGGTCGTGGTAGAAGACCGGGACCCACCGGTCGGACGGCTCGCCCCGGCCGGCGGGGAGCTCCACCAGCTCCTCATCCCGGGTGACGCCCGCCCGGGCGGCCACGTCGAGCGCTTCGCGCGGGTCGGCGTCCCCCGCGTCCAGCGCCGCGAGCAGCGCCTCGACGGCGGGACGCTCGACGTTCCCGGCGGTCACCGCGCGCATCAGGTCCTGGTACGCCAGCGCCGACGGGGATCCGTCCTCGTCGATGAACTCGTCCATGCGCTCGGCCCCGTCGGCCAGGATGATGGCGAGCCCGTCGTCCACGTGTTCGGGAAGCGGGGGGCCGCCCCAGGAGCCGTCCCACCAGCGCAGGAAGGCCACGGAGTAGTCCTCGTCCACCAGAAGGTTCTGGAGCCATTCCCACGGCAGCCACGCCGGGCCTCCGGCGAGCAGGTCGACGGGCAGGTCCTGGATGTGCGTGTCGGAGGCCTCGTTGTCGTAGCCGTACAGCAGCGCCCGGCCGCCCTCCACCCAGCGCAGGGCCCAGAAGCCGTTCCCGATGTCCTCGGTGCGCAGGAAGCCGCCGTCCACGTGGACCTGTCCGGAGCAGTCGTCGAGGTAGGGGGCCATCATCGCTTTGACGACGCCCTGGGCCCAGAGTTCGGCGGGCGGCGGCACGTCGGTGGAGACTTGGTCGAACACGGCACTCCTTCTGTCGGAGGTTTTCCGGCCGTCCGACGCTTGGGGAACCGGACTGGTTCCCGGCGCTCCCACCGCGCTCGCGGCCGTTCCCGCCGCGGCACGGCCCTCGACGCCTTGACCTCAACTTAACTTCAGGTTCTACGGTTCCCATACCAGTGATCAACCAATGGGGGGACACCGCACATGAAGACCGGAGAAGTCTCCGACGCCGAACTGGCCGCCCAGCCGGCCGCCTACTGGACCGGATTGGCCTACGAGGCCCTCATCGCGTTCACCCGAGCCCGGCAGGCCGAGTTCGGCTTCACGCAGCCGCAGTTCTGGCTGCTCCGCAACCTGTCGAAGAACGACCTCTCGCCCGACGGCCACGGCATGACCATCCCCGAACTGCGGGTGGCCATGAAGTCCTACCTGAGGCCGGAGGACGACCTGGAGGCCGAGTCGAAGGTCCTCCTGGAGCACGGCTGGTCGACCCGCGACGGCGACGGACGCCTGTGGATCACCGAGGCGGGAGAGAGGACCCGAACCGAGTGGAAGGAGCACGCCCCCGCGATCCGCGACCTCATCCACCGGGGCATAGACGACGCCGACTACGTCACCGCCCTGAAGGTGCTCCGGCAACTGATCCACAACACCAGCACCCCCGCGCCCGACCGCACAGGTCGGTGACGCGTCAGCCGGATGCCGCGTCCACGCCCGTCGGCGGCCCGGTCAGAACACGTGCGAGCAAGTCACGAAGGTGCCTCTGGTCGGAGCCGGGCAGCTCGAAGAAGTTCCGAGCCAGCGCGTGGGCCCTGGACCGCAACTGCCGGCGTTTGCTCTCCCCGGCTTCGGTGAGCACCACATGCTTGACACGACGGTCACCCGGCGCGGGCTGACGGGTCACCAAGCCGCGACGTTCCAGACCGTCGACTATGCCGGTGACGTTCGACGGCTCGCATGACAGCCAGTCGGCCAGCTGACGCATGGGGGCGGGCTCGGACAGGTTGGTCAGGACGAGCGCCTGGGCCGGAGGAAGACCGAGTTCCGCCGCGGCGGCGTTGAACTGGGCGCGCAGCCGCCCGGTCACCTCGAAGACGAGGCCGCTCAACTCGGCCACGACCGCGTCCGCGCCGGCCTCGGCCTCGGCCTCGGGATGGGGGCTCATGCCGCCAGCATAGTCACCGATTAAGTCCCTTAACTGTTCAGCTCCTGAGGTAACTGCTACGCTCCACGACGACCGAAAGGTTTAGTTCCTGAACTATCGAGCAGCTGAAGGAGTTGTGGCGATGACCCGAACGAGCACCCATGTCAGCCGCAGGAATCCACGACCCGCGCGGGCACTCGCCGTCGCGGGCGCCGTCGCGGCCGCGCTGGCGGTCTGGGCGGTCGGCGAACCCCTCCTGGGCCAGGACCTGGTGATCCGGCAGGAAGGTCAGGAGCCGCGGGACCTGGGAGCGGCCGCCATCGGCGTCTTCGCGCTGGCTCCGTCGCTCCTCGGCTGGGTGCTGATGGCCGTGCTGGAAAAGGTGACGCGACTGGCGGCCCGGATCTGGACGGCCACCGCCCTCGTCCTGCTCGCGGTGTCGTTCCTGCCCGTCATCGGCGTGCAGGCTTCAGGCGGGACCAGAGCGGTGCTCGCCCTCACCCACCTGGCCGTCGGAGCCGTTCTCATCCCCGTCTTCTGGTGGACAGCCGCATCCCGCAACACCGACACGGGGAGCAGGCCATGACCGCGCCCGAGAACGAGATCTTCGACAGCCCCACGCCCTGGGTCGCCGACCACATCCGCGCCTACCTGGAGACCGGCGGCGTCCAAGGACACCTCTACCAGGGCTGGCCGACGCTGCTGCTCACCACGCGAGGCCGCCGGTCCGGCAAACTGCGCCGCACCGCGCTGATCTACGGCCGGGACCAGGACCGTCACCTGCTGGTGGCCTCGAACGCCGGAGCCGCCCAGCCTCCCGCCTGGTACCTCAACCTCACCGCGCACCCGCAGGTGACCGTGCAGCTCGGAGCCGACACCTTCGTCGCACAGGCCCGCACCGCCACTCCGCAGGAGAAGCCACCGCTCTGGGCCCGGATGACCGCGGTCTTCCCCCTCTACGACACCTACCAGGCCACCTCCGAACGCGACATCCCGGTGGTGGTCCTGGACACCGTCTCGCCCTGACTGGCCGGCCAGAGGGCGTTCAGGGCCTCCCGGCGACCGCTCCGGTGTCCGGGTCGATGAGGACGCGGGGCGCCCTCGCGCCGGAGAAGTCGAACATCGAGTCCAACGCATTGGCGCGGGTGTCGAAGGAGGCGTCTCCGATACGGCCGGCGCCCCAGTTGTCCTCGATGAAGCGCAGGATCGACGCCTGCTCCGAAGGGCGGTGGTCGACGTGGTTCACCCTGGCGTACGGCGAGATCACGATCAGGGGCAGCCGCTGGCTCGGCCCGCACCGGTCCTGGTAGCCCCCGGCCGCCCCGACCTTCCGGCAGGCCGGCCCGTCCTGCGCGGGGTCGGCCGAACCGTTCGTGATGCGCGGAGGGACGTGGTCGTACCAGCCGTCGGAGTCGTCGTAGGCGAGGATCACCGCCGTCGAGGCCCATTCGGGGGACTTCTCGATCGCGTTGACGGTGGACGCGACGAACCTCTGCTCGTCCAGAGGATCGGAGTAGCCGGCGTGGCCGTCCTGGTAGGCGGGGGCCTTGAGGAAGGAGACGGCCGGCATGCGGTGCGCGGCGAGGGCGGCATGGAAGTCGGCCAGGTCGTACTGGTGGTTGGCCTGGTCGGTGTGGCCGATCGCAGCCACCCCTGACGGAGGCAGGTGCTTCTCGTTGGCCGTCGACCTGTAGTACTGGAACGGCTCGTGGTGCGGGCTGTAGTCGACGACCCGGCTCTTGCCGATGTTGGCGTGCGCGGCGCCGCAGACCTTGTAGCCGTTCCTCGTGCCGGTCGGACGGAAACCGCCCTGGAACCAGCCCCACGTCACGTGCTTCGCGTTCAGGAGGTCGCCGATATTGCGGCCGGTCATGACGGTGAGGCCGCCGCCGGACGCGTGGCCGTCGCCGGAGCAGTCGTCGAACGCCGGATCAGGGTCGTTGATGACCGTGCCCACGCCGTCCCCGTCCGGGGACGAGACGACCGACGGATCCGAGACTTTCTCGTGCGTCTTCGGGTCGACCGCGTAACCGCCGTGCGTCTGCCCTGAGACGAGATTGAGGGCGCCGGGGGTGGACGGCCCGAACACCGAATCCCAGGAGTTGTCGCTCATCGCATAGTTCTGGGCGTAGTTCCACATGGCGGTGACCGTGTTGCCGTCGTAGTAGTCCATGACGAGGCCGGGCCCGCTGAAAAAGTGCGGCCGGCCGCCGCACTCACCGCGCTCGGTGAACTCGACGAACCTGTCCATGCGGCCGCCGTTGACCGCCTTCTGCTCGGCGGCGTAGCCGTGGTCCTGGTCGCAGGTGAGGGCCTGGGAAGGACCGAGCCGCCTCGGGTCGTACCGGTTGGGGTTCCTCGTCAGGAGGCGTCCGCTCAGCCCGTCGGCCTTCGGCGTGCCCGGCGCGGCGTGGAACGGCGTGCCGTCGGTGTTGGCGGCCTTCGGATACGTCCCGAAGTAGTGGTCGAAGGAGACGTTCTCCCCGTAGATCACGACGACGTGCTCGATCGGGCTGCGCGCCGCCGCACTGGTGCGCGGGGAAGGCGCGACTCCCTCGCCGCCGCAGCCAGAGCTCAGCGCCACCGCGCCGACCACGACCATGGACGCGGCCAGCACCGAGGGCCTGCGCATCTCTCCACCACCCAAGCGTCGGGACGACCGGCGATCCCGCCCGTCACGCGCCGACTGTGCGGGGCGGCGATCGATCCCTAGGGGCAATGCCCCGCCGATGACGTCCGCACCGTTCGCGACGCCTGGAAGTGCGAAGAAATGGCCTCCGCCGAACGGAGAGATGGAGTCCGAGCGTCCCAGCGGGCCGGGAAGGCTCCGAGACGCGCGGAAAGCCCGGAGCCGAAGGCCGGCTCCGGGACCGATCGGGCCGGGGTCAGCCGAAGCGGCCGGTGATGTAGTCCTCGGTGGCCTTCTGCTCCGGGTTCGCGAAGATCTTGCTGGTGTCGTCGATCTCGATGAGCTTGCCGGGCTTGCCCGTCCCCGCGATGTTGAAGAACGCGGTGCGGTCGCTGACCCGGGCCGCCTGCTGCATGTTGTGCGTGACGATCACGATCGTGTACTGCGTCTTCAGCTTCTCGATCAGGTCCTCGATCGCGAGGGTGGAGATCGGGTCGAGGGCCGAGCACGGCTCGTCCATCAGCAGCACCTGCGGCTGGACGGCGATCGCCCGCGCGATGCACAGCCGCTGCTGCTGCCCGCCCGACAGGCCGGCGCCGGGCTTGGCGAGCCGGTCCTTGACCTCGTTCCACAGGTTGGCCCCGCGCAGCGACTCCTCGACGACCTCGTCCAGCCGGCCCTTGCGGCGGACGCCGTTCAGCTTGAGCCCGGCCGCCACGTTGTCGTAGATCGACATGGTGGGGAACGGGTTGGGCCGCTGGAACACCATCCCGACGACGCGCCGCACCGCGACCGGGTCGACGGCCGAGTCGTAGAGGTCCTCCTCGTCCAGCATCACCTTGCCCTCGACGCGGGCGCCCGGGATGACCTCGTGCATCCGGTTCAGGGTGCGCAGGAACGTGGACTTGCCGCAGCCCGACGGCCCGATGAACGCCGTCACCGAGCGCGGCTCGATCGTCATCGAGATGTCCTCGATGGCGTGGACGCCGCCGTAGTAGGCGTGCAGCCCGGATACCTCGATCCGCTTGGCCATGGGGTCAGGGTTCCTTTCTCTGGGTCAGCGGGCTCCGCGCGTGCGCGGCTGTCGAACCAAGGGGGATCAGCGCCCCGCGGGCGCCTTGCGCCGCGCGACGAGCCGGGCGACCAGGTTGAGCAGCATGATGATCCCGATCAGCACGAGCGCCCCCGTCCAGGCCCGGTCGATCGAGTTCTGGTTGGGGTCGGCGGCCTGCTCCCAGATGAAGGTGGGCAGCGAGGCCTGCGCGCCGTTGAACGGGTCGTTGTTGATCGCCTTGGTGAAGAAGATCGTGAGCAGCAGCGGCGCCGTCTCGCCCATCACGCGGGCGACGGCGAGCATCACGCCGGTGACGATGCCGGTCATCGCGGTCGGGAGGATGACGAAGCAGATCGTCCGCCAGCGCGGCACCCCGAGCGCGTAGGACGCCTCGCGCAGGTCGTTCGGGACGAGCTTGAGCATCTCCTCGGTCGCCCGCACCACCGTGGGGATCATCAGGATCGTCAGGGCGAGGGATCCGGCGAGTCCGGAGAAGTCGAAGCCGAACGTCAGCAGCCACAGCGCCAGCACGAACAGGCCCGCGACGATCGACGGGATGCCGGTCATCACGTCCACGGTGAAGCTGATGACCTTGCCGAGCCGCCCGTTGCCGGCGTACTCCACCAGGTAGATGGCGGTGAGCACGGCGATCGGCACGGCGATCAGGCTGGTGATCAGCACCTGCTCCAGCGTGCCGATGATCGCGTGGTAGGCGCCGCCGCCGGCGTCGCTGCCGCTGACGGCGTTCATCGAGAACTGGAAGAACGTCAGGTCGAGGCGCTTGGCGCCGTTCACGACCACGGTCCACAGGACCGACACCAGGGGGATGAGCGCCAGCGCGAACGCGAGGTAGACCAGGCCCTGGACGGCCCGGTCCTTGATCTTGCGCCCGGCGGACACCGGCCCCAGCCGGGCGCCGGGGGCGGGCTTGCTGGTGGAGACGGTGGTCACACGAACTCCTTCCGGCGCGCGACGACCGCGCGGGCGGCCATGTTCACGAGCAGGGTGATCACGAACAGCACCAGGCCGGAGGCGATGAGGGCGCCGCGCCCGGTGGTGGACGCCTCGGCGAAGCTGTTGGCGATGTTGGAGGCGAACGTGGCGCCGCCGTTCTCCAGCAGGTGGATGTTGATCCCGGGCACGAAGGTGAGGACCATCGCGACCGCGATCGTCTCGCCCATGGCGCGGCCGAGCCCGAGCATGGCGCCGCCGATCATGCCGGAGCGGCCGTAGGGCAGCACCGCCATCCGGATCGTCTCCCAGCGGGTGGCGCCGAGCGCGAGCGCGGCCTCCACGTTGGCCCGCGGCACCTGCAGGAACACCTCGCGCGAGATCGACGAGATGATCGGCAGGATCATGATCGCGAGCACCACGGAGGCGGTGAAGATCGAGTTCTTGCCGGGAGAGTCGCCCCCGAAGATCGGGATCCAGCCGAGGACGGAGTTCAGGAACGCGCTGATCCCCTCCATGTGCCGGGACAGGAAGACCAGGCCCCAGAGCCCGTAGACGATGCTCGGCACCGCCGCGAGCAGGTCCACGACGTACCCGAGCCCGGAGGCGAGCCGCCGCGGCGAGTAGAAGGAGATGAACAGCGCGATGCCGACCGCGACCGGCGTCGCGATGAGCATCGCCAGCAGCGACGACACGACCGTCCCGAACGCGAGCTGCGCGATGCCGAACCTCGGCGGCGCGGCGTTCGGGTTCCATTCCTCCGCGGTCAGGAAGTTCGCCTTGTTGTCCTGCAGCGCCGGAACGGCCTTCCACACGAGGAAGACCGCGATCGCGGCCATGATCAGCAGCACGATGATGCCCGAGCCGCGGGCCGCCGAGACGAAGATCTTGTCTCCGGCGCGCCCGGTGCTCATCCGCCTCGCGGCGGCAGGGCGGTCGACGCCGGCGGCCGCGCCGACGCCGGTCTCGCTCATCACGGGACGTCCTCCTTCGATCATGTCGCCGGAACCCGCGTCGGCCCCGCCGCCGATGTGCTCGGCGGCGGGGCTGCGGTTCCCGTCTTCTGCTGTCAGGACAGGGCCTTGACGGACGCCTGGACCTTGGTCAGCACGCTCTGGGGGAGCGGCGCGTAGCCCTTGTCGGTCAGGATCTTCTGGCCGTCCGCGCTGGAGGTGTAGGTGAGGAAGGACTTGACGAACTTGCCCTGCTCGGAGGGCAGCCCCTTCTCGCACGCGATCTCGTAGGTGACCAGGACGATCGGGTAGGCGCCCGGCTCCTTGGTCGCGTAGTCGATCTTCAGCGCGACGTCGTTGCCGGTGCCGGTGACCTGCGCGCCGGCGACGGCCTTGGAGGCGCTGTCGGGCGACAGCTCGGCGAACTCGCCCGCGCCGTTCTTGACGTGCGCGGTCTGCAGCTTGTTGTTCTCCGCGTACGACATCTCCACGTAGGAGATCGCGCCCGCGGTGCTCTTCACCTGGCTGGTGACGCCGTCGGACTTCGGCGCGCCCTGGCCGGTGGAGTTCGGCCACTTCTTGGCCTTCTCCCACGTCCAGGTCTTCGGCGCGGTGGTGTGCAGGTAGTTCGTGAAGTTCTCGGTGGTGCCGGACTCGTCCGACCGGTAGATCGGCTTGATCGGCTGCGACGGCAGCTTGGCGCCGTCGTTCTCCTTGGCGATCGCCGGATCGTTCCAGGTCTTGATCTTGCCGGAGAAGATGCTCGCGAGCGTCTCGGGCGAGACCTTCAGGCCGTCCACGCCCTGCACGTTGTACACGACCGCGATCGGGCCGACGACCATCGGCAGGTTCAGCGCGTTGCTCCCCTGGCAGCGCTTCTGCGCGGCGGCGGCCTCTTCGGGCTTGAGGGACGAGTCGGAGCCGGCGAAGGCCACCTGACCGCTCGTGAACGCCTGGATGCCCGCACCCGAGCCGCTCGGGTTGTAGTTCAGGTTGGCGCCCGCGCACTTGGACGAGTAGAGCTTCGTCCACTCCTCCATCGCGTTCTTCTGCGCGCTCGACCCGGCGGCGTTGACGCTGGCCTTCGCGCAGTCGATGTCGCCGGACGGCGCGGCGCTCGAACTCGCCGTCGTGTTGTTGTCGCTCCCGCAGGCGGAGAGGGCCAGCGCCCCCGCTACGACCACACCGCCCAGAGCAGCGAGTCGGGAACCGTTCTTCACCGGAGGGTCTCCTTGAGTTTCGTCGGGCGGGTCCCCCGAGCCGCCCCGGCCCATGTCGACCGGACGACGGGTTCGCCGTCGAGTGCGACGCTAGGCAGGCGAGGTGACCAGCCGCCCCGATCCAGGTGAACGGCAAATGAACGCAGACGAGCACAGTTGCGAAGAATGCCCCGATTTGCCGTGGACACCGGGTTAACATCGCAGCTCATCGCCCCAAAATCCCGGTCGAGACGCCTCCAGGGAGGGTTGGCCGCCCGGCATCCGGGGAACCATGGATTTCCCGAGGTCGCGGGCGTTCACGAGGCGGGCCGGGCACCCCCCCGGAGCGCCCCGGGGAGCGGGCCTCATCCGGCGCCCGAACCGCTACGGGGTGGCGGGCGCCAGACGGTGACGGGCGCTACGCGGTGGCGGCGTACATGACGTCAACGGCGTGGCGGGTGAAGCCCAGTGACTCGTACAGGCGGACGGCCGCGGTGTTCGACTCGTCCACGTAAAGCATGATCTGGTCCATGCCGATGTCGCGCAGGTGGTGCAGGCCCCGCAGGGTGAGCGTGCGGCCGAGCCCGAGGCCCTGCGCGGACGGGTCGACGCCCACGACGTAGACCTCGCCGACGCCGCCCGGGTGCACCTTCGTCCAGTGGAAGCCGGCGAGCCGGCCGTCCCGCTCGGCGAGGAAGAAGCCGCCCGGGTCGAACCAGTCCTCGGCCTCGCGCTCGCGGACGTCGTCCATCGTCCAGGCGCCCTGCTCCGGGTGGTCGGCGAACACGCGGGCGTTCACCTCCAGCCAGGCGCCCTCGTCCCGCCCCGGCTCGAAGGCGCGGATCGTCACGCCCCCGGCGACGCGCGCCTCCGGCAGCGGATCGGCCGCCGGGCGCCGCATCTGGAACAGCGCGCGGGCCCGCCCCATCCCCTCGGCGGACGCGAGCGCGGCGGCGGCCGGGAGATCACCGTGCGCCCACACCCGCAGCGGCCCTCCGGCCTCGTTCTTCAGGGCGCGCAGCAGCGCCCGCCCGTACCCCCGGCGCCGGTGCTCCGGATGGACGACCAGCTCGCCCGCCGCGGGTTCCTCCCCGGACGCCGGATCGAAGTGGGCGTAGGCGACGACGGTCCCGCCGTCGGTCACCGCGAGCCCGGACCGGCCGCCCCGCAGGGCCAGCAGAGCGTGCTCCGACAGCGGCCCCACCCCGTCGGCCTCGGTCGCGGCCCTGGCCGACTCCAGCGCCCCGGCCACCTCGTCGTCCCCCAGCGTCCCGCGCGCCCGCAGCTCACTCACGGTCCACACCCTATGCCGACGCCGCCGGCCGCCACACGGACGCCCGATCCGCCTCCCCCATGATCGACTCAGCTCCTGATCGATTCGTCATGAAAACGTCATCGGGCCGCCGGGAACCGTATGCCGAGCGAACCTAGCGTCCTCAGAATGATTCGACGACGGACCTTACTGGCCTGCGCCGCGGCGGGGGTGACGGTCGTGGGCGTGGCCGCGCAACCCGCCGCCGCGCGCCCCGCGCCCACCGCGTCCGTGCGGCTGCTCGCGCTGAACGACTTCCACGGCAACCTCGAACCCCCGTCCGGCAGCTCCGGGACGGCCATCGACGAGAACGGCGACGCCGTGCCCGCGGGCGGCGCCGCCTACGTCGCCGCCCACCTCAAGCGGCTGCGCGACCGCGACACCCTCACCGTCGCGCAGGGCGACCTGATCGGCGCCTCGCCCCTGATCTCGGCCGCCTACCACGACGAACCGTCCGTGCAGTTCCTCGGCGACGCCGGCGTCACCGCGTCGGCGGTCGGCAACCACGAGTTCGACGAGGGCTACCAGGAGCTGCTGCGCATCCAGAACGGCGGCTGCCACCCCGTCGACGGCTGCTCCCCGGCGGGACGGTGGCGCGGCGCGAAGTTCGACTACCTCGGCGCCAACGTCCTGCTGAAGAAGAACGACCGGCCCGCCGTCAAGCCCTGGACGATCCGCCGCGTCAACGGCGTCCGGATCGGCTTCATCGGCCTCGTCACCAAGACCACCCCGAGCATCGTCACGGCCGAGGGCATCAAGGACCTGAAGTTCCAGGACGAGGTGGACGCCGCGAACCGGGCCGCGCGCGAGCTGAAGCGCCGCCGCGTCCGCGCGATGGTCGTGCTCGTGCACGAGGGCGACCAGGTCAAGTCGGGCGAGCGGCCGGACGAGTGCGGCGTCGTGCCGGGCGCCGGGACGCGCATCGCGCAGCAGGCCGACCCGGAGATCGACATGGTGCTGTCGGGGCACACCCACCAGCAGTACCTCTGCTCGGTCCAGGACCCGGCGGGCAACCCGCGGCTGTTCTCCTCCGGCTCGTCCTTCGGCCGCGTCATCACCGAGGTGAACCTCAGGGTGAACCGGCGGACCGGCGACATCGTGCGGTCCTCGGTCAGGGCCGACAACCACGTCGTCACGCGGGACGTCCCGCCGGACCCGGCGACGCAGACGTTCGTGCAGACCTGGAAGGACCGGGTCTCCACGATCGCCGACAAGCCCATCGGCAAGATCACCGCTGATCTGACCCGCGCCCCGTCCGCCGCGGGCGAGACCGCGCTCGGCGACGTCATCGCCGACGGCCAGCTCGCCGGGACCAGGGACCTCGGCGCCCAGGTCGCGCTGATGAACCCGGGCGGCGTGCGCACCGACCTCGTCTACAAGAAGAGCGGCTCGGAGAGTGAGGACGGGATCGTCACCTACGGCGAGGCGTTCGCCGTGCAGCCGTTCAGCAACGTGATGGGCGTGACGTCGCTGACCGGCGCGCAGATCGACGCCCTGCTGGAACAGCAGTGGACGTCGGCGGGCGAGAAGATCCTCCAGCCGTCGGCGAATCTGCACTTCGCCATCGACCGCGCCAAGCCCGTCGGCGACCGCGTCTCGGCGATCACCATCGACGGGACCCCGGTCGACCCCGCCGCCGTCTACAAGGTCGCGGCGAACAACTTCCTCCTGGGCGGCGGTGACGGCTTCTCTGTCTTCACCCAGGGCAAGGACCAGGTCCTCGGCCCCATCGACCTGGACGCGTTCGTCGCCTACTTCACCGCCCAGGGGACGGTCTCCCCGCCCGCGCTGAACCGCATCTCGGGCAAGTGAGCACCCTTCCGGACCGGTGAGCGCGATCCCGGGCCGGTGAGCACGGGCGCGGCCCGTGTGCCGGGACGCCTCAGGGCGTCCGGGCGCACGGGCCGCGCGCATGCCGGTCCGGCGTTCGACCAGGGGCGAGGGCCCCGGTATCACGCGCCGAAGAAGTGGACGACGTAGTAGACGATCGCCGCGACCGCCGCGGCGGCGGGCATCGTCAGCACCCACGCGACGAGGATGTTGCCGGCGACGCCCCAGCGGACCGCGGAGAGCCGCTTGGTGGCGCCCGACCCCATGATCGCCGAGGTGATCGTGTGGGTGGTGGAGATTGGAGCGTGCCAGATGAAGGCGGTCGCGTACAGGACGACCGAGGCGGTCGCTTCGGCGGCGAACCCCTTCGGCGGATCGACCTCGATCACCTTGCGGCCCAGCGTGCGCATGATGCGCCAGCCGCCCGCGTAGGTCCCGGCCGACAGCGCGCCCGCACACGCGATGATCACCCACCAGGGCACGGACTTGCCGTCCGAGTGCCCGGTCGTGACCAGCGCGAGGACGATGATGCCCATCGTCTTCTGGGCGTCCTGCAGCCCGTGGCCGAGCGCGAGGGACGCCGCGGACATCGTCTGCGCGATGCGGAACCGGCGGCCGACCCTGCTCGGGTTGGACCGCCGGAAGATCCACAGGATCGCGACCATGACCAGGTAGGCGAGACAGAACCCGACCACCGGGGACAGCACCATCGGCACCGCGACCTTGTCGATGACGCTGGACCAGTTGACCTCCGACAGCGAGGCCAGCCCGGCGCCGACGACCCCGCCGATCAGCGCGTGCGAGGACGACGACGGCAGCCCGAAGTACCAGGTGATCAGATTCCAGGTGATCGCGCCCAGTACCCCCGCCGCGACGACGGTGAGGCCGTGCAGGCCGGTCGGCGGCGTGATCACCTCGCTGATCGTCTTGGCGACGCCGACGCCGAGCAGGGCACCGATCATGTTCATCGCGGCCGCCATGCCGAGCGCCACCCGCGGGGTGAGCGCCCGGGTCGAGACCGCCGTGGCGATCGCGTTGGCCGCGTCGTGGAACCCGTTGGTGTAGTCGAACACCAGGGCCACCACGACGACGAGGATCAGCACCGCCGTCTGCGCGCCCGAGCGAAGGCCCAGCGCGCCCGCGATCATGACGACCAGCACGCCCGCCAGCAGGAGCAGCCAGGCGCGTCCGGATACCCGGCGGGTCGCCTGCTCCCCCAGCGTCTCGGCGTTGGCCGGGGACTCTCGGGTGAGGGTGGCGCCGGGGTCCTCGGCAGCGCTCATGATTCCTTGACCGCGATGGTCTCGACCGTGTTCGCCACATGCTCGAAGGCGTCGGCGGCGTCCTCCAGCCGGTCGATGATCTGCTTGAGCTTCAGCACGGTCAGGGTGTCGTACTCACCGCTGAACAGCTGGGCCAGCAGCTTGCGGTAGACCTGGTCGCCCTGGTTCTCCAGCCGGTTGATCTCGATCCAGTACTCGTTGAGCTCCTTCATCGACCGCAGCCGGGGCATGGCCTCGGCGGTCAGTTCGGCGGCGCGCTCCAGAACCTCGACCATGTGGACGATGCCCTTCGGGAACTCGTCGATCTTGTAGAGGACGACGAGGTCCGCGGCCTCCTCCATCTCGTCCATGACGTCGTCGATCGTGGAGGCCAGCCGGTAGATGTCCTCACGGTCGAAGGGCGTGATGAACGTTTCGTTCAACCGTCGCATGATCGCATGGGTGTTTTCGTCGCCTGCGTGTTCGCAGGCGCGCATCTTCTCCGCGATCGCCGCCCGGTCGGCGCCGTCGCTGATGAGTTCCACGAGCAGCCTGGCGCCGGTGACCAGGTTGTTCGCCGAGTCGGCGAACATGTCGTAGAAGCTGTCCTCACGCGGCGTGAGACGCAAGCGCACGTCGTTCTCCTGATGTGCCGGAACAGTCCGCTGAGGATCGTAGGCGCAACCAGCCGTAAAAAGAACCTTTGCCCCGGCTTCGGCTGCTGTCCGCCATCCTCTCACCTACAAGACTGCCCTAGATCAGGAGGTACATACCCCGCGAGAAGGGCCCTATCTGGAGGAACGTTCGCCGTTTCGGGCCCTGCGGGCGCTCCGAGCGCACCGACGGCGGTGACCGCGAGTGAGATTCGTTACAGTGCCGCGACCTGGGCGGCGAGCTTCGGCGGGCTGAAATGACGAACCGGGGACGCCCCGAAACGGCGCCCCCGGTTACGGTGCTCAATCTCGTGGCGTCAGCTCACGTCGACCGGCGTCGCCGGACCGCACTCCCAGTACCACGTCGATCTCGGCCACGGTCAGCGGCCGCTCCGCCGCCGCCACCGCACCGAGCATCTCGGCATAGAGTTCGATCTCGTCGAGCGCGACGCGGTCGTGGACGCGCAGATCGAGGTTCTGGCGCACCGCGTCCACCTCCGTTCGTTCCCCACACCCGTCGTCGAGGCTACGCGTCTCGCCGCGGCGGGCACATGACCCAAGAGGGCCATTCGAGGGCCACCTCGGCCCCGTCCGTCCGGGGGAGGTCCGCACGCGCCGCCGGACGGCCGCACGCACCGGTTTCGGGAGCCGCACCCCGGACTGGCTAGCCTTCCCAGGTGATGCCCGTCTGATGCCCGTCTGATGCGCATGACCCATGCCCCATGGGACGAACGGGCGGTCACCGCTCCTACTGGAAGCCCTGCCCCGGCCCCTGGTGGAAGCCGCCGAGCATCTGCTCCAGCGGCGATTCGGGCAGGTCGCGGACCGTCAGCCGGGCCACGGTCGCGGCGTTGACGTCGGCCCCGGCGAGCCGCGCCGCCTGCCGCGCCACCGTCTGCTCGAACAGCGCGCGGACCGTCCGGGCGTAGGCGAACTGCGGGTCGTCCCGCAGGCGCGAGAAACGGTTGAGCAGCTCGACGCGCAGTTCCTCGTCCAGCATGTAGAGGTCGCGTTCGGCGTAGCTCTGGAAGAGCTGGACCATGTCGCGGTCGCCCATCCCGGTGAACTCCAGCGTCCGCCCGAACTCGGCGCGGAAGGCGGGGTTCCCCGCGAGGAAGCCCTCCATCTCCGCCGCCGGGCTGGAGCAGACCACCATGAACCTGGCCCTGCCCTGGCCCTCCGCGCCGCGCTTCATGTGCCGCAGCAGCTCCGCCACCACGGCCGGGGAGCGGTCGAGCAGGTACGCCTCCTGGATGAGCAGCACGCCGCCGAGCGCCTGCTCGACCATGCCCGCGACCCGGTTCTCGGTGTCGACCCGGTCGCGTCCCGCCAGGTGGACGGGGCGGCAGGCGACCACGTGCCCGGAGTTCAGCAGCCCGAGCGCCGCGTAGATGCCGCCGACGAGTCCGGCGACGGTCGTCTTGCCGGTGCCGGGCGGCCCGGTGAAGACCAGGTGCCGCGCGTCGCCGCCGGACATCCCGTACCGGGCCCGGTCGGCCGCGAGCCCCGCCTCCTCGGCCAGCTCCGCCACGGCGGCCTTGACGTCCTCCAGGCCGGTGAGCTGGTCGAGCCGGTGCAGGTAGCCGTCGATGTCGCCGGGCGGGCGCAGCGCGGGCTCGATCCCCTCGGCGACGCCCGCGAGGTCGTCGGGGGTCAGCACGAGCCGGTCGTGGGACGCCCCGGCGCGCTCCATGTTCCGCTGGGCCGCCTGGTCCAGGTACGCCTCGACCAGCCGCGCGTTGACCAGGTCGCCGGGCCCGCGCAGCCGCTCCAGGTCGGCGCGGACCGTCTCCAGGGCCGCCGCGCCGATCGTGACGCGCCGCTCCTCCGCCAGCAGGTGCAGCAGCGTCATCCGGTTGTCGAGGTCGCCGAAGTCGGGCAGCCGGTGGACGCGGAACGACTGCACGAGCTTCGGGTGGTCCTGCAGCAGCCGCTTGTAGGCGCGCGGTTCACAGGTCGCGATCACCGGCGTGGTGTTCACCGGGTCGCGGCGGGCGCGGCGCACCGCGCCGACGAGCGCGGCCGGGTCGGACGCGCCGGCGACCGCCACGTCCAGCCGCTCGAAGAGGATCACCGGGCCCGGCCGCCCGAGCAGCCGCCCGAGCTCCTCCGGCGGCGCGTTCCGGACGTCCTCGGCGTCGTGCGCGCGGATCGACCCGTCGCCGAGCCCCGCGTTGGCCAGCGTCAGCGCGATCATCCGGGCGAGCCGCCGCTGTCCCGAGTGCGGGGCGCCGACCAGCAGCACGCCGGGCACGCCGGACCTGATCGAGCTGGGCGCGCCGTCCACGCGGGTCTGCTCGACGTCCTCGTCCGCCGCGGCCTTCCACTGCTCGGCCCGCGCCTTCAGGTCGCCGAGGAGCGCGGCCGCGTCGTGCTCGCCGTACACGAAGCCGAACCCGAACCGCTCCAGGACGCGGCGGGTGCTGCGGTCGCTCGGCGGCGGGATCTCGTGGACGGGCTGGTCCGGCGACGGCGTGTCGTCCAGGAAGTCGAAGCCGCCGACCATCGTGCCGGACATGACCTTCGTCCCCGGCCCGCCCCCGGGAACCGGCGCACCTGGGCCGGGCGGCACGGGGCCGGGCGGGGCGTCCTCGAGGTCGCCCGGGCCGAGGATGCGCGTCCCCGGAGGCTGCCCCGGCTGGCTCTGCGGATTCGGCGGGCCCTGCTGGTGCTGCTGCGGGGGGCCTCCCTGGCCCTCCATGCGGGTCGCGTACGGGTCGAACGCCTGCGGCTCGGGGACGGGAGGCGCGGGGTTCGGCACGCCCGGCGGGACGTTCGGCTGCGCGCCCGGCTGGGGCGGCGGAGCGGAGCCCGCCGGCTGGTACCCCAGCACCGTGTACGGGGGCACGAAGTTCTCGTCCTGCTGCTCCTCCTCCGGAGGGGAGAAGCCGCCGAGCTCCGGCGGGGGCACCGGCCCACGGCCCGGCTGGACCGGCTCGGGCGCGGCGGGCTGAGCCGGCGGTGAGGGCGGAGGCGCGGGCTGGCTCTGCATGGGCGCGGGCGGCGCCGGGCTCTGCATCGGCGCCGGAGGCGCCTGGTGCTGCGCGGGCGCGGGCGGCGCCGCCCCGGGGCGCTGGAACCCCAGCTCGGTGTACGGCGGCGCGACGCTGCCCTCGTCCTTGTCCTCCTCGGCGGGCGAGTGGCCGCCCATCACCGGGTCCGGGGACGCGAACCCCGGGGCGGGCGGGGAGGCGAACGCCGCCTGCTGGCCGGGCGCGGGCGGCTGGGCGTGCCCGGCGGCCGGGCCGGGGGCGTTCTCCCAGCCGGGCTGCGCGGGCGGCTGGACGAACGGGCGGTCGGGCTCGGACGGCGCGAAGTTCGCCCCGGACGCCTCCTGCGGCGACGCGCCGGGGGCGAGGCCGGGCTGGCCCGGCATGTTGAACGGCGCGGGCTGCGGCGGCGCCGGGTTGGGCGGCGGCGTGGCCGTCGGCGCGGCGGCCGTGGCACGGGCCCGGTTGCGTCCGATGATCCCGGCGACGACCGCGGTCGGGACGGGGAAGCCGCGCGGACGGGCGGGCATGCCGCCGAGCCGGCACCACGCCAGGTCGACCTCGTACATGGCGGCGAGCAGCGACTCGGCTCCCGGCCCCGACCCGGCGGCCGACCGCAGCGGCTCCGGGAGCCGCATGTCCTGCGGCCACAGCCGGCGCAGCGGATGCCCCTTCTGCTGCGACACCGCCTGGACGGTGTAGCGGATCTCCGGGTCCAGCCAGGGCACGATCGTGCCGACCATGTCCTTGCGGACGACGTCCAGATCGGCGGCGAGCAGGGCGGCGGCCACGAGCCGGGGCTCGATGTAGGCCGGTTCGGCGGGATCGCCCGACAGCTCGGCTATCAGCTCGCTGAGCGTGTAGAAGGCGTGGCGGAAGTTGTCCCCCGGCGAGCTCTCGTTCCTCAGCGCGGGCACGAGGTTCGGCGGGCACCGCGTCAGCCACTGCTGGACGATCGCCTGGTCGCCGTAGGGCAGCGCCCCGTAGTCGACGGTCGGGTTGGACAGGGTGGCGCCGAGGATGGCGAGCAGCGCGTCCGCCCTCACCTGGAACCGGACGTCGTCGCGGAGCGCGCTGGCGACGGCCCACATCGTCCGCAGGACGACCACCGCGGCGTCCACCCGGCTGGCGCGCAGCCGCTCGGCGTAGAGCGCGACCAGCGACTCCAGGGCGGGCGGGGTGAGCCAGCGCGGGCCGTCCACGTCGGGGAGGGGCCTGGCGCGGTAGGGCTTCCACAGGTCGAGCATCTGGGCGTCCAGCCGCGAGTCGAACGCGGGCGCGGCGGAGCACCAGAGCATCACGCCCCAGGCGACGGCGACGGTGGACGGCGTCTCGCTCGTGAACTCCCGCCACCAGTGCGGGTAGTCGGGCGCCGCCAGCGTGGCGGCGGACTCGACGGTCGAGCGGACCCGCGAGGTCAGCTCGGTGGCGAACCCGTGCGCGACGAAGGGCAGCCCGGACGGCGGGTCGTAGGAGAAGTCGGGCCCGGCGGGGATGACGTGCGGCGGCAGCGCCGGGACCTGGCCGGCCCCCTGCTGCGCGGGCCGCGCGGCCATGCGGACGGAGGGGATGCGCGGCGGCGGGCACAGGTACCACTGGCCGTCGGCCGGGTGCAGCCGGTACCAGCGGGCCCACGCGCCGAACAGCCACCACGTCCCGTCCGGCAGGACGAGCATGCGGCCGGCGATGGCGTGATGGCGCTGCTGCGGAGGCGCCGACGGCCACCACGCGGCGGCCACCATCGCCCTCGTGTCGCGCTCTGCCTCCGTGAACGGATCGTGCCCCGCCGGGGGGCTGGGCGGCGGAGCACTGCCATAGCCCGGTCCCCACACCACGATGGTCATCGTAGTCAGCAGAATCCGGCCGAGGCTCCCCCCAGCACCCCTTTCTCCGCGTTATCGCAGGTCAAAGGATTATCAGAGGCAGGGAAACAGCCGTGCCGGGTAAGGCCGCGGCACTTTGGCGCCGACCCCGTCACGCGTTTCGGACCGCGCCGCGCCGTTCTCGCGGGCCGCGCCGCCGCCTCGCGCCGCCGCCTCGGATCGCGCCGTTCAGTCCCACTGGGCGGTGCGGTGCCGCTCGGCCTTCTGCACGTAGACCTCGGGCGTGTACCGCAGCACGGCGCGGTCGTCGTCGGTCAGCTCCCGGACGATCTTGCCGGGGGTGCCCGCGACGAGGACCCCGGACGGGATCTTCTTGCCGGGCGGGACGAGCGCGCCGGCCGCGATGAGCGTCCCGGATCCGATGCGGGCGCCGTTGAGCACGATGGCGCCGATGCCGATGAGCGAACCGGTCTCGACGTGGGCGCCGTGCACCATCGCCTTGTGGCCGAGGCTGACCCGGTCCTCCAGGACCGCCGGCATGCCGGGATCGGAGTGCAGGCAGCTGAGATCCTGGATGTTGCACTCCTCGCCGACGACGATCTCCTCGTCGTCGCCGCGCAGCACCGAGCCGTACCAGACGCTGGACGCGCGCCCCAGCGTCACCCGTCCGACCACGACCGCGCCGGGGGCGACCCACGCCGTGGGGTCGATCTCCGGCCGGTCCTCGCCCAGCGCTCCCAGGTAGCTCATGGCGCCGATGGTAGCCGCCCCCGGTGAAGCGATTTCTCCATAGATTGGATAGTTTGTCGCACACGCCCGTGTGACGAAACGACAGCGAGAAGTGCGTTCCGGTTGCGCGAATGGGGTGGACCGGACAAGAGTCGTCCTGACGTTTCCCACCGTGGGCCGCTCACCGGCGGGTGAGGATCGCAACTCAACCGACCCTGACGGGGCGCCGACCCCCGCCAACGACCCCCAAGGCATCATGAGCAACGAAGCCGAAATCCTGCCGAACCTCCTCCAAGAAGAGTCCTTCGAGATCGTCATGCGCGGCTACAACCGCCGCCAGGTCGACGACTACATCGCCCGCGCCCAGCAGAAGCACCGTGAACTAGAGGCGCGGCTCGCCCGCGCGCAGGACGAGGTCGAGCGGATCCGCCGCGAGATGGCCGAGGTCCGGGAGGCCCGCAAGCCGACCGGCGACGACCTGAGCGACCGGCTCCGGCAGATCATCAACCTCGCCGAGGACGAGGCCCGGGAGAAGCTGGCCGAGGCCGAGGCCAAGGGCGGCGAGATCCGCAAGGACGCCGAGCACGAGTCCAAGCGGATCATCGACGAGGCCCGCGCGCACGCCGAACGGAACCTCGCCCAGGCGCAGGAGAAGGCCGACCACGTGCTCGACTCCGCCAAGAAGGAGTCCGACAGCGTCCTGTCGTCCGCCAAGCAGGAGGCCGAGCAGACGGTGACCAGCGCCCGGTTGGAGGCCGAGCGCACCCTCACCGCGTCCGAGCGCCGCGCCAGCGTGATCAACGAGGGCGCGACCCAGCGGCTCACCGCGCTCACCAAGAACCACACCCAGGCCCTCCAGCGCCTCACCGAGATCAGCGACACGCTGCACCGGCTGCTGACCGCCGAGAACGAGGCCGGCCCGCTGGAGAAGATGGTCGAGGACGCCGTCCGGCAGAGCCCCGGGCCCCGCGCCCAGGCCAAGCAGGCCCCGCCGCAGCCCGCGCCCACGACGGGAGCCAAGCCCCCGCAGGCTCCCGCCAAGCCCGCGGCCGCCAAGCCCGCCCCGGCCAAGCCCGCCCCCGCCGCTCCGGCACCGGCGAGCCCCGCCCAGGCGAGCCCGGCACCGGCCGGTCCGGCGCCGTCGGCCCCGGCTCAGACGACCCCGGCGCAGCCGGCGGCGCCGCAGGCGAGCCCGCCGCAGACCGCGCCGCCGGTCAAGAAGCCCGAGCCGTCCCCGGCCGCCGACGCCCCGAAGCCGCCGGTCCCGCCGCAGGCCAAGCCCGCCCGCCCGGACGACGACTCCGGCGGTCCCGCGACCACCCCCATCCCCCCGCAGCAGCGCGGCCCCATCGAGTTGTAGGGCGAGACCGAGTCGCGGAGCGAGCAGCGCGACGACGCACGCCGCCGGGCGGTGCGCCGGGCCCTGAGCAGGCCTGGTGCACCGCCCTGCGCGTTCTCGGGGATCCGGCGCCCTCTATAGGATCTTCGACGTGAGCAAACGGACCCATCCACGCGGAACCGCCCGCCCGGTCAGGCTTCTCGGCGACCCGGTCCTGCGCACCGAGTGCGACCCGGTCCGGACGTTCGACGCGTCCCTGGAGCGCCTCGTCGACGACATGTTCGTCACCATGTACGAGGAGGACGGCGCCGGCCTCGCCGGCAACCAGATCGGCGTCGGCCTGCAGATCTTCGTCTACGACGTCGAGGACGACCGGGGCCGCCGCCACGTCGGCCACGTCGTCAACCCGAGGCTGGTGGCCGCCGACGGCGAGCTGGTGGTCGAGTCGGAGGGCTGCCTGTCGGTCCCCGGCCTGCGCTTCGACACCCCCCGCCACCACCACGCCGTCGTCGAGGGCGTGGACGTGAAGGGCAGGCCCGTCCGCGTCGAGGGGACCGGCTACTTCGCCCGCTGCCTCCAGCACGAGTGCGGGCACCTGGCGGGCGCGGTCTACATCGACGTGCTGTCCGGGGACGCCCGGCGCAAGGCGATGCGGGCGATCCGCGCCCTCCGCGAGTAGGCGCCCGTCCGGCGCGGACGCTCGACCTTTACCCTGCCCGCGTTCAGGGGACGTTCAGGTTGAGATGGCAACCTCTTCGATGATGTGGAGGGGGACTGTGCCAGTGGTCGAACGTACGCCGAACGGCGGCAGGGCGGCTGAGGCGACGCTGCTCGTCGTCGAGGACGAGCCCAACATCCTGGAGCTCCTCGCCGGCAGCCTGCGCTTCACCGGATTCGACGTGATCACCGCCACCAACGGCGCGGACGCGGTCCAGTCGGCGCGCCGGCACCGGCCCGACCTGATCGTGCTGGACGTGATGCTGCCCGACATCGACGGGTTCGACGTCGCGCGGCGGCTGCGGTCCGGCGGGAACCACACCCCCGTGCTGTTCCTGACCGCGCGGGACGCCGTCCAGGACCGGATCAAGGGACTGACGATCGGCGGCGACGACTACGTCACCAAGCCGTTCAGCCTGGAGGAGGTCATCGCCCGCATCCGGGCGGTGCTGCGCCGGTTCCGCGGCGGCGTGACCGAGCCGCCGCCGCGCATGGTCTTCGCCGACGTCGAACTGGACGAGGACAGCCACGAGGTGTGGCGGGGCGGCCGGCCCGTCCAGCTGTCGCCGACCGAGTTCAAGCTGCTGCGCTACTTCATGGCGAACGCGGGCCGGGTCGTGTCCAAGGCGCAGATCCTCGACCACGTGTGGAACTACGACTTCCGCGGCGACGCGGGCATCGTCGAGTCGTACGTCTCCGCGCTGCGCCGCAAGGTCGACAACACCGAGCCCCGGCTGATCCACACGCTGCGCGGTGTCGGCTACGTGCTGCGCGAGCCGTCGAGAACGGGCTGATGGCCACGCGGGTCCCTCCGGCGACCGCCCCTCCCCCGGCGCGGGGCGCCGGCGCGGCCCCGGCGGGGGGCCTCGCGCGGCTGTGGTCCCGCACGTCGCTGCGCGTCAAGCTGATCGCCGGGATGCTCGTCCTGGTCACGCTCGGCATGACGGTGATGAGCGCGGCGGGCGCGTCCGTGCTGCGGCAGTACCTCGTCGGACGGGCCGACGACCAGCTGCGCGGTTCGGTCGGGCGGGCGATCGACCAGGTCGTCCCGCAGCTGGAGAGCGGGCAGACGCGGATCACGGTGCGGATCCCGAGCGAGATGTACGGGCAGGTCCGCACCACCGACGGCCGCTCGCTCGGGCAGAACGAGGCGTGGAGCGAGGCCGGCCATCCGCGCCTGCCGGCCGACCTGAACAGGCACGTCGACCAGCCGTTCACCGTGACCGGGACCGGCGGGTCGACGTGGCGGATCCTGGCCGAGCCGATCCCCGGCGGCGCGGTGATCGTGCTCGCGTTCAGCCTGGAGGAGATCGACCGGACCGTGCAGCGGCTGGTGGTGATCGACGCGATCGTCGGGCTGGCCGTGCTGGCCGTGCTGGCGGTGGTCGGCGTCGGCGTCGTCCGGGCCAGCCTGCGCCCGCTGTCGGCGGTGGAGGAGACGGCGGGCGCGATCGCGGCGGGCGACCTGTCCCGGCGCGTCCCGGAGGCGGACCCGGGGACGGAGATGGGCCGGCTCGGACGGTCGCTGAACACGATGCTCGGGCAGATCGAGGCGGCGTTCGGGGCGCGCGCGGAGTCCGAGGCGGCGGCGCGGCGGTCGGAGGAGACGGCCCTGCGGTCGGAGGAGACGGCGCGGCTCTCGGAGGAGCGGATGCGGCGGTTCGTCGCGGACGCCAGCCACGAGCTGCGCACCCCGCTGACCGCGATCCGCGGGTTCGCCGAGTTCTACCGGCAGGGCGCGGCCCGCTCCCCCGAGGAGCTGGACCGGCTGATCGGCCGGATCGAGGAGACCGCGTCCCGGATGGGCCTGCTCGTGGAGGACCTGCTGCTGCTCGCCCGGCTGGACCGCCAGCGCCCGATCGAGCGGCGCCCGGTGGACCTGCTCGCCGTCGCCGCGGACTCTGTCCAGGAGGCGAGAGTCCTGGCACCCGAGCGCACGATCGACCTCACCGTCGAGGGAGGGCTGGCCTACCAGGTGCTGGGGGACGAACCGCGGCTGCGGCAGGTCCTCGGCAACCTGCTCGCCAACGCGGTCACGCACACGCCGGAGGGCACGCCGGTCGAGGTGCGGCTGTCGCCGGGCACTCTGCGGGGCGAGCCGGCCGCGGTCGTCGCGGTCGCCGACCAGGGGCCCGGGCTGGCTCCCGACCAGGTGGAACGGGTCTTCGAGCGCTTCTACCGCTCCGACGAGGGCCGCTCGCGCGACGACGGCGGCGCGGGTCTCGGCCTCGCCATCGTCGCCGCGCTCGTCGCCGCCCACGAGGGCGTCGTCCGGGCCGACTCCCCGCCCGGCGAGGGCGCGACGTTCTCGGTCGTCCTGCCTCTGGCGGACGGCTAGGAGCGACCGCCGGGGGACGCCGCCGCCCCGTTCAGGAAACGTTCAGGATCGTGGGTTCCAATGGACCCACAGGGCGCGCCCCGGTCTCGACGGGGAGCGGGAGGCCGCGCCCTGGCCAGCTTCGCGACGGTCGGCACGGCGGCCGAAGGGACCACCCTTCCGGCCGCCTTTTTCATGACATGTAGGCGTTCAGCACACTTTCAGGTTGGCTCCAGGCGGCCTGCAGACCCGGGACGCACTCTTCATGGTGAGAGAGCGACAGGGGGATCCGATGAACGCCGACCGGCCGCAGCAGCAGCCCTGGGAGCCCAGCAGACCCGGGGAGTCCAGCACACCCGGGTTCGAGCCATACCCGCCGTGGGCGGGCGACGCCCCGCCGCAGCAGCAAGCGGCGGCGCCGTCTCGTCCGGGCGTGTTCGGCATGGGGGTGCTGAGCACGACGCGGCACAAGCTCGCCGCGGCGGGCGCCGCGATGGCGCTGGCCCTGGGGGCGGGCGGCGCCGGCGCGGGAGTGGTGCTCGCGCTGACGCACGAGAGCACCGTCTACGCGAGCCCGACGGCCGTCTCGGGCGTCTCGTCCAAGAGCACGACCGCGCAGGTCGCGGCCGCCGTTCAGCCGAGCGTGGTGTCGATCCAGGCGCGGACGGCTTCGGGCGTCGAGGGCGGCTCGGGCGTGGTCCTGCGTTCCGACGGGGTGATCCTCACCAACGCGCACGTGGTGTCGGGCGCCCAGCAGGTCGCGGTGAAGTTCAGCGACGGCAGGACCGCCTCGGCGCGGGTCCTCGGCGCGAACACGGCGGAGGACGTCGCCGTGGTCAAGGCGCAGGGGGTGTCGGGCCTGAAGCCAGCGACGCTCGGCACCGGCGGCCGCGTCTCGGTGGGCGACGCGGTCCTCGCCGTGGGCAGCCCGCTCGGGCTGGACGGCTCGGTGACGTCCGGCATCGTCAGCGCCCTGGGCCGCGACATCCAGGAGGGCGGCGACCAGCAGCAGCAGCTTCCGCCGGGGCTCCAGGGGCGGCTGTCGCAGCAGCAGCAGACCGTGATCAAGAACGCGATCCAGACCGACGCCGCCATCAACCCCGGCAACTCCGGCGGCGCGCTGGTGAACGCCGCGGGCCAGGTGATCGGCGTCAACACCGCCATCGCCACGTCCGGGAGCAGCGGGGGGAACATCGGGGTCGGCTTCGCCATCCCCGTCGACTCCGCCAAGAAGGCCGCCGACGCGATCATCGCCGGCGCATCGGTCTGACCCGGGGCGCCGTCCGGCCAGGGCTCTGGGGGGAGCGGGCGGCGGACGGCGACCCGGGCCGGTAGGTCCTCCCGCCGGGTCTGGGCGGGAGGGCCGAGCAAGGGAGAGCGGCCGCGTGACCTGCCTGTGGGTCGCGCGGCCGCTCACATCCGTCTCCGGCCCGCCCGGGCCCGCGGTCAGCCCTGTTCCGGCGCCGCGCTCCGCACCTCGACGGCCGGGCGGCGCTTCAGCCTGGCCAGCATGCGGCGGGTCGTGAGCAGGTAGTACTCGCGCGGCAGCGTGCGGACGCCCAGCGGGAGCCGCGGGTACACGAGCGCGATCACGCCGACCAGGAGGCGGAAGCGGCGCTCCCGCGCCGCGTTCCAGGTCCACCCGTACTGCTCGCGGATCGGCGCGGGCATCAGCCCCGCGGTGAGCAGCCGGATCGCCGCGAGCCCGGGCGCGTGCAGCGGCCCGCCCGGCAGCCTCGGGTTCAGCACCTGCTCGGCGATGGCCCGCGACGCGTCGGTGATCTCCAGGCCGCGCAGCATCCCCGCGTAGTACTCGCGGAAGCGCGGGTACGTCTCCGGCATCCGCTCCTCCGGGCAGCCGAGGATCGTCGCGTAGACCTTGGTCTGCCGGTAGAACTCCTCCAGCTCCGCGTCGGTGAACGTCCGCCGGAAGACCAGCTGGTAGAACTGCACCGCCACCGCGAACAGCGTGGCCGCGACCCACACCTGCAGCTCCGGGTCGTTCGCCTCGTAGTCCGGGCCCGTGACGGCCGCGTGCCCCTTGGTGACCAGGGCGCTGAAGGTCTCGGCCTCCTCCTTCGTCCCGAACTGCACCGCGTAGAGCCATCCCATCGTGTTCCGCAGCCGGCGCAGCGGGTCGTCCGCCGTGTAGCTGTGGTCGTAGACGCCCTGCGCGACCTTGGGGTGCGCGGTCTGGAGGAGCGACGCGGCCCCGCCCGCGGCGATCAGCACGCCCTCCCGCGTGATGACGCGGATGAGGTCGTCGTCCCGGAAGAGCCCTGGTTCGTCGGCATGGTCATCGGCGAGAACGGTCATGGCGCCAGTGTAAGTAAGTACTTGCAACGGTCGCCAGTCGGACCCGCGAGCCGGAGGCCGCGGCGCGACGCGGCGGCGGGCACGATATTGGAGCGACCGGGCCGGCCCTTCCCTGCGACAATGGGGGCATGCCCGCCCAGATCCACGTCCGCGGCTCGGTCTCCATCCCGGAGTCCGAGCTCGGCTGGCGCTTCTCCCGCTCCTCGGGGCCGGGCGGGCAGCACGTCAACACCAGCGCCACCGCCGCCGAACTCTCCTTCGACGTCGCGAACTCGCCGTCCCTCCCCGAGCCGCTGCGCGCCCGCGCCCTGGAGCGCCTGTCCGGCCGCCTGGTCCGCGGCGTCCTCACGATCCGCGCCGAGGAGTACCGCTCCCAGCAGCGCAACCGCGACGCGGCCCGCACCCGCCTGGCGACCCTCCTGGCCGAGGCGACGGCCCCTCCCCCGAAGAAGCGGATCCCCAAGAAGGTCCCCAGGGGCATCAACGAGCGGCGGCTGGAGAACAAGAAGCGCCGCAGCAACGTGAAGCGCCAGCGCAACGCTCGCTGGGACTGACCCCGGCGGCGTCCCCCAGCACGCGGATCCGACCCGGCACGACGGCGGCGCACGGCGCGACCCGAGAACACAGCGCGACCCGAGAACACGGCGCGACGCCGCGGTGCTCGGCGGGAGCACCGCGGCGCGCGGGTTCGGTCAGATCCTCTCCCAGAGGGCGGGGACGTTGGGCGGGGTCCAACCGGGCATGGCGGTGTGGGCCTGGAGGCATCGGTAGCTGGCGCCGTCGTAGGTCACCACGTCGCCGGTCTTGTACGCGGTGCCCGCGGCCCACGATCCGCTCGGGTCGCCCGGGCCGGGGTCGCCGGGCCCCGGGTCGCTGACGCGGCTGCCGACGTTGACCCCGGCCCACGCGTTGGCGGTCGCGGCGTACTCGGCGCTGGACTGCCCGTACAGCTTGGACGCGGCCGCGAGCGTCGAGCGGCGGGCGTCGGCATAGTTCGTGGTCGGGCGCATCTCCTCGGTGAGCGCCTTGTACCAGATCGCCGTGGCCTTCTCCCGGCCGATGCCGGTGACCGGCTTGCCGTCGGAGGTCGGCGAGTTGTAGGCGGTGCCGTTGATCACCTTGGAGCCGCTGCCCTCGGACAGCAGGTAGAAGAAGTGGTTGGCGATCCCCGAGGAGTAGTGGACGTCCACGTTCCCGGCGTTCGGCGACCAGCCGTCCAGCGAGGAGCCGTCCCTGCTGGGACGGTCCATGTACCGCAGCGGCGCGCCGTCGCCGCGCAGGTTGATCTTCTCGCCGATGAGGTAGTCGCCGACGTCGCTGGCGTTGTTCGCCCAGAACTCCATGGCGCTGGCCATGATGTCCGACGTCGCCTCGTTCAGGCCGCCGGACTCGCCCTGGTAGACCAGGCCGGCCGTGTTGGAGGTGACGCCGTGCGTCATCTCGTGGCCCGCGACGTCCAGCTCGGTCAGAGGCTTGCTGTTGCCCTGGCCGTCGCCGTACGTCATGCAGAAGCAGCTGTCGTCCCAGAAGGCGTTGACGTAGCCGGTGCCGTAGTGGACGCGGGAGTAGGCGCCGACGCCGTCGCCGCGGATCCCCGACCGTCCGAAGACGGTCTTGTAGAAGTCCCAGGTCTCCCCGGCGCCGTAGGCGGCGTCGACCGCGGCGGTCTGGCTGTTGCCGGCCGTGCCGTCGCCCCAGGTGTCGTCGGCGTCGGAGAAGAGCGTGCCGCGTCCCGAGGTGGCCCGGTTGAGGTTGGTGGTGTCGTGGTTGCCGCGCCCGGTGTCGCGCAGGACGTAGCTGCCGCCGGACGAGCTGGTGCCGAGCTGGACCGTGCCGGAGTACTGGCTCCTGCCGGTGCCGGTCTGCACGCCCTGCCACTCGATGATCCTCTTGCCGGAGACGGCGTCGGTGAGGACGTGCAGCCGGTTGGGCGTGCCGTCCTTCCGCGTCCCGCCGACCACGGTCTCCCAGGCGAGGACGGGCTCGCCGTCCTCGCCGACCCACACGACCTTGCGCGGGGCGACGCTGCCCTCGGCCTTCGGCGTGTTCGGCCTGGTCGACACCAGGGTCTTCGGTGCGGTCTCCACCTGGAGCGGCTTGGTGAGCGCCTGGGAGACCCGCTCGATCGAACCGGCCTTGGACCGGTGCACGATGAAGTCGCCCCCGAGGACGGGCAGGCCCTCGTAGGTGCTCTCGTAGTGCGTGTGGGTGGTGCCGTCCTGGTCCTTGACGACGGTCTTCACCTTCAGGCCGACCTTCGCGCCGAGCTTCAGCGCGGACCGGGTCTCGCCCTGCCGCGCCTCGGCCCGGGCGACGAGCGTCCTGTACTCCCGCGCGCTGACCTTCGCCGGCAGCTGGCCGGGGTCGCCCTTCGGCGCCCGGGCGGGTGCGGCGGACGCCGGGCCCATCGGCATGCTCAGCAGCGCCATGGCGGCGACGGTGACGAGGGAGGTGTTCAGGGCGACACGCCTGTGGGCGCGTCCGGGGGTCGTGGATCTCACGGGGGTACTCCTTGTCTGCCGGCCGTCGCGGGGGACGCCCGAGGGGGAGCGCTCCGGCGGCCCGGTGGGGCCCCGGAACTCCGGAGTGGGGGGTTTGCCTCGGGAACGATGACACGCCATTTCCGGCATGTCATCGCAAAGTTCCCCCTGCACCTGAGGTGTAGGGAGGCGCGCCGCACGGCAAGGGAAACCCCTACACGGCCAGGGGGCGGACGAGGGTTCCCTAGTGCGGCGGCGACGCCCCGGGGCCGGTCGGCCCGCCGCCCAGCAGCGCCCCGAGCTGCGCCCGGGAGCGGATGCCGAGCTTGCGGTAGACGCGCGTGAGGGACGCCTCGACGGTCTTCACGCTCAGATACAGCCGGTTGGCCACCTGCTGGTTGGTGGCGCCCTGACCGACGAGGACGGCGATCCGCCGCTCCCCCTCGGTCAGCGACGCCCGGGCGGCGGGACCGGGCCCGGCGGGGCCGTCCCGCAGGCCGGTCTCCAGGCGGGACAGCCGGTGCCGCGCCCGCTCGATCCAGGGCCGCGCCTCGCACCGCGTGAAGATCTCCAGGGCGTCCTCGGCCGCCCGCCGCGCGGCCGCGCCGCGCCGCCGGCGCCGCTCGACGCGCGCCTGGTCGAGCAGGCAGTGCCCGGCCTCCAGCGGCTGGCCGAGCCGCGCGAACAGCGCCGCGGCCTCGCTGAGCAGCGCGACCGCCGCGTCGTGCTCGCCGCGCGCGGCCAGCAGCGCCGCCTCCGCCCGGTCCAGCCGTCCGGTGACGCTCGCGCCGCGGTACCCGACGGCGGCGCGGGTCGTGCGGATCAGCTCCGCGGCCCGCCCGGTGTCGCCCAGGGCCGCGAGCCCCTCGGCGAGGTCGCACTGCCAGGGCAGCACCGTCGGCGACGGCAGCCTGCGGTCCTGGCCGAGCGCCTCGATGCGCCGCAGCGTGCCGACGCCCGCCCGGACGTCCCCGCTCCGCGTCTGGGCGACGCCGAGCACGTGCAGCAGGCGGCTCTGGAAGATGACGTCGTTCTCCTGCTCGGACGCCCGCACCCCGCGCTCGGCGAGGGCGACCGCCCGGTCGATGTCCCCGCCCGCCAGCTCCGCCAGCGCGCCGTGGTACCAGGCCGGGCCGGGGCTGAGGGCCGCCTGCTCGGTGACGCGCATGGCGCGGTCGGCGAAGTCCAGCGCCTCCCGGCAGCGGCCCGTCCGCGCCGACACCTCCGACAGGTTGCGCAGGACGTGCACGACCTCCTCGCCGGAGCCGCGCTCCACCAGCGCCAGCAGCCGCAGCAGCTCGGCGCGCGCCTCGGTGAGCCGGTCCTCGAAGATGGCGCAGTAGGCCGCGAGGTACCGGGGCGTCATGTGGAGCCGTCCGTCCAGCGGGGGCTCCGGGAGCCGCCGCGCCCGTTCGAGGTCGCCCGCGTAGTCGCCGCGCCCCTCGATCAGCGCGATGTTCGCCCGGACGGCGAGCGCCCGCGCCTCCAGGTCGGTGTCGCCGGTGTCGCGCGCGTGCACCAGCGCGGCGTTGACCTCCTGCTCGGCGCGTCCGGGCGCGCCGGTCACGAGCGTGCCGAGCGCCGTCCGCAGCCGCACCTGCCCGAGCAGCGCCGGGTCGCCCTCGGCGTCCACCAGCGCGGCGGCGAACAGCTCGCCCATCTCGGTGAGCCCCTGGCCGGACAGGTCCAGCAGCGCGAGCCGGACCCGGACCCGCTGCGCGCGGGTGGCGTCGGCGGCCAGGACGGCGTCGGCGGCGCGGTGCGCGAGGTCGGGCAGGCCGCCGCTCGCGCCCGTCTCGGCCGCCGCGACCAGCCACTCCAGCCGCTCGGCGGCGGGCTCGGCCGGCGAGCGGTCCGCGGCCAGCAGGTACAGCTCGGCGGCCATCCGGTGCGACCCCTGCCGGACGGCCTGCTCGGCGGCGGTGACCAGCGAGTGCGCGAGCTCGGCGTTCGGGCCCGGGTCGGCGAGGGCGCGGTGCCGGGCCCGTCCCGCCGCGTCCGGCACCACCTCGGCGAGGGCCCGGTGCACCCGCGCCAGGTGCGGGGCGTCGGCGGACTCGGCGAGGACGGTGCCGACCGCGGGCGGGGTGAACCGGATCCCGCCGCCCTCGGTGATCAGCAGCCCCAGCCCGGCGGCGTGCCCGATGTCGCGCGCCGCCTCGGCGCGCCCGGCCCGGCGCAGCAGGTCCGCCGTCGGCCGGATCGCGAGCGCCGCCATCAGCAGCGTCTCGCGGGCACGCTCGGGCAGCCGCGCCAGCCGTTCGGCGATCACGGCCCGCACCCGCTGCGGCAGCGGGGCGGGGCGCCAGTGCCGCGGGACGCGCCCGGTGAACGCGCCGCCGAGCGCGAGCGCCAGGTACGGGTTGCCGCCGGAGTCGGCGTGCAGGGTGTTCACCACCCGCACCGGGAGCCCGTAGCTGTCGAGCATCTCGGCCAGCTCGTCCGGCTCCAGCGGCGGGACGGGCAGGTGCGCGGCGTCGGGCGCGGGCGTCCAGGTGTCGCCGCCGCCGTCGCCCGCGGCGAATCCGTCCGGCCAGCGCCCGGCGACGATGGCGCGCACGCCGCGCGGGCCGAGCCGGCCGACCGTGTAGCGGACGGCGTGCACGGACTCGGCGTCCAGCCACTGGGCGTCGTCGACGAGCAGCAGCACCGGCCGCTCCTCGGCGCACCGGGCGAGCAGCCCCCGGAACGCCAGCCGGCACGCGGCATGGTCGGACGCCGCCGCCGGATGCGGCTCGGGCAGCCCGGACAGCCGCTCGCGCGGCAGCTCGGCGGTGAGCGCGCCCGGCAGCTGGTCGAGCAGCTCGGCGAGCCCCGAGCACGGCACCCACCGCTCGGTCTCGGTTCCCGCGACCCGCAGCACGAGCTCCCCGCGTTCCGCGGCCGCGGCTCCGGCGGCTTCGAGCAGCGCCGTCTTCCCGATACCGCTCGGACCGGTCAGCACCACGCTGCCGTTCCGCCCGATCCGGGACTCCACGGACGCGAGCAGCGCGGACCGCCCTGCCAGCCTGGGCGGTGCTCCGGCGCGGACCACCGACGACGCGACGAGGACGTCCATGACTCGCTCCCCTCAGGAGGACTAGGACGCCGCCACCGACGATAGCCAGCGGACGAACCCGTCACAACGCCCGCGTTCCGTTCAGGGGCGGAACAGGGCCCGGCTCGTCCCCATCATGATCCGGTCGTGCGGGCGCAGAGTCCGCATGACGGCCTCCAGGACGGACCGCTCCATCGAGACGCACCCGGCCGTCCGACCCGCGCCGACGTGCATGAAGATCGCCGAGCCGTTCCCCTGGACGACCGGCGAGTCCGGAGGCCGGTTGTAGTTGATCACCACCCCCTGCCGGTAGGGCCCGTCCTGCATGATCTTCGAGAGGTTCTCGTCGGCGGGCAGGCACGTGCCCCGGTAGTACCGGTTGTACCGCCGGTCGCCGATCGTCGAGCCCCAGCAGTCGCCGCCCTCCCGCAGCGTGCGGTAGGGGAGGCGGGTGCCTGGGTCCCCTTCGCCGAACGCCTGGGTCAGACTGTAGGAGCCGGTCGGCGACCTGCCGTCGCCCTCCCGCTTGGCGCCCGGCTCGGCGTATCCGTTCCGTCCCACATGCCCCGGTGCGGTCAGGAGCGTCTTCCACGAGCGCCCCGCCCTGACGCATTCGGTGACGGCCACTTCGGTCGTGCCGTATTGGGCCGCCACGGCGAACACCACATGCCGCGCCGCACCCGGCTCGTAGCGCGTCTTCCCCTGGCCGAGCGCCCGGCAGGGATCCTCCGCCCTCTCCCGGGCGAGCGCCTGCGGAGCATGAACCCCCGCCGCGACCAGCACCGCGGCAGAGGACAGCGCGGCGGCAGAGGAGAGAACCGTGACCCGCATGGCACCCCAACGCATGACGCGGCTCCCTGCTCCCGAGAAACGGATGATCATGCCTCGGTCTCTACCCCGCCCGGGTACCCCTCACCCGCCCGCGCGGCGGAGCGGGCCCGGTGATGATCGGGAGCATGACGACGCCGCGACGCTTGGAAAACCGCAGAACGCCCGGAACTGTGAAGTTCCGGGCGTTCTGCGTGCCGTCACGACGCCAAAAGGGCCACTCAGGCCAGGGGGCTTACTCGCCCTTCCAGTTCGGCTTGCGCTTCTCGGCGAAGGCCGCCGGACCCTCCTGGGCGTCCTTGGACATGAAGACCGGCAGGGTGATGTCCTGCTGCTTCTTCCACGCCTCGTCGGACGTCCAGTCCGCGGACTCGACGATGACCTTCTTGGTCGCCGCGAGCGCCAGCGGGGCGTTCTCGGCGACCTTCAGGGCCAGCTCCTTGGCCGCGGCGAGCGCGCCGCCCGGCTCGGCGAGCCGGTTGACGAACCCGAGCTCGGCCATCCGCTCCGCCGGGTACTTGTCGCCGGTGAGGGCGATCTCCATGGCGATGTGGAACGGGATGCGCTGCGGCAGCCGCAGCAGCCCGCCGCCCGCGGCGACCAGCCCGCGCTTCGGCTCGGGCAGCCCGAACTGGGCGTCCCGCGCCGCGACGATCATGTCGCAGGACAGCGCCACCTCGCAGCCGCCGGCCAGGGCGTAGCCCTCGATGGCGGCGATCAGCGGCTTGGCCGACGGGCGCTCGGTGATGCCGGCGAAGCCGCGTCCCTCGACGGTCGGGTTGTCGCCCGTCAGGAAGCCCTTGAGGTCCATCCCGGCGCAGAACGTCCCGCCCGCGCCGGTGAGGATGCCGATGGACAGGTCCTTGCGGGAGTCGAGCTCGTCGAGGGCCGCCGCGATCCCCTTCGCCACCTCGCCGTTGACCGCGTTGCGGGCCTCCGGGCGGTTGATGGTGACGATGAGGACGGCGCCGTCTTCTTCGGTAAGGACAGCGTCGGTCATTCAGTGCCTCACTTCGGCTGGAAGCGGATACCGCCGTCGAAGCGGATCGTCTCGCCGTTCATGTAGTCGTTCTCGATCAGGGACTTGACCAGGTGGGCGAACTCCGACGCCTTGCCCATCCGCTTCGGGAACGGGACGGGGGCGGCGAGCTTGGCCTTGAACGCCTCCGCCGCCTCGCCTTCGCCGTAGATCGGGGTGTCGATGATGCCGGGGCAGATCGTGTTGACGCGGACGCCGATCGCGGCGAGGTCGCGGGCGGCGGGGAGCGTCATGCCGATGATGCCGCCCTTGGACGCGGAGTACGCGAGCTGCCCGGTCTGCCCCTCGATGCCGGCGATGGAGGCGGTGTTGATCACCACGCCGCGCAGGCCGTCCTCGTCGGCGGGGTCGGTCTTGGAGATCGCCGCGGCGCCGATCCGCATCAGGTTGAAGGTGCCGATCAGGTTGATCCGGATGACGGTCTCGTAGGAGGCCAGGTCGTGCGGGGTGCCGTCGCGGTTCACGGTCCGCGACGCCCAGCCGATGCCGGCGCTGTTGACGATGACGCGCAGCGGGGCGCCCGAGTCGACGGCGGCCTGCACCGCGGCCTGCACCTGCTCCTCGTTCGACACGTCCGTCTTGACGAAGACGCCGCCGATCTCGTCGGCGAGGGCCTTGCCCTTGTCCTCGTTCAGGTCGGCGATGACCACCTTGGCGCCTTCGGCGGCCAGCGCGCGGACGGTGGCCTCACCGAGGCCGCTCGCGCCACCGGATACGACGGCGGAAACTCCGTTCAGGTCCATAAGCGACACCTTACGTGAGGGACCGAATGTGGTTCGGGGTGATGCTATCCAGACGTCGTCGCGCGCTCTGCTCACACCCCTGCGGATCACGGAGGCGCGACCTCGCCCGGGAAGGCGAAGTTACTCTGGAGTCACAATAGAGAACGTTTGCCGCCCCCTGGCAAGGGCACCCGGACCCCATGAGCGAGCGTCCTGCACAGAGCCAGTCCTACCCCGGGCGCACCGAGGACATGACGCCCGAACCACGCGACGAGATGCGCGGCTACACCGGCAGCGGCCTGCTGGAGGGACGGCGCGCACTGATCACCGGCGGCGACTCCGGCATCGGCCGGGCGACGGCCGTCGCGTTCGCCAAGGAGGGCGCGGACGTCGCGATCACCTACCTGGAGGAGGACGAGGACGCCCGGCACACCGCGGGCCTCGTCGAGGCCGCCGGCCGCCGGTGCGTGACGTTCGGCGGCGACCTGGCCGAGGAGCGGCACTGCCGCGAGGTGGTCCGGCACACCGTCCGCGACCTCGGCGGGCTCGACCTGCTCGTCCTGCACCACGGCACCCAGACGCCGGTGAAGGACGTGCGCGAGATCGACGACGCCCAGCTCCGGCGGACGTTCGAGGTGAACGTGTTCTCGCTGTTCTGGACCGTCCAGGAGGCCCTCGACCACCTGGGCCCCGGGTCGTCGGTGATCATCACCGGGCCCATCAACGGGCTGCGCGGCAACAAGACGCTCATCGACTACTCGGCCAGCAAGGCGGCGGCGATGGCGCTGACCACGTGCCTCGCCCAGAACCTCATGGACCGCGAGATCCGGGTCAACTGCGTCGCGCCCGGCCCGGTCTGGACGCCGCTCATCCCCGCCACGTTCGACGCGGAGAAGGTCGAGGACTTCGGGAAGCAGGCCCCGATGGGGCGCGCCGCCGACCCCGACGAGATCGCGCCGTCCTACGTCTTCTTCGCCTCCGACCGCCAGTCGTCCTACTACACCGGGCAGACCCTGGTCCCCGCCGGCGGTGAGATCCACCCGGGCTGATGGAGTGCCGATGACGGAGCTGCGACGCAGCGACCTGAGCGAGCCCGGCTACGGACGCCGGAAGTGCGGGAAGGGATTCGTGTACCTCGGTCTCGACGGCCGGACCCTGGCCGACGCCGCCGAGAAGGCACGGATCAAGGCCCTCGTCATCCCTCCCGCGTGGAAGGACGTCTGGATCTGCCCCGACTCCGACGGCCACATCCAGGCCGTCGGGACGGACGTCGCCGGGCGCCGCCAGTACCTCTACCACGACGCCTGGCGCGAGCAGCGCGACCGGGAGAAGCACGACCACGTCCTGGAACTGGCCGAGCGGCTGCCCAAGGTCCGCCACACGCTCACCGAGCACCTGGCCGGACGCGGCTACACGCGCGAGCGGGTGCTCGCGGCGGCCGTCCGCCTCATCGACCTCGGGTTCTTCCGGATCGGCGGGGAGGCGTACGCGGCCGAGAACGGCACCTTCGGGCTCGCGACCGTCCTGCGCGAGCACGTCACCTGCGGGCGCGACCGGGTGACGTTCGACTACCCCGCCAAGGGCTCGAAGGACCGGTACCAGGCGGTCGCGGAGGAGAACGTGCGCAAGGTGGTGAGCGGCCTCAAGCGGCGCGGCGACGACTCGCCCGAGCTGCTCGCCTACCGGACGCCCGGCGGCTGGCACGACGTCACCACGTCCGACATCAACGAGTTCATCCGCGAGGTCACCCAGGGCGACTTCACCGCCAAGGACTTCCGGACGTGGCACGCCACCGTCCTCGCGGCCGTCGGGCTCGCGGTGTCGGTGCGCGCCGGTGACAGCGAGGCCTCCCGCAACCGCGCCGTCGTCCGCGTCGTCAAGGAGGTCGCCTCCTACCTCGGCAACACCCCGGCCGTGGCGCGGGCGTCCTACATCGACCCGCGCGTCATCGACCTGTACGAGGAGGGCGCGACGATCGCGCCCGCCCTCGGACGGCTCGGCGTGGACGTCGCCGAGGGCGAGCTGGCGACGCAGGGGCCGGCGGAGCAGGCCGTCCTCGACCTGCTCCGCGGGGCCTCCTGAGGCCCTCCGGAGGCGGAGACGCCCGTCCTCACTCCGCGCGGCGGTAGGCGGCGGGCGGGGTGGGCGTCGTGCCGAGGCAGGTGGCGACGGGGTCCTCGATCGAGCACCAGCCGGGCTTGCGCACCGGCACGTAACCGGCGGGAACGCCCCGGTTCGCGATGATCGACCGGTAGGTCGGGACGGCGTCGGTCGGACGGCGCGCCAGGGACGGATCGGTCAGCGCGTCCACCGTGTAGAGGCCGAACCGCGGCCGGTAACTGCCCCACTCGTAGTTGTCGGTGAGGCTCCAGTAGTTGTAGCCCATCATCTTCACGCCGTCGGCCATCGCACGCTGGATCCAGTAGACGTGGTCGCGCAGATGGTCCGAGCGTGTGTAGCCGTCCTGGCGCGGCTTGCCGTCGTCCGTGGACATGCCGTTCTCGACGATGTAGATGGGCAGGTTCGGCAGCCGGCGCTGGTAGTTCCTGAGGACGTAGTACAGCCCCTCGGGCTCGGGGTCGATCTTCCAGAACTCGCCCATGAGCGCGTAGGCCGCGGTCCCATTCTGCAGGTTGGCGCCGTAGTAGTAGTCGATGCCGATGAAGTCGAGCTTGTCGGTGACCTCGTTGAACAGGGCCGCGTCGAAGATGCCGTTGACAGGCGACCCGTAGGCGACGTTGCTGGACACCGGGGCGCCCGGGTCCACCGCGTGGATCATGTCGTAGGCGGCGCGGTGCGTCCTGACCAGGGCGTCGCGCATCCTCATCATCTGGCCGAGGTCCATCGGACGGGCCGTCAACTCCTTGTAGACGTAGGCGCTGGCCTCGTTGAAGGTGATCCAGACGACGCCCTGGCGCTTGTACCTGTCCACGACGAAGCGGGCGTTGCGCAGCCAGTCGTCCCCCGTCCGAGGGTTGTCCCAGGCGCCCTGGTCTGCGACCCAGCCCGGGTAGACCCAGTGGTCGAGCGTCAGCATCGGGCGCATCCCGGCCGCCCTGATCCGGCGGACGAGGTCGTCGTAGTAGGCGATCGCCTTGGGGTCGCGGAAACCGCGGCGCGGCTCGACGCGGGACCACTCGACGGACGTCCGGAACACGTTCGCGCCGAGCCCGCGGGCGAGTTTCAGGTCGCTCGGGTAGCGGTGCCGGAAGTCGACGGAATTCCCGTAGGGGTCGGTGACGCCGCCGGCCTTGCGGTCGGCGTACCTCGTCCAGTTGCTGTCGGGGAAGGAGCCTTCGCTCTGGAAGCCGGACGTGGCGACGCCCCAGAGGAATCCCGGCGGGAACTTGGCGGTGGCGGGCCTGCCGGCGGCGGGCTCGGCGGCCGGGGCGGCCGCGGCGGGGGACGCGGCGGTCAGCGCGAGAGCTGCCGCCAGGCCGAGGGCCGGCAGGAGGTGGACGGGGCGTGCTCTGCGGGGTCTGCCGAACACGGGACTCCCTCCGGAGGCGGACATGAATCTCCTTCGCACTACAGGGGTCGCGCGCGCCCCCGTCAATGGCCGGACACGGCCGGATCCGGCAACCGCCGGACCCGCCCCCGGCTGTGCCGCGCATCACAGACCGATAAATTGATCATGCTTTTCCGGCGCTTGTGACTCACTTCACAATCAGTGAAAGGGGTTGCCGATCAGTGCTGGCAGAACGCTGGACCGGTGTCTCAAACGGACCGCCGCCACCGTGGAGAAATGGCGGGTGATTTGCCAGCGCGGCCGCGCGCTGGCTAGCTTCCTGCCCGGTTCATGCGGCGCCCGAGCCGCCCGGACAACAGAACACGCACCCCGACGCGCGGCGGCGGCGCGGACGGTCTCCCACGGGAGGCCGGCGCGGACCCCCAGGTCGTCCCCTCCAGGGACCTCGCCCGGAAGCCGTCGTCGGACGCCGAATCCGTGCAGACGAGAGGCACGGAACCGGAAGCGGCCGCCATTTCTCTGCGTCCCCCCTCAATGACGCTGCGAAATCGGCCGCTGCATCTCGAACCCTCCAATTAATCCGGAGGGTGACGGCTGCCCGGTAGGCATCAACCGCGAGGTCTGGAGACATTCTGCATACCCCTCGAAACCCCCTCAAGGCCGGATTCACCGTGGGCGGGCTCGTGCTCACCACGACCACCGCGCTCGGCGCGTCCGTCCTGGCGGCAGGGCCCGTGCACGCCGCGGCCCCGCAGCGGGCGCCCCTCGCCGCGGCCCCGGCCGCGACGGTCACCACCACGGCCCTCACCGCCAAGCAGGCCCGGATCGCCAAGCAGAGGAAGCGCGCCGACTACGCCGTGAGGTACGCGGCCAAGCAGATCGGCGACCCCTACCGCTACGGCGGCACGGGCCCCGGCTCCTGGGACTGCTCCGGGCTCGCCGGAGGATCCTGGCGCAAGGCCGGGGTGAAGCTCCCCCGGACCACCCAGCAGATCTACAAGGCGGTCCACAAGAAGGTCTCCTGGAAGGGCGCCGTCAAGGGCGACCTGCTGTTCTTCTACGGCGGCCGGAGCCACATGGGCATCTACGTCGGCCACGGCTACATGATCCACGCGCCGAGCTCCGGCAAGCGGGTCAAGAAGATCAAGCTGAACGGCTACTACAAGCGCAACTTCCACGGCGCCGTCCGGCCCGGGATCTGACCCGGACCGCACGCCAGGCCCCGCGCCGCCCGCCCGGCGCGGGGCCTTCGCGGCACTAGGGCCTGTTTTGCGGATCTGGATCTTTGGTTTGTGGCTTGATGGTGGCCATGGTGCGGCGACATGAGTTGACCGATGCGGCCTGGGCGCGGATCGAGCCGCTGCTGCCGGTGGCTTCGGGGCCTGGTGGGCGGTGGCGTGACCACCGGCAGGTGATCAACGGGATCTTGTGGAAGGTCCGGACCGGCGCGGACTGGCGGGACGTGCCCGAACGCTACGGGCCCTGGCAGACGCTCTACCAGCGGTTCCGCCGCTGGAGTAGGGACGGGACCTGGGAGCGGCTGCTGGCGCACGTCCAGGTCCACGACGACGCGATCGGAATCGTGGACTTGTCGGCGGTGTGCGTGGACTCCACCATCGTGCGCGCCCACCAGCACGCCGCCGGCGCCCGCAAAAAGGGGAACAGTCGGGGACGAACCCGGCATCACCAGCCGACGGGCAGGCTGCCGGGCAGGCGCTCGGGCGATCCCGCGGCGGACTGACCACCAAGATCCACCTGGCCTGCGACGGGCGCGGCCTGCCGCTGGCCTTCACCGTGACCGCCGGCAACGTCAACGACTGCACCCGGCTGATCGAGGTCGTCGAAGCCATCGCGATCGGCCGGGCCGGGCCGGGCCGTCCGCGCACCCGGCCCGGGCACCTGATCGCCGACAAGGGCTACTCCACCCGCACCATCCGCGACTACCTGCGCCGGCGGCGCATCCCGCACACCATCCCCGAACGCAGCGACCAACTCGCCGCCCGCGCCCGCCGCGGACACCGCCGCTGCGGCTTCGCCCGGGACCGCTACCGCCGCCGCAACGTCGTCGAACGCTGCTTCAACCAGCTCAAACGCTTCCGCGGCCTGGCCACCCGCTACGACAAACTCGCCGCCCACTACCGCGCCGTCGTCACCATCGCCAGCCTCATCCTCTGGCTCAACCACGATCCACAAAACACGCCCTAGGCCGGCAGGGTCCGCCGCAAGAACTCCTCGGTGAGCCGCCAAGCGCGCGCGGCGGGCTCCGGCTGGTAGAACATCGGAGCCTTGCGGTTGTGGAACGCGTGCCCGCCGTCCTCCTGGACGTGGATCTCCATGTGGTCCCTCTGCTCGACCGCACGTTCCACCTTGGCGACGTCCTCCCGGGGGATGTACGCGTCGGCACCGCCGAAGTGGAACTGCGCAGGCGCCTGGACGGCGTCGAGCTTGTCAAGCATTCCCGGCACACCGGACCCGTAGTACGAGACGAGCGAATCGACCTGCGCGTTCGCAGCCACCAGGTACGCCAGCGTCCCGCCGAAGCAGAACCCCAGGACGCCCACCCGGCCCACCTCTGGCAGCCCCTTGAGGACCCCCAGCGCCGCCACAGCGTCCTCTACGCCCCTCTCCCAGTCGAACTGGGAGACCATCGACATCCCCTTGGGCAGGGCCGCCTCGTTGTGCGCGGTCGTCCAGTTCGGCTCGATCCGCCAGAACATGTCGGGCGCCGCCACGACGAACCCCAGCGCGACCAGGTCCTCGGCGACCGCCTCCATGTAGTCGCCGACACCGAAGATCTCCTGGAGGAGCAGGATCCCGGGGCCGTGCGTCCCCCACACCCGCAGGTCGAACTCGCCGTCCGCGACGACGACCTTCTCTGTACGCGTCATGTCAGCCGATGATGGCGTAAACCGCGCTGGCATGCGCGACCGTCCGCCCGTCCGCGGTCATGTCGATCTCCGCGAACGCCAGCGTCCGGCCCAGCTTGGACAGCTCCGCGCACACCAGCACGTCCCGTCCCGTCACGGGCCGCTGGAACGTCGTGCTGAGCTGCACCGTCGTCATCGGCACGAAGGCCCCCCTGGCCCCCGACACCGCCAGCACCACCGCCGTGTCGGCCGCCGCCATCAGCGCCTGCCCCGACAGCGCGCCGCCCTCCCTGGCGAGACGGTCGGACCAGGGCAGCCGCAGCACCGCCGTCCCGTCCCCGACCTCCTCGGGCACCAGGCCCAGGTCGAGCACCCACGGCGCGAAGTTGTCACGGAGGATCTCTTCAGGCTTCACCCCGTCATGATGCACGCTGAGGGCATGCACGAGGAGATCTTCCTGCCCGCCACCTATGCCGCCGGCGTCCCCTACGCGACGTTCGCCCGGCTCCGCGCCGCGTCGCCGGTCGCCCGGGTCGGCGAACCGGCCGTCGGCCCCTGGCCCGCGGGCCCCGGCTTCTGGGCGGTCTTCCGGCACGCCGACGTCAAGCACGTCCTGCGCTCCCCGGACCTGTTCTCCTCCCACCTCGGCGCCACCCAGATCCGCGACCCCGACACGCCCGAGGACCTCGCCTTCGTCCGCGCGATGATGCTGAACCAGGACCCGCCGGACCACTCCCGCCTGCGCCGCATCGTCGCCGCCGCGTTCACCCCCCGCGCCGTCCGCGCTTTGGAGAACACCATCAACGAGCGGGCACGCGCCCTCGTGGCCTCCGCCCTCGGCGAGGACACCGACTTCGTCGAGCTCGCCGCGGACCTCCCCGTCTGGACGCTGGCCCACATCATGGGCGTCCCCGACTCCGACCGCCGCCTCCTCTACGACTGGGCGTCCCGCGTCATCGGCTACCAGGACCCCGACTACGCCGGCCTCTCCACCGCCGACGCCGCCGCGATGACCCCCATGGCCCGCGAGGCGATGAGCCACCGCCCGTCCGAGACCGTCCGCGCCGACGGCCGCCCCATCAACCCGCGCTCCTCCACGGCCCTCGCCGACATGTTCGCCTACGCCCACGCCCTCGCCGCCGAGAAGCGCTCCCGCCCGTCCGGCGACATCATGTCCCGCATGCTCGAAGGCGGTCTCACCCCCTCCGAGTTCGAGAACATGTTCTTCCTCTTCGCCGTCGCCGGGAACGAGACCCTCCGCAACGGCATCCCGGGCGGCCTGCTCACCCTCCTCGACCACCCCGCCGAACTCGCCCGCCTCCGCGCCGACCCGTCCCTGCTGCCGTCCGCGGTCGAGGAGATGCTCCGCTACTGGCCACCGGTCATGGACTTCCGCCGCACCGCCACGACCCCGCTCGACCTCGGCGGCCAGAAGATCGAGCCCGGCGACAAGGTCGTCGTCTACCACGCCTCCGCCAACCGCGACGAGACCATCTTCCCCTCCCCCGACCGCTTCGACATCACCCGCACCCCCAACGACCACGTCAGCTTCGGCTTCGGCCCCCACTTCTGCCTGGGCGCCCACCTGGCCCGCACCCAGATGCGCGCCGTCTTCCGCGAACTCCTCCCCCACGACGTCACCCTCACCGGCACACCCGTCCGCCTGGCCTCCAACTTCCAGAACGGCCTCAAGCACCTCCCCGTCCACCTGACCCCCGCCCCCTAACCCCGTCGCGAACCCCCCGTCGATCTCGGTACGCTTGCCAGAACGGGTCGCTAGCTCAATTGGCAGAGCTCCGGACTTTTAATCCGTAGGTTGTGGGTTCGAGTCCCACGCGACCCACCACCCCTCACCAGGGGAAACGCGAGAATGTCGGGCTTGTCCACCGTCGTGTTTGCCCCCTTCGTCCCCATGTCGGCTCGAGGACGGCTCGGCGGCTCGATCCGGGCCCCACTTTCCCCCTGGTCGCGCCTCAGGGCCCGGCAGCCCTCACACACTCAATCCGGTCACACCGCCTACAGAACCGACGGCCATGACCACCAGCGCAGTCAGCAACGCAGCTTTGCGGGGGGCTTCCCATAAGCTGAGTCATGGAGAGCACAGCACGGTCCAGAACACGACGCGGGCGATGGCACGCCTCTCCCGCCCTCGACTCATACGCGCCAAACCAACAACCCGACGCGGCCTCCAAAGACGCTCGGCCGTCACCCAAGCAAGATCATCACATCGGCACCTATGGCCATGATCACAAACCAACCGAATGAAAACCGACGCCCTCACTGACAGCGTCGCAGGTCAGCAAGTGTCGGCCCCGCGCACGCGGGGATGGTTCTACACCCAAGCGTCGCCCGACCCGAACCCGAAGTCGAAGTAGGGGCCGACGAACGGAATGAACCCGCCCCACAGCGCCAGCAGCATCAGCAGCAGGCCATTGAGCAGGCCCCGGCTGCGCGGGGTCTTCAGCAACCCCGACATGCGGGTGCGCGGCGTGCTCCCAGTCATAGCAACCCTCCCTGACTAGGTCACGATTGCCCCATTTTGCACTGTTTCGGGGCCTACCCGGTGCCCCGCTGCACAACCGACCCGGCCGCGCGAAGACTGGGTTACGACGGGCGCGGCGGGGGCTTGGTGGGGCGGTCGCGATCGGGCCAGTGGCCACGGGTCGGTGGAGCGGTCGTGGCGGCGGGTCCGGTGCGGGCGCGTGCCGATCATGTGGCACAGGGAGTTGATGCTCCAGGTGATGTGCTGCAGCAGCGCGACGCGGATCAATCCTGCCCACAGAAAGGCGGTCACCCCGCGTGCCAGGTGCCGGCCAGTGCCCTACCGGCGGCGAACGGCAATGTCAGCGATAGTGCGCACAAGGCGAGGAAGGCCCGGCCCACGCGCATCATCGTCCGGTCGGCTTGCAGATCGGGGGCATAGCGGCGGGTGGAAGTGGGGTCGTTTGTGAAAATCCAGCCCAGGTGCGCGTGCGCCGCGCCGCGGAGCCGCCCTCGCAGTCCGGTGCCGTACCGGTAGGGGGAGTGGGGGTCACCGGGACGGTCGGTGAAGGCGTGGTGGCGCCGGTGGATCGCGACCCAGTCGATCACGCTGCCCTGGAAGCTCATCGACCCCGCGACGGCCAAGGCGACCTTCAGCCGGCGGCGGGCGTGGTCATCGTGTCGATCAGACCGACGCCGAGCTGGACGGCGACCATCCCCGTCGCCTGGTACACCTCGATCCTGCCCTCGCCCGGCCCGCCCAGCGGCCACGCCCCTGATCCGAGGCCGCGCCGTCCGGCGAGGTCTGGCCCGCGGTCAGCATCACCGCCACCGCCATCCGGCACAGCGTCACGGCGTCGGCGACCTCCTCCGCGGTCAGTGACCCCGGCCTACAGGGTGAGGGTGCCCAGCCGGATCGCCCCCGCCTGCAGCGGAGAGGCGAACATCGCCCGTACCCCGGCCGCCGCGGCCACCGGCGCGAACACCGGCCACCGGGAGGCGCCGGCCGGCGAGGAGACATCGGCGACCAGCACTTGGCCTCCGGAGGCACCGGCCTCGATGCCCGGACCTTCCCCAGGGTGAACTGCTGCTCCTCCAAGAGCGCGGCCACCGCATCGGTGGCGTGCGCCCGCTGCCGCCGGTCCGGCCGAGTCGCCACCGACAACGCCGCCCCGTCCACCTCCACCGCCGCCGGGCGATCGGCTCTGCTGATGGGCCCTGCTCGGATCGCCTGTGTCAGCGTCCGGGCCAGTGAGTTTCACTGAAAGTGACCGGCGTGCTTTATCGGGAATGCTCGCCCGTATGGAAGAAGACAATGTGACCACGAGCGCGACCACGAACGTTCCGACCCCCGGCAGTGCCCCCGCCCGGGACCCGGGCGAGGCGGTTCCGCGGGGCAGTGACTACGCGCTGCTGTCCCGCGAGGTGAAGCGGGCCGGGCTGCTGACCCGGCGGCCGGGCTACTACACCGTCAAGATCGTTTCGAATCTCGTCCTGCTGGCGGCCGGTTGGGCGGCCTTCGCGCTGATCGGGCCGTCCTGGTGGCAACTGCTGGTGGCGCTGTTCCTGGCAGTCACCTTCACACAGACCGCGTTCCTCGGGCACGACGCGGGCCACCAGCAGATATCCAGCTCCAAGCGGGTGAACGAGCTGCTGGGGCGACTGCACGGCAACCTACTGGTCGGGCTCAGCTACGGGTGGTGGATCTCCAAGCACAACCGGCATCACGCCCACCCCAACCAGGTCGACCGCGATCCCGACATCGCCACCGGAGCGATCACCTTCACCCCCGAGAGCGCCCGGGCCCGGCACGGCCCCGGTGCCTGGCTGGCCCGGCACCAGGCATGGCTGTTCTTCCCAATGCTGCTCCTGGAAGGGTTCCACCTGCATATCGCGGGGGTCCGCGCCCTGCTCGGCGGCAAGGCCACCGCGCACAGGCCGGGCAGGGCCCGCTTGGCCGAGGGCGGTCTGCTGCTCGCCCACATCGGCGGATATCTCACCGCCCTGTTCTGGGTACTCCCTCCGCTGCAGGCCGTGGGCTTCCTCCTCCTCCAGCAGGGCCTGTTCGGCCTGTATCTGGGCTGTTCGTTCGCCCCCAACCACAAGGGCATGCCGATGCTCGGCAGGAACGACAAGACGGACTTCCTGCGCCGGCAGGTCATGACCGCGCGCAACATCCGCGGTGGCAGGATCACCGATTTCGCGCTCGGCGGGCTGAACTACCAGATCGAGCACCACCTGTTCCCGTCCATGCCGCGGCCCAACCTGCGCCGCGCGCAGACGCTCGTGCGCGCCTTCAGCAACCGCCACGGCGTCGCCTATTGCGAGACGGGTCTCCTCCAGTCCTACGCGCAGGCGCTGCGCCACCTCCATGCGGTCGGCGGGCCGTTGCGTCCCGAGCTGGAGTAACCAACGCGTAGCTCATGCTGGTGTCCCTCATGAGCCCGGGGGCTCAAAGAGAACGAACCGCCCCCTCTGGTGGGCTCCCCGGCCGGGCTGGTCGCCGACATGCTGGTCACCAGATGAGGCTGTGGGTTTGAGTTCCACGCGACCCACCACCCCTGACCAGGGAAAGCACGTCTCGGTGGGCATGTGGGCGATCATGCCTGGGGCCGAGCTGAGGCCATCCTGGGGCCGAGAGGGCGCGCGACCCGAGCCGACACCCGCTTCTATCCCTGCGCCCGGTGAAGGGCGGTCCATACGGCCATGGCAGGCCGCTCCCCGGTCTTGCGGCAGTGCTGAACTCGGGCAGCGGCCCACACCACCGCCCGGGCTCGCCGGGTCGGCGGTAACGCCACCAGCGACGCCGGGTTCTCCTCCACCAGCCCTGCCCGCAACGCCGCGTTCAACGCCGCCCGCAGCGCCGCGCGGATCCGATCCAGCGTCGCGGTCGACAACCGCCGGCCCGCGGCCTGGTGCTCGCGGGTGATGACCTGGAAGATCTCATCCACATGCGCTACCGCCACCTCCGCCAGCAGCAGTGGCCCAGCAACGGGGTTAGATACCGCCGCACATGATCGGCGTAACCGGTCACCGTGGACGGCGCGCCCTGGTGGTTGTCCAGCCAAAGCTGCAGCCACTCGGCCACCGTGAGCGGACTCCCGGCCGGGCCGCACAACCGCGCCAACTCCTCTAGCGCGGACTTACGGGTCCGGAAACCGCCGCGGCGGACACGGCGCCGACGACCATCCGCACCGGATGGCGGCGGTCGCGGTCAACGTCGTGCTGTTCACGGTGGCGTTCCGGATACTGACCGTCCGGCCGCTCACTGTCGCGCAGGTCCGGGTGGGGGCGATCGTTTCGGCGCTGGTCTGGCAGGCCCTGCAATGGGCCGGTGCGTTCCTGCTCCCCCACATGCTCGAGGGCGCGAACCGCCACCTACGGCATGTTCGGTCTCGTGCTCGGGCTGCTGACGTGGATCTACCTGGGCGCGGTCACCTTCGTGGCCGGCGTGGAGATCAACGTAGTGCGCGAGCGGCGGCTGTGGCCCCGCAGCCTGCTGACGCCCTTCACCGGCAATGTCGAGCTGACCGCCGGAGACCGGCGCCTACGCCTCCTGTGCCGAGACCGAACGCCACAAGGGGTTCGAGAACGTCGACGTCGACTTCGACCCGCCCGCGGACGACGCGGTGACGTCGGGGCCGTTTCCGTGCAGGTGGTCAGCGAAGCGGCCGTTCGCGCCTGGTCGAGCGCACGCCGAGGAACGCCAGATCGGCGACGAGAACGATGACGCCGATGATCAGCAGGTAGAACAGGCCGTGGACGAGGATGCCGAGGATGCCCAGCACCAGCGCGGCGATCACCACCACGAGGACGAAGACCATCATGTGCCTTCACTCCTTCGGTCGGGTCCGAGTGTTCAGCGGCGGGCGAGCTGGCGCTCGCCGCCTGCGCCGGGTTCGTAGTGCAGGCCGTAGTGCCGGAAGACCGCTTCCTCGTCCTGGGCGGGCAGAACGTCGTCCATGCCGATCGCGGGACTGTGCTTGACCTGCGACCTGTCGTGGGCGATCCGCACGTAGCCGGGGCCGGCGGTCGCACCTTCCAGGGGGACGAAGGCCAGGCGGTGCCGGGTGGGCAGACCGATCCGCACGGTGGCCATGGCGGGTTCGTCGGTGCTGGTGTCGACGTAGACCGACTCCAGCGTGCCGATCTTGCGGCCGCCGGAGTCGAGGACGGCGCGGGTGCGCCATTCCCTGATGTCGGCCATCTGGATCATTGGGACTCCTTCATTCTTCGGTTGAATTTCCCCAGTCTTCGTCGTCCAGTTCGTCCCAGGTCGGCTGATCCGTGGGCGGTGTGCCCGGACGGCGGGGGGATCTGCCGCAAGCGCCGGCGCGGGGCGGCGGTGCCGGGGACGGTGCGGCGGCCGGTTCGTCCAGGCGGGGTTTGAGTTGCCGGTAGCGCTCCTCGGTCTCCTCGACGCCGAGGCCGAGGACGGCGGCGATCTGTTCGAAGCTCAGGCCCGCGGCTTGGGCGGTGCTGAACAGGCGCGCCTCGGTCTGGTCCAGATCCAGGCGGACCGCGCCCAGCACCAGCAGTGCCGCAGCGACCTCGACCTGCTCGGGACTGTCGCCGTTTCCGTGCTGGGCCCGGTCGCCGGCGTCGAGGACCGCGCCGATGGCGTCGCGGTCGGGCATCGGCCGTTCCCTGGACTGCCAGAGAAACTCGTCCACGCCGGTGGCGTGGCGGGGGGTCAGGAAGGCGCGCGCCTGCTGGACGGAACGCGGTGCGGGCGCCGGCAGGCCGACTGACACGACCGCCGGCGAGGCGGCGTCCGCGTTCGAGGGCCGCTGTTCGTGGTCGGCCCAGTCCGGCGCGCCGGGAGGGGGGCTGCATTTCGAGGTTCGGATCGGGGAGATCCGGTCTCGGACGGTCATGGGGCTCACTTCCTGTTCAGCAACCCGGCCAAAGGTCTCGCCTCACCACGGGTCGGCCATGGTCCAGGACCGGCCGGCTCGGGGAGGAGCGGACGGTCCTGGACCAGCCGGGCGCAGCCCCCAGCGGTGACCGGCTGTTTCTCATTCAAGTCGGACGGCCTGAAGGCGGGAAACAGGCAAAGCGCGCACACGCCATCACTCGCACCGATGACCGCCCGCCCGGAGCTCGAATGAGTCCTGATCCCGTGTCCCTGCACACCTTCAAAAGAAATCTTTTTAGAGAATTGCAAATATTCATGAATCGTCGGGTAGGATCAAATTATCCGGCAACGATGACGTCCTCATTCTGAGGTTGTTCCGTCACACCGGCTCGCTCGCCCCCGAGAGGGGGAGTCATGCCGAATTCGGCCGTCTTCATGGTGGTCGTGGTAAGCAACACCGGCGACGCGCGAATCTCCTTCGCCGGCATGAGCGGTGTCCTGCCGCTGGCGGTCGTGCTCCTGGCCGCGATGGCCGCCGGAATCGCGGTGACCCTGATTCTGGGCACCGCCCGCCTCACCCAACTGCGGCCGCTGACCCGCAAGCGCCTCCGATGAGGAACCGGCTCGCCGCATCGATCGAAATCCAGAAGAAGGTGCCGGCCATGTGGACCACCACCGAACGCCGCACGACGATCAGCCTGTCACCACCCTCGACTCCACGATTGCGGTTGCGCCCCGCGGCTCCTCCCGGCTCGGTGCGGACCGCGCTGGACGGCGCCTGGTGGCCCCGCTCGGCCGACCCGGTCGCGGAGTTGCCGGGGCTGGTCCTGGCGCTGCAGGACCACGGCCCCATCGACGACCACCGTCCCGTCACCCACGTCCTGCTGCGGGTGGACGACTGGGACAGCCGACCGCGCCGGCTGCGGATCGACGGCCCGGCCGACAGCAGGGTGGTGCGGCTGAGCTGGTTCGACTCGCTTCCCGCCGGGCTCCTCACCGCGATCCATGCCGACGGGCGGCGCGTCGACCTGCTCACCGTCCCGGTCTCCACGACCCGCACCGAAGCCGAGGCGGTGATGGAACTGGCGTCCCACCCCGCCAACCATCTGCACACCCCCGGCCTGCTGGCCGCCCTCACAGCGGCACCCGGCCGACCGGACCGGGCCGGCACCCAGAACGCCTCGGAGGACACCTGGGAATCCGAGGGCGGACGCCTTCGAGGAGACCCGGCGACACGCTGATCCGACCCGTTGCCCGGCCGGCCCGTCGGGCGGCCGCCCGGGCACGGAACCTCCGCCCCTCCCCGAACGGAGATCACCATGACCACCTTCACCACCACCCCGCCCGCCGCCGCAGATCTCGTGCGAGGCCCCCACGAGGTGCGGATGCGCGCCCACCGGCGCCCCGGTCACACCATCGTCGCGCTGTCGGGCGCCCTGGACGGTGCCGCCGCCGCAGCGCTGCGCGAACACCTGATCGGCGCGTTGCGGCCCAGCGGCCGCCTGCTGATACTCGACCTGAGCGCGGTGACGTCCGCCGACGCGGCCGGACTGGCCGTGCTGATCGGCATCCGCCGCCGCGCCGCCGGACTCGGCATCACCCTGCGCCTGGCCGCCCCCGGCCCGCAGGTCGCCGCGCTGCTCCGCGCCACCGGGCTCGACCGCGCGCTCATCGTCCTGCCCGCTCGGGCAGTCCGCGCCGGGCTCGCCGCATGACCGCATGGGCGCCGGGCACAAAGAGAGGCGATGTGACCAGACCGAGCCCGGTTCCGCGATACCGGCCTGCCCTGCCGCGCACGGCCCGGTCGATGTGCGGCCGGAACCGCGCGCCTGCTGTGGCGAGATCCGCGCCCGTATCCGCGTCGCTCGGGAGCCCGTCCGGGGCCGCCGGTCATCCGTCCGGCCACGCGGACGGCCACGGCATCATCGCCCTGACGTATGGGCGCCGGCCCTCCCGCAGGCGTGCCCGGTACATCCACTCCTTCGCCTGGTGGCAACGGGACCCAGCCGCCGACTGGTGATCCCGTCAGGAAACGACGACGGCGACCGCCGCGATGAGCACGCAGACGATCGCCACCGCGATGACCATGCCGCCGATGAGTCCCATCACCAGCCGAAGGTATTCATTCTTCATGCTCATCGGGCACCCTCTGCCGTCTTTGCCTGGCGTGCGCTTCGTCGATGGCGTCTTGGCGGCTGCGGGCCGGCCATCGCTGCGGACGCGGCCTTCCGCGCACGACCAGCGGAAGCAGCAGCAGGGCCACGCCGGCGACCATGAAGATGGCGCCCACCGCGTGCAGATCGATACCGCTCACGGATCCGGTGACGGCGAAAACGAGAATCGCGCCGATTATGAGGAGAGCGATACCGGCTATCGGCATCACACGCCGCCCTTCGGTGAGATCACATCAATGAACCGGGCGTCCATGCCCATGAGCGGACTCCTTGAACGAGCCGTGAATTCGGTCCGGATGGGCCTTATGGTCACCGGACTCGCATGCTCAATACCATCAAACCGCCCCCCGGCCGCAACGGAAACAGCGGATTTCCGAACGTCTCTTCTCTTCAGGAGATGACCGGTCGTCATCTCCACCAACCCTCACCGCCTCACCTCCCGTTAGCCCGGTCGCCAACTGGCAGGGGTCTCGTGGTCACAGGAGGGGCCGGGTGAGGTGGTCGGCGGTGCCGCCGCGCCATTCGATGAGGAAGAGGGTGGCATCGTCGCTGGTGATTCCGCCTCGCTCACCCATAAGGGTGTGGGAGAGGTCGCGCACCATTTGCTGGACGGTCGCGCTGGCGGGCCCGACGCGTTCGATGGTGGCGATCAGCCGATCCTCGCCGAACAGAGTCCCGCCGGCGGTGTGCTCTTCGATGAGGCCGTCGGTGTAGGCCAGGACCCGGTCGCCGGGGAGGAGCCGGCGGTGGTTGATCAGGGGTGTGGAGCCGCCGAAGCCGACGGGGAGTGTGCCGTGGCCTTCCAGTGCGCAGATGACCTTGTGGTCGCGGATCAGCATGGGGGCGGGGTGGCCGGCGTTGACCCATTGCAGGTGGCCTGTTCCGATGTTCAGCCGCATCATCTGCGCGGTGACGAAGTGGTCGGGGCCGAACTGCTCGTCGATGGCGGTGTCCATGAACGCGTACAGCTCGGCGAGCCCGGCCTCGGCGCGTCTGGCGTGCCGGTAGGCGCCCACGGCGACGGTGGCCAGGACCGCGGCGTTCAGACCGTGGCCCATCGCGTCGATCATGGCCAGGTGCAGGACGTCGTCGTTGAGGGCGTAGTCGAGGCTGTCGCCCGCGACATCGTAGGCGGGTTCGAGGATCCCGGCGACGGCGACCTGCGGTGTCGTCATGGTGAGCGGGGGCAGCAGGGACCACTGGATCTCCGCGGACACGCTCATGGGCGCGCGCCGCCGTGCTCGCAGGAACTGGTCGGTGTAGTTGTTCTTGGTCACCAGCATGTCGGCGACCAGGCCCGCGAGCCGCCGCAGCAGCCGGCGGTCGTCGTCGTCGACCCTGTCCAGGGTCAGGGACATCACGCCGATCTCGTCGCTGCCGTCCAGCAGCGGCAGGAACATCCGCACCCCATCGGCCCGCCGTTGTTCGACGACGGTCTCCGACAGGAACGCGCGACCGGCCGAGGACCCCTCCAGCGGCAGCGGTTCACCATCGGTGAGGCCCCGGCCCGGCAGCGGCACCAGCGTCAACTGGGCGTAGTCCTGCAGCAGGATCGAGACGTCCCGGCCGCCGATCGCACGCACCTCCTCGGCCACCAGCGGTGCGATGAGCTGGGGCGGCATCTCGTGCGCCCGGTCCAGCAGCTGTCCCAGCAGCCGCTCACCGAAGCCTTCGCTCCGATCCACCCCGTCCTCGGGCCCGTTCAGTTCCCCCACGTCGTCTATGTGCCCTCCGGCATGGGCGATAACTTCGCATAGCGAGAGTGTTATACGGGACGTTCGTGGATATAGCACCATTTCCAGGTCGATCCCGGCTCCATAGCGGCGGCGAGCGGATGATCGGTCTCCTGGTAGTGCGCTCGCGCGTGCCGTCCGGGCGAGTCGTCGGAGCAGGCCACCCAGCCGCAGGTCAGGCACAGCCGTAGCGCCGTCCACCGGTCACCCCGTGCCTCACACGCCGCGCAACCAAGTGATCGTGGCGTGACGGGGGCCAGGCCGTCCGGATGCTCACAGCGCGGCGCCGAGCCGTTGGGGCTGTGCGGCACGCCCGAGGCCATGGCGCGGACCCTCATCTCGTGATTCATCGAACCTCCCCCTTCCGGGTGTCGCGTTACGGGTCAGTACTCCAGTTCCAGGCGCAGGGGACCGCCGACCGCGTGCAGGTGACGCATTACATCGGCGTAGGAGCCGGTGAGGGTCGTCTCACGGTAGGCGATGTCGTTGCGGGCGCAGAAGGCGCGCACGAGGGCTTGGGCGCGGCGCAGGTTGGGCCGCGGCATGGAGGGGAAGAGGTGGTGTTCGATCTGGTAGTTCAGGCCGCCGAGTACGAAGTCGTTGATCCGGCCGCCGCGGATGTTGCGCGCGGTCAGCACCTGCCGGCGCAGGAAGTCGGACCCGTGGTCCCTGCCGAAGATCGGCATGCCCTTGTGGTTGGGGGCGAACGAGCACCCCAGGTAGAGCCCGAAAAGTCCCTGCTGGAGGAGGAAACCCACGGCCCGGGCAGGCGCCAGCACCCAGAACAGGACGGTGAGGTATCCGGCGGCATGGACGAACAGCAGGCCGCCCTCGACCAGCCGCGTCGTTCCCGGGGTGTTCGCCCGGGAGGTCGCGCCATTCCCCGAGCAGTGCCCGGACGCTCGCCAGGTGCAGGTGGAGTCCTTCCAGGAGCAGCATCGGGAAGAACAGCCAGGCCTGGCGGCGGGCCAGCCATACGCCGAGAGCGCCGCGGGCCTGGGCGTCGTCGCGGGTGAAGGCGATCGCGCCGGTGGCGATGTCGGGGTCGCGGTCGATCTGGTTGGGGTGGGCGTGGTGCTGGTTGTGCTTGGCGACCCACCAGCCGTAGCCGAGACCGACCAGCAGGTTGCCGTGCAGCCGTCCAAGCAGGACGTTGACCCGCTTGGAACCGGAGATCTGCTGGTGGCCCGCGTCGTGGCCGAGGAACGCGGTCTGGGTGAACGCGGCCGCCAGGAACGCCGCCACCGCGAACTGCCACCAGGACGGGCCGATCAGCACGAAGGCGGTCCAGCCCGCGGCGAGGAACAGCAGGTTCGTCGCGGCCTTCACCCAGTAGTAGCCGGGCCGCCGGGCCAGTAGCCCGGCCCATTTCACCTGCCGCGACAGCACCGCGTAGTCGCTGCCTCGGACGCTGCCTGGTCCGCAGGTCTCGTCCGGTGCGCCGCATCGAGGGCCGCCTGGCGGGACGATCTTGGTCATGGTCTTCGACTCCAGAAAGATGCCCTCCGGTGAGGGACAACCGGCTCGAACGCCGCCGGTGGGCTCGGGAGCCGGGAAGGCGCCTATCCCCAGTTGAGCCTGCTCTTGGGCCGGACCGAACCGGGCAATGCGGGCAGGGATCATCAGTAGCGGCGATAACCGCCGGACGGCGATGCAGAGCTTCAGGTGCACGCCGCGATGTACGCTGCTGGAGGGTCCAGCTGTTCCGGCCCGGAAGGCGGGAGACGTGGAACTGCGCCAGCTCCGCTATTTCGTCTCCGTCTCCGAGGAGCTCAATTTCGGGCGCGCGGCGGCCCGCGAGCACATCGTCCAGTCGGCGCTGAGCCAGCAGGTACAGCGGCTGGAGCGGGAGCTCGGGGTGCGCCTGCTGGAGCGCACCACGCACTACGTCGCCCTGACCCCGGCGGGGGCGGCGTTCCTGATCGAGGCGCGGCAGATCCTCGCCCACGTGGAGCGCGCCGCCCAGGTCGCCCGGACCGCGCAGGGCACCTCGCCGGCGTTGCGGGTGGGCATCATCGACGCCAGCTACGACTCGATGCCGCAGATCCTGCACGAGGCCCAGGCACGCTACCCCGACCTGGTGATCCACCAGGTCGAGGTCGGGGTTCCCGAGCAGTACCAGCAGCTCGTCGACGGGCGCCTGGACGTGGGCATCGGCCGCGCCGCGCAGGCACCCGGCGGGATCGCCTCGCACCTGTTCCGCCAGGACCGCCTCGGCGTCCTGGTCCCCCGCGGGCACCGGTTCGCCGACCTGGACGAGGTGGCCGTCGATGCCCTGGCCCGCGAGCCGCTGCTGCTGGCCGAGGAGATGAAGGCTCCGGAGTTCAACCAGTTCACCGTCGAGATGTGCCGCGCCGCCGGCTTCACCCCCACGGTGCACCAGGGCACCGTCGACAGCATCCGCGCCGCGTCCACCCTGGTCGCCCAGGGCCGCTGCCTGTACTGCGTGCCCTCCTCCTGCATCTCCGCCCTCCCGGGGACGATCTGGCGCCCGCTCACCGAACCGGTCTCGTTCTACCCCTGGTCGATCCTGTGGCGCGCCGCCGACGACTCCCCTCACGTCCGCGCCGTCGTCGCCTGCGCCCGCGGCATGTCCGAACGGCTCAGCTGGCTCATCACCGCCGACCAACCGGCCGGCTGACCCGTCCGCCACTGATCCACCGGCCTCCACCCGACCCGCGCGGTGATCGGTCGTGGTGATCGGCTCAGACCGTATCGGCGGTATCCCCGGCGGCCGCACGGGATTGTCTGTAATAGGGGTCTTCCACACGGCCCGTCCAGGCCCAGCCCCCACCGAGCGGAGCATTCGATGGGAATCCTGATCGCCGTTGTCGTGATCATGGTGCTGGTGGCGCTGTTGCTGCTCGCGATGGCGGTGCGGATCGTCAAGCAGTACGAGCAGGGGGTGCTGTTCCGGCTCGGCCGGGTCCGCGGCGTTCGCGAGCCCGGCCTGCGGCTGATCATTCCGGTGGTGGACGTGATGCGGCGGGTGACCCTGCGGATCGTCACGATGCCGATCCAGTCGCAGGGCATCATCACCCGCGACAATGTCAGCGTGGACGTCTCGGCGGTGGCCTACTACCGGGTGGCCGACGCGGTGAAGTCGGTCGTGGCGATCGAGAACGTCCGCGCCGCGATCGACCAGATCGCCCAGACCACGCTGCGCAAGGTGGTCGGGCAGCACACCCTGGACCAGACGCTGTCGGAGACCGACCGCATCAACGCCGACATCCGCGAGATCCTCGACGTCACCACCATCGCCTGGGGCGTGGAGGTGAGCCTGGTCGAACTGAAGGACATCCAGCTCCCCGAGACCATGAAACGCGCCATGGCCAAGCAGGCCGAGGCCGAACGGGAGAAGCGCGCCAAGATCATCAGCGCGGAGGGCGAGTCGATGGCCGCCGCCGCCCTCGGCGACGCCTCGGACACGATGATGGCCCACCCCCTTGCGCTGCAACTGCGGAACCTGCAGAGCCTGGTCGAGATCGGCGTGGACAAGAACAGCACCGTGGTGTTCCCCGCACCGCTGATGACCACCATCGCCGAACTCGGAGCCTTCCTCGCCCGCGAGAAGACCGCCGCCGTCCCCGCCGCCACGCCGAACGGTGCCCCGCAACCCAACGGCGCCCCGCAACCCGCCGCGACCACGTTCGTGAACCCGCCCGCTCCCCCTCCCGCCACCTGAGAAGGCCCCCATCGGGAACGCCGTCGCTCACGCTCGGGCGCCCGACCCTCAGCCACGCGGTCAGTCGACTCCATCCGCATCACGACGCCGGCCCCGCCACGCGATGATCACCGGTCGGCCGCGCCCCCGTCTGAATCCGGGCGATGCGACTCCGGCAAGCTCTGAAAGAGATAAGCCATGCTCGGATACCTCATGGCCATCACTCGACGGATCATCTTCGCTGAGCAGTGATCCGCCATGTCGGGGGGACCGGCCGGATCTCTCCGGGGCCGCCCGTTGGAAGGAACTCGGGCGGCCCCGGACGATCTCGATGAACGCGAGCGCGCGCTCGAAGCGAGACGTGCAGAAGCGGAGATTCGCCGCAGCCCCTCATCCGGTTGCGAGTGCGCGCCGGCAGCCGGCGGCGGCCGCAGGCAGGTCGCACATCACCTGGCCGGCATTGGGCCGCAGGGCCGGATCCTTGGCCAGGCACGCGGCCGCCAAGGCGCGCAGTCGTCCCGTCAGCCGGCCCAGTTCGGGATCCTCGTCGAGGATCCGTCGCATTACGGCCGGGATCGTGTCATCGCCGAATGCTGGTGATCCGTTCGCCGCGAAGGCCATCGTGGTGGCCCAGGCGAACATGTCGGCCGCGGGCCCGGCACATTCGCCGAAGAACTGCTCGGGGGCCATGTAGGAGGGTGTGCCGATCACCTGGCTGGTGGCGCTCGTACTCGCCTCCAGCACCCGCGCGATCCCGAAGTCGATCACCCGGGGCCCGTCCGGGCCGATCAGCACGTTGGCGGGCTTGAAGTCGCGGTGCACGATGCCGGCATGATGAACGGCCGCCAGGGCGGTGGCCGTGCCCAGCGCCAGCCGGTCCAGGTCACCACCGCGGCGCGGTCCCTGCCGGCGGACCAGGTCCCGGAGCGAGGGCCCGGCGATGTACTCGCACACGATGAACGGTCGCTCACCATCGACCTCGGCGGCCAGCACGGCGGCGGTGCAAAAACTCGCCACGCGCTGTGCCGCGGCCGCCTCGCGGACGAACCTTGTCCGTGCCCGCTCGTCATCCCCGCGGTGCATCACCTTGACAGCGACCGGCTTCCCGCCGCCGGTCTCACCGAGATAGACCATCCCCTGGCCGCCCTCGCCCAACCGGCCGAGGATCCGGAAACCGGCAAGCCGTGATGGGTCGCCGGGTCGCAGCGGCTCCATGATGTCCCACTCTCGTCATGCCGTGCGTGCTATGTGCTCCGTGGGAGCACGGGAACGGCTCGGTGCGCCTATGACCGCGGTCCCGCGCATCTTTCAGGTCCTTGCGGGCTCGCTGGAGGAGTTCGATCGTTGAGCCGTCCGGGGCCGCGGTGCGGTTCTCGGCGGAATCGGGATGGCGTCGCGTGCCCAACGGCGGCGCTGCTGAGCCCGCCTGCGGGCGGCCGGCGCGAAAGCGTTCCGAACGAGCATTACGCACCGAAGTTGCCGGGGGGCCGGGGCCGGAGTGCGGGCTCATGGGTGTCCGGGCCGCCACGGTCCACCGCCGCCCCAGGGCCATTTCACCTGCGGCCTGCCCAGCTGTTCGAGCGGCCGGGACGCCGGCCGTTCCGGCGTCCGCCGCCGTGTCCGGCGCGGCGTGTGGTGATGAAGTGGTAGGCGAGCAGGAGGAGTGCCGATCCGGCGACGGCGGTGATCCCGGTGGTGGACGATCACTCCGGCGACCGGGCCGAGGATGATCCAGGCGATGATGCCCATGACCGAGCTCCTAGACGAGCCTTGAATCGATGGCTGCCCGGCAACGGTCATCCGGACCGGCCGGGGCAGGGGCCCCGGCATATCTTCCGCAGGAGCGCGGAAAGGGGCCGCTCGTTCACCCCTCAGCCAATCCCGTTGGCGCCGGACGGGAAACAGTCAATCCACGACAAGTGTCATCACCGTGACCGATGACCGCATGGGCACCGGAAGTCAGGTGATCGGACCTAGTGATGGCCTTTGCGCGAATCACCCGTTTCCCGTGACCCTTTCCGCACCCCGATGCCGCGACGCCCCGGACGGGAGCCCAGCGCGCCCAGAGGGCGCCGACCGGGGCGACGCCCCCCTTTGTCCTCCTGTTGGCTCGCGGGCTCGATCGGGACCTCCAAACGCCCGAGTCACGCCCGGAAATCCCCCGATCCTGCGCCGCCAGGAGGTGCAGGTGGTACGGTGCCCTGCCGGGTCCGAGGAGGTCTGTCCGCTGGTGACGACCGCATGGTTCGGCGGCGCGGCGGCCGGACACCAGGGCACCCTGGATGGAGCCGGTGTCGCGGTCCCGGGGCGGCGCCGTGGTCGCCGCAGACGTAGCGTCCTCCGTGTATCCGCACCGGGCGGCGCGGCCGCAGTGGCGGGAGCATCGCCGGAAGAGCGCCTTCGATCGGATACGTGGCGATCAGCTGCCACCCGGCGGTGTCACCGTAGATCTCCTCCAGCCGGCGGCGCACGCGCGACCCGTCGGCGTCGATCCCGAGCAGGGAGGTCGCGATGAGCGCGCGGCCATCGGCGGAGTACTCGGGCGCCGCGTCGGTGAGGACCGGCATCCGTCCCATCCCGAAAGCGGGGACGCCGCGGCTGCGCTCGGCCTGCCGATGACCTCAGCGTGGCCGTTCCGCCGTCCAGCGGCGGTGACGTACTGCGTGGAGTCTCCCGTCGGGCGGGGAGGTCGTGGCCGGCGGCGCCTGGGGGGCGATGGCGTGGGCGAGCGCCGCGGCGCGGATGCCGTGGATGATCTCGTCGAGTGCGCCGATCGCCTGCCGCAGTGTCCTGCGCAGCCGCTCGGTCTCAGCGGGGGTCACCCGGCGATGGGCCGCGGCGGCAGGTCGGCCGTCGCGCTGCCGCCGGGGCAGCTGGTCGTCACCGTCCTGTGGGCTGAGCCGGGCGAGGTCCTGATGCAGGTCCATGCTGACGGTGAACGCCCGGCGGATCAGCCCGTCGGCCAGCACGGTGAAGTCGGGGGGCCCGCCGTCCGCGGGTAGATGGGGCCGTTGTTCCGGCATCGCAGACCTTCCTTACTGGATTGAAGGACGACGGCCCCGCGGTGGTGAACTCGCTCCGCCCACCGCGCGAGCCCAGCAGCGGCGCCGACCACACCTGACGGCCACCACGCCGGTCCGGCCGCCGTCCAGGCCTGATCGCCTGGACGGCGGCCGGTCTGGCGGGCACCGTGGATGTCCTCTTCGGCCGCATCATCTGCCCGGGGCATCCGGAGCGTAGGGAGAGGGGTCCGGGCGGACGTTGAGGCCGCGGTCCAGGCCGGTGATGCGCAGCAGTTTGGCGACCTGCGGGCGGGGGGCGGACAGCCGCAGGGTGAGGCCGAGTCCGGTGGCCTGGCGCTGGATGCCGATCAGCAGGGTCAGCCCCGCCGCGTCGCAGAAGGTCACCCCACTCAGGTCGAGGATCAGCAGCCGGGCGCTCCGGGGCAGCGCGGCGAGCAGATGCTCACCTAGTGCGGGGGCAGACGCCATGTCGAGATCGCCCTGCAAGGCGAGAATGGCGATTCCCGATCGTCCGCGGGGAAACGCAGTGGCCCTGGCGGCTCCATGGGAGCGGTTCACTGCTGCGAACCTGGTGTGTTCGGCGTATCGGTTGCTCAGAGCGGTGGGCCTGCTGCCGGTCATGGCGATCTCCGATCGCGAGGTGGTGGCTCCGGCCGTGTGAATCCTGTCCGCTGATCAGCGCGACGTCGCCGGTTCACGCAGTCGTTCGCCTTGCCGTGTCGAGGCGCTTCGGGGTGGTTCGGCGCCCCACCCGTCCCGCGGCTTGGCCGGAGCGGTCGGTACGGCCGGCACGTCGCGGGCGGGCAGACTGCCGGCAGGATCGGCGGCCCTCTCCAGGGCCGCCTGAGCCGCCGCACTGCCGGTGGCGGCCGGGACGGTGAGCAGCTCGACGCGGCGGCCGTCGGCGTAGATCGCGGTGAGCAGCCCGGCGGGCAGGTGGTCGAACCAGCTCAGCAGGACCTCGCGGGTGTCGTCGGGACCGTTGACGAGCAGGCGGCGCGGATGGCTGTCCCAGTCGGCCGCCCGCAGCAGAACGTGGCTGATCGGCCGGCGGTCGTCGGGTGGGCCGTGGGCCCTCAAGGCCAGCAGCAACCCGGGCAGTTCGGCGACCGGATCGGCCGAGCGGGGCCACCACGCACCGTCCAGAAGCGTGCGGCCCCGTTCTGAACGGTTTCGGCTGAGCGGGGCGGACGGCCGCAGGACGAGCCGGGGGGCCGAGGGCGGCGGAGGGCCGACGATCGTTCCTGGTTCCGCGGTGGCACGCATGGGATTCCCCTTCCCCTTGAACCGCGAAGCGGTTCCGAGCAGTGAACGAGCCGGTGTGGCGGATCACCCTCTAGGGTGGGGATGTCGTCTTTGCCGGATATGTTTACTCTAGCCGCCAACCCTCGGCGCCTTAAAAACCTGGAGTAATATCCGCCCAAGTTTTCGACATTTCTCCCCTGTCTTTTGATTCCGAGGGTTTGACGGAGGGGGATTTCCAATCCCGAATTTCCGTCCGTCCGGAGGTGCCGAATCCGTGCCGCCAGGGCTGGCCTGGGGCTTCTCGGCGTCCCTGATCTGCAGTGATCAGTAGTGGAGCGCGGCACAAGGAACGTCCCCTGGCCGCTCAGCGTGGCGAGAAATGCAGGCGTGAAGAGAGCTGCCGAGGCCCGCCGGGCTCCGACCGCCCCACCGGCTCCGGTGGCCGCTGGGGTCAGCGGGAGCGCAGTCTGTCGAGGCGATGGGCCGGCACCCCGAGCGCCTGCAGAGCGTCGCGCAGTTCGCCGCGCTCCCCTGCGCTGACCGGTGCGTCCCTCATGTACAGGCCCATGATCAGCTCGCCGATCGCCTTCTCCCACCGCCCAGGGCGGCCGAGTCGGCCACACGCCGCAGCGTCGAGGCGGGAAGGCGATCCTGGAAACCCCCGGGCAGGCACCGCATGGCGTCAGCCAACTCCCGGTGCTGCGCGGCTGCCAGCGGTGGCGCGGATGCTGGTTCGGGGGGCGGTCTGGTGAGACCGAGTAACCGCACCATCTGATCCATCGCGCCCACAGCGTGCCCCTGCCTTTGCTGGCCCGGAGGGGGCGCCCGGCGTTCGTGCCCGTTATTCCGGAGGTGTGGCCAGCTCATACCCCCGAACGCCCAGGCCCACCCATCGCGATGAGCCGGCGCAGGGTGGTCCGGCGCTCCAGTGACCTCGATCGCCGGCAGCACCCCCGGGCGAGGCCCGGTGGCGTAGGCTCCGTGGTACCGGAGGCACTTCGTGCGCGGGCCGCCATGTCGGCGCCGTCTCCTGCGATCACGACCCGGTCCTCCACAGACCGAGAACGGGGCCTTCGAGATGGCCCGCACGGTCTTCGATTCGCATACGTCGCCAGGCGGCGGTCCCGGTCGGCCAGGTGCCGCGGAGGAGATCCGCGCCTCCCGTGCCACGCGATTCGGTGTCATTCATCGCCCACCTCCCGGGGCGGTAGAGCGTTCCGTGATCGGAGATCACCAATGAGTGCCATGACCGCCGCGTCCACTGCCGATGATCTGACCACGGCACCCGCCACGGGACGGGTGCCCGCCCGTCGGCGTCCCGGCCACACCACCGTCGCGCTGCACGGCGACCTCGATGCCGCCGCGGCGCCGGCACTGCGCGAGCATTTGCTGCGCATGCTGCGTCCAAGCGGCAGGCTGCTGATACTCGACCTGGGAGAGGTGCCGTCCTGCGACGAGGCGGGGCTCGCCGTTCTGGTCGGCGTCCAGCGCCGCGCGGCAGGACTCGGGATCATCGTCCGCATCGGTGCCCCGAACCGGCAACTCACCGAACTCCTCCACCTCACAGGTCTGGACCGCGTACTCGTGGTCCAGACGGCTCCGGGGGCCCGGGCCGCGTCCACGGCATGACCGCCGGGACTCCGGACGGCACGGGCACGCCGGCCAGAGCGCACTGTGCCCGGCCACGCCGGTCGTACCGGACGGCGCGGGCCGTTCACTGATCGGCCGCCCACGTGATCCCCCGCCACTCGCTCTGCACCCAGGCGGCCCCGACGAGAATCCATCGAATCCCGAGGCGGGCGAATGACGATGAAGGACGAATACCTCGCGCTGATGAAGGGCCTCGCCGCGGGCATGGCCATCGCGCTGACCGCCGTCTGCGCGGTCGTCGCCGTCGTCTCTCTGATCGTCTCCTGAATCGGCCGGTCGGAGGCGGCAGCGCAGTGCACCCGAGACCCTTCGGGGAGCGGGCCGCCGGCAGATCGGCCCATGCACCTGCGGGACCGAGGTGTTCCGGTGGCCGCGGGGGGCAGGGGTCCTGATGTCCGACCAGGAGGAGCAGATGAGCGGGCAGCCGCACGCCCGGGTCGGTGCGGACCACGCGGGCCCGGTCGGTGCGATGGACTCGGCGATCGTGGCCGTCAGCACGTCCGGCAGGATCACTGCCTGGAATCCGTGGGCCCGGCATCTGCTGGGTTACACCGCCGAGGAGGCGCTGGGACGGCCGGTGGAGCGGTTCCTGCCCCGCATCGCAGCGGGCGGTGCCCCTCCGCTGCGAGACCACCGCATCCTGCGGGCGCTGCGGGCCGGTGTCCCCGACCACGCCGACGGCGACTCGTTCACCCATCGTGACGGGCACCCGGTGATGCTGGCCTGGTCATCCGCTCCGATCCACGCCGACGAGCCGGGAACTGAGGGACGCGGAGCCGGGGCGGTGACCGGAGCGGTCATCGTGCTGCAGGACGCGACCGAGCGGCTCCGGATCGAGCGGGAGCAGCACGACCGGATGGAGCAGGCGCGGCGGGCCAACTCCCGGTTGGAGCTGGTCGCCGAGATCACCACCGTGCTGTCGTCCACCCTGGACGAGAACGAGGTGCTGCGGCGACTGGTCCGGCTGGCGGTGCCCGCGCTCGGTGACTGGGCGGAGGTCGACCTGCTCATCCCGGACGGACGCGTCGAGCGGGTGGCCGCGACCCACCGCGAGTTCTCCCCCGCCGACATCGCTCACCTGGAAGGGCCACTGCCGCCGCTCCCCCGGTCCCCGCGCGGGCCCCCTCGCGCGAGTGCTGCACGGCGGCACGACCATGGTCGTCGGCGGCGACGATGCCCGGCCGTACTCCGACGAGCCGCTCACCGCCGCGCAGCACGAGCTCTTCCAGACCATGGACGCCCACAACGTGATCATCACCCCGCTGGCGGCCCGGGGCGAGACCTACGGCGCGCTGACCCTGGGCTACTCCCGCCCCCGGCACGGCTACGGTCCTGACGACCGGCTCGTCGTGGAGGACATCGCGCGCCGCACCGGCCTCGTCCTGTCCAACGCCCGGCTCTTCGCCACCCAACGGAACACGGCCGAGGCCATGCAGCGCAGCCTGCTCACCCCTCTGCCCCAACCGGACGACCTGCAACTCCAGGCCCGGTACCTGCCCGCCGCCCAGGCCAGCTGGGTCGGCGGCGACTGGTACGACGCCTTTCCCCTCGCCGACGGCGCCACCGGGCTGGTCATCGGCGACATCATGGGCCACGACCTGCGCGCGGCGTCCCGCATGGCGCAGGTCCGCAACATGCTCAGGGCCCTGGCCTGGGACCTCGCCGCGCCCCCGAGCACCGTCCTGGAGCGCCTGGACGCGGTGATGGACGCCGCCAGCGACGCCGAACTCGCCACCGCCGTGTTCGCCCGCGTCGAGAAGACCACCGCCGGATCCTGGCAACTGCGCTGGTGCAACGCCGGCCACCCCCCGCCGCTCCTGATCACCCATGACGGCGCCACGACCTTCCTCGAAGAGCACGGAATGCTGCTCGGCAACCCCGCCCTCACCGGTGGCCGCCCCGACGGCACTCGCGAACTGCCGCCGCTGTCCACCCTGCTGCTCTACACCGACGGCCTCATCGAGACCCGCGGCACCGACCTGACCGACAGCCTCACCAGCCTTCGCCGCCACAGCGCCCACCTGGCCCCGCTCCCCGTGTCCGACCTGTGCGACCAACTCCTGGAACGCATGGAACTCAGCGGCGAGGACGACGTCGCCCTCCTCGCCCTCCGCGTCCCCACATGAAGGCACAAGCCCTGCGCCCCAGCGACAGGGGGCCGGCGTGCGCCTCCGCTCACAAGGGTTCGCTGACCCAGCGCCAACCGCCGTCAACACGCCGCGCACTGATCAACTGCGCGCTCCCAGAGTCCGCGACCTCGGCGATCATCCGGACCAGCCGGCGATGGAAGTCCGCGGGCGGACGACCATCGCCCGACACCCCCTCCAACAAGGACACGCTGACCTTCGCCTCGTCGCGCAACTGCACCGTCAACCGGCCAGTCCCGTCCAGACGCAGGACCACGATCGCATCAGCACGGATCAGGTCGCCTTCAGCCGCCGAAATCCATACCTCTGGTGCATTACCGCCCATGAGCCCCACCTTCCATGAGTCCAGGAGCCCGCCTCACCCCCGAACCTAATGCGGACCCCGCCCCAGACCCCTCGGCGCGCCGACGAAGAGGACACCGCCCACAGCCGGACGGCGCGGCGACAGCGCCCAGCCCCCTCCTCCCTCCCGGGAGCAGACCGGCCCAAGCCTCACGTCAAGGTCCCCACCCGCCCCACCGCCGTTGCCGTCGACCAGGTCGGCTCGCTACCTGCTCGACGGTTCTGAACCAGGGCAGCACCACGCGACATGGCACGGTATGGAAATGGAGTTGGATGTGGACAGAGCTGTGCACCCCGGCACTAAGAGCACTGCTCTGATACAAGAACTGCGGACTTTTAATCCGTAGGTTGTGGGTTCGAGTCCCACGCGACCCACCCAGCCCTGACCAGGGCGAACGCGAGAACGCCAGGCTGGTCCGCCGCCCGCTTCGCCCCACTTCGTCCCCATGTCGGCTCCAGGACGGGCTCGGCGGCCCGATCCGAGCCCCACTTCCCCCTGGTCACGCCTCAGTGCCCGGCGTGCTGCGGGTCGGCCTGGACGACCCGCCGCGGTCAGGGCGGCCGCCTGTGGTCGATGAGGCCGAGGTCAATGTGTCAGTTCGCGGGGCCTGTGCGGGGCTTCGTGGATCTCGCTGAAACCGCCTTCCGAACTCATCACGATCCGTCCGGTCTCGCGGCCGTGCTCGGAATCCCTCTGGTCCCTGTAGGTCAGCCCGAGGCAGATCAACCGGGTGACGGCGTAGACGAGCGGCGGTCCGGCGAAGACGGCCAACCGGAAGAACCAGGTGACGTCGTACAAGGACAGGCGGAAGTTGTCCGCGATCTGGTCGTTGGCGGCCGCGGCCCACAGCAATCCATAGAAGGCGATGCCGGCCGCACCCACTGCCGTACGGGTCACCGCGTCGCGGGGGCGGTCCAGAACGTGGTGAATGCCGTGATCGCCGGTAAGCCGCCGTTCTATCCAGGGATAGACCGCCAGGACCGTGAAGAACGCCCCCGGCATGAGAAGCGCGGGCACCAGCACCGCGAGGGTGATCGGGTGGCCGGCCACGCTGGGTTCCCAGCCCGGCATGATCCGCACGGCTCCGTCCAGGAAGCCCATGTACCAGCCGGGCACCGCTCCGGCGGTGATGTCCCCTGGCCGGTACGGGCCGTACTGCCAGACCGGGTTGATCTGCGCGAACGTTCCGAGGAGCGCGAGAACCCCGCCAGTGGCCAGCAGAAGCGCCACCGCTGAGCCGCGCGACGCGTCTCCCGAGAAGGCGCCGGGAAAACGGGTGTGGCCGTGCTCGCGGACGAGCCTCTGGCGGAGGACGAACAGGGCGGCCAGGACCGCTGGAAGGACGAGGATGTGCAGCCAGTAGAGCCGGGTGATGATCTTTTCCCCCGGAAACTCACCGCCGAAGATCAAGTAAGTCAGGCTGGTGCCGACCAGGGGAATCGCTTGGGTCACGCCTTGGAGGAGCCCGAGGCTGCCGCCGGACAACATGTCGTCCGGCAGAATTGTGCCGGTCCAGGCCGTCACCATGCCCAGCACCAGTACGGTCACCCAGATCAGCCAGTTGAGGCCGCGCGGGCGGCGGAACGCGCCGGTGAAGAACAGCCGCAGCAGTTGCAGGGTGATCGCGGCGACGAAGATCAGCGCGGCCCAGTGGTGGATCTGCCGCATGAGCAGTCCGCCGCGCACGTCGAGGCTGATGTCCAACGTCGACGCGTACGCCTCACTGACCGGGATGCCCCGTAGCGGCCCGTAAGAGCCGTTATAGGTGACCTGCGTCATGTCGGGGTCGAAGAAAACGGTCAGGAACGCGCCCGTGACGATGAGTACCAGGAACGAGTAAATCGCGAGCTGGGCGAACAAGAACGACCAATGATCGGTCCGTGCATGCCGTGACCACCGTCCCACGCCGCGGGCTTGTCCCTGCATTGGCTTCACTCCCCGAACTGGTTCTGGTACACATGCGACACTCCGAGATCGGCAGATGTGACATCCCAAGGGAGAAAACCGGCAGGTGTGACATAAACGACGAGCGGCCGCTCGTACGGTCACTGGGCGGCGACGGTCTCGGTGTGCTCCGCCTCGTCCGGTGCGGCCGCGGGGGCGGCGTTCTTCGGGCCCCGGAGGACGATGTACACGAGCAGCAGGCCCATAAGGGCGACGCCTGCCCACATGGACTGCTGCAATCCGTCGACGTAGGACTGCTTTGCGGCGTCTACCAGGGTCTGAGCCTGCGAGCCTGCGCTGTTTGAGGCCTGGAGTGCGTTGGCGATGCCCTCGCGTGCGGTGCCTGCGGTCCCCTGCGGAATGCCGTCCAGCCGGTCGTCGATGGCGTTGCGGTAGCCGGCTGTCAGGAGCGCGCCGAGCATGGCGACGCCGAGTGCGGTGCCGAATTCTCGGGTGACGTCGTTGAGGGCGGAGGCGACGCCTTGTTTCCCTTGCGGCAGGGAACGGGTGATGGCCTCGGTGGAGGGCACCATGGACAGGGCCATGCCGACGCCCATGACAACGATTCCGGGCAGGATCGACAGGTAGCCGCCGTCGATGGAGACGAACAGGGCCAGGAGGGCCAGACCGACGCTGGTCAAAGCGATTCCCGAGCTCATGGTCAGGCGGGGGCCGACCCGCGCGGCCAGCCTGGGGGCCAGGCCGGAGGCCGTCATCATCGCGACCGCCATGGGCATCAGCGCCGCCGCGGACAGCAGCGCCGACCAGCCGAGCACGGCCTGGAAGAACGGGAAGAGGACCACGAAGATGCCCGACTGAACACCGAAGACCACCAGCAGCGTGAGCGGAGCGCTCGTGGGAGTTGGGAACCGACTTCGACGTCATGGCCAGGGCCATGACGATCAGGGCCACGGGCAGGACGAACATCCAGCGCCAGTCGGCGACGTCGACCAGAAGAGCGGACAGGAACATGCCCAGGATGCCGCCTCCTCCGGCCACGCCGGTCCACACGCCGATCGCCTTCCCGCGCTGCTCCTCGGGGAAGGTGGATGTGATGACGGCCAGGGTGATGGGCATGATCGTCGCTGCGCCGATACCGCCGGCCACGCGCGCGGCGATCATGACTTCGGCGGTGGGGGCCAGGCCCGCCGCGATGCTCGCGACCCCGAAGACGACCAGCCCGGCGATCAGCGTGGGCCTGCGGCCCAAGCGGTCACCGATCGCGCCGAGCGGGAGCAGCAGTGCGGCCAGGGTGAGGGTGTAGACGTTGATGATCCACAGGACCGTGTTCTGCGAGGTGTCGAAGTCGACGGCCATCTGCGTCTGGGCGACGGTCAGCCCGGACACCGACGCGATGACGGCCATCAGCGCCATCGAGACGGCTGTCAGGACCACGCGCAACTGACGCGCGTCCGGCACGTCCCCGCCGCCGTCGGCGAGCGCGACCCGTGAAGGTTTCATACTCATGGAGTCCTTTCAAGATGGGCATGCGGCATCAGCGTCGAAGCGGCATCGGCCGGTCTGTCACCGGCTGAAGGGGATGTGGAACCCGACCGCCGTGCAGGGTGGATCCCTCGGATTGCCGTCGCCTGCAATGGGGTCGATGAACGGAGCCTGCTCGGTCACCTGATCGGCGCAGCCTCAGCCGAGGGATGGTGCCTCAGTGAGGTGCGCGCGCCTGCTCCGCGACCGTGCTCATCGCAGGGTGAGTGAGGTCTCGGTCTCTACGTGGGTCAGCTTGCCGGGGTTGCGGACGTAGTAGAGACCGGTGATGCGGGCGTCCTCGACGCGCACCGCCAAGACGCCGTCGACCTCGCCGTTCACGCGCAGAATCAGAGCCGGGTTGCCGTTGACCACGGTCGGCCCAACGGTGAGAGTGGCATCGGTCTTGGCCAGGCCGCCAACGATGAAACGGGCCACCTTCTCGGCGCCGGTGATCGGATGGGGCGCGGTGAGCGATCTGGCGGACGGCCGCGGAGGTTTTCCCGACGGCGGCCGCGATCTCGCCATAGCCGAGCCCGAAGGCCTCGCGCAGCACGAACACGGCGCGTTCGGTCGGTGACAGCGTCTCCAGCACGAGCATCAGCGCCATGGACACGCTCTCGGCGAGCTCGATGTCTCGGCCACGTCCGGTGTGGTGAGCAGCGGTTCGGGCAGCCAGGGACCGACGTAGGCCTCCCTGCGGCGTCTCATGCTGCGCAATCGGTTGATCGATTGGCGGGTCGTGATCTGGACCAGGTAGGCGCGCTGATCGCGCACCTGCCCCACGTCGGCCTTCACCCATCGCAGCCAGGTCTCCTGCAGGACGTCCTCCGCGTCGGCCGCCGATCCGAGCATCTCGTAGGCGACAGTGAACAGCATGTTCCGGTGGGCGAGGAACGCCTCGGTCTCCGGGTCGGCGACGAGCTCGCCCACATCTCGAGCCTTCTCCTTCTCCGGCGGCCCTGGCTGCCGGCGGCCCTCACGCGGTGCGTCCACGACACGGTCCTCTTTCGGAGATTGCCATTGAGCGCGGCCCAACGGGTTGGTGCAGTCGACATCAAGACACCGGCTGGTGCACGCCTGTGACATCGAGCCGCCGCGGCCGTCCACTCACCCGGCGGACACCCGCCCGGCGCGCCTGCCGTCGTGACCTCTCCTCCGGTTCAGGGGGGACGGGTCGGTTGCCAGCGCGATGTCGTCGAGCGCGCCGCCGTGGGTGTCGCGGGAACGCGGACTAATACCGCTGCGCGTACCAGGTCGGTCGCTCGCCGAACATGCCCTTGAAGTCGCGGATGAAGTGGCCCTGGTCGACATAGCCGAGGTCGGCCGCCAGCGCGGCCCAGTCGATCGCCCCGCCGGCGGCCATGCGTGCGGTCACCTCGTGCAGGCGGTAGCGGCGGATCACCCACTTGGGGCCGATGCCGACGTACTCCGCGAAAAGCCGTTGCAGCCCCCGCATGCTCAGCCCCAGCTCGCCGGCGAGGCGTTCGACCCTGGTCAGGGCCTTGTCCTTGGCGATCAGCTCGACCGAAGCCACCGCCTGGCGCACCCGGGGGTCGTCGTCCGGCAGGTGTCTCAGCAGGAAGGCTTCCACGGTCGGCACGTCGAGCGTCGTGGGCAGGTCCGGGCCGAACACCTCGGTCGCCGGGACAACGCGGTCGGTGATCGTCGAGACGGAGGCACCGAGGAACAGGCGGAAGCAGCCCGGCCGGAACGCGACGCCGAAGACCTGGTCGCGGCCCTCGAGAACCTTGATCTGGTAGCCGCTGCACACGCCGTTGACGTCCGCGCGGCCGCCGCCGAACGACAGGTGCACGTTCGGGTACGGCACGATCTTCTGCCGGTAGGGCTCGGCGTAGTCCCAGCGAGCCTCCCAGTACCGCTCCACCCATGGTGCGAGCGCCGGCGACGGGCTGTGAAACGTGTGGCGCTGATACCTGGTCCACGCACCCCGCAGCTCACGAACGTCCCGCTCCACTCAGCAGAGTGTATGTCGCCTTTGTCCAATACCCCTCCGGCCCGGGCCGCCTAGCGTCGCTGCCATGTCACATCTGTCCAACGCTGCCGAGGCCATGGCCGCAGTCGCCCGCACCATCACCGACGACCAGCTCGCCAACAAGACTCCGTGCACGGAGTACGACGTGCGGGCGCTGGTCAACCACCTCCTGTTCTGGGGCCCGTCGCTCGCCGGCGGCGGCCGCAAGGAGTCCGTTCCGCAGCCGGCGGGCACCGAGTCCGAGGTTGACCTGGCGGCCGGCGACTGGCGCGGCCACCTGCTCGCCCTGCTGGACGACATCACGTCGTCGTGGGCGCCGCCGAGCGCCTGGGAGGGCGAGACGAGCATGGGCACACCGCAGACGCTGCCCGCGCCCGTCCTGGGCGACATGATCGTCGGCGAGCTGGCCATGCACGCCTGGGACCTTGCGGTCGCGACCGGGCAGCGGCTGGAACTGCCCGCCGACCTGCTGACGCATCTGCACGACACAGTGTTCGCCAGCGTGGAGCAGGGGCGGGAGATGGGCATGTACGGACCGGAGGTCGCGGTGCCGGCGGACGCACCCACCTTGGACCGCATCGTCGGCCTGACCGGCCGTGATCCCGCCTGGACATAGTTCCCAACCGGTGATGCGGTCATACCTGACGTGAATTGTCGAAGCATGGTGCGGCGGCACCGCGTCCATGCCGCCTTCACGTGGCGTGGCGGATGTGGCGGCGTCGTCGTGGGGGGGCGAGTCCGTTCGCTCAGGGGTTACAGGACGGCGATGAGCAGGCTCACGGCGGACTCCTGGCGGGCGATGTCGGCCTGGTCGAACGGGCCCGTCCAGCGCAGGCCGTACTGGTCGGCGTTGTTCCGTCCGTAGGTGAAGGCGGAGCGGGCCTGGGTCGTCAGGTAGCTCCGGTACGGGTGGCCGGGGAGCGCGCGGTCGAGTTCGGCGAGGTTCCGCGCGAAGATGCCCTTGAACGCCGCCTGGTCGGAGTTGCACGTGGCGGCGGCCTCGCAGGGTTCGGTGAGGATTCCGCGCGGTGACAGGCCCGGGTCGGTGGTCACGGCGTCGGCGATCCGCCGGGCGGTGGCGAGCAGGGACGGGTCGCCGGTGGCGCGGTGCAGCTCCGTCAGGCCGCCCAGGATCACGCCCTGGTTGTACGTCCAGGTGGTGCCGCCGTTGTTGCCGCAGTTTCCGCTCTGCGTCGCCAGGCCGTCGTTGACCAGGTGGGATCCATTGATCATCCCGCTGCGGGCGAACCAGCGCCAGGTCTGGCGCGCGCGGGCGAGGTACTCGGTGTCGCCCGGGATCCGGTTGTGCAGGGAGGCGGCCAGTTTGAGGTAGAGCTCGTTGCTGATGGCGTTCTTGTAGGTCTTCCCGGGCAGGTCCCACCAGATGCCGCCGCCGCAGGTGTCGTCCCAGTACTGGCGCATGTACGCCTCGTCGGTCTCGGCGATCTTCAGGTACCTGGTGTCGCGGGTGAGGTCGTACATGCGGACCATCGCCAGCGCCCACCAGCCGGTGTCGTCGGTGGAGTCCGCGCGGAACTCGCCGTCGCCCTGCGGCCACCAGGGCAGCGGCTTGCGCTGGAGCTCGATGGTGTTCTTCACCTGGGGCAGGTACCGGGTCGAGCGGGTCCGCGCCATGTAGTCGAGGAGCGCTTGGAGCGCGTTGCCCGACTGCCACCAGGGGCTCTCGGGCTGCCAGCGTCCGCTCGCCTGGTCGTAGAACCCCATCATCGCGTCGACGGCCGAGGTGGCACGGGCCCGCGCGTTCCTGTCCTCGCCCGCGTCCGCGCTCGCGGCGGACGTGCCCACGGTGAGCGCCAGCACGGCGCCCGTCACGAGGGAGACCAGACCCTTTCCCGTAAGTCGCTTCAGTCCGGTCATCGCGCACCCTCCATGGCAACGAGGCGTCCCAGCCCATGGCCTCCGCCCTGGGCGGGCAGTGCGCTGAATTGTGCCCCGGGTAGGACAAGGCACGCAAGAGTCATCAGGATCGTTCACACATGTGAGCGTTCTTGCTTGAAATTGCCGGAGGTGTCGGTCGGTTCGCCGCGACGGCGGTCAGGTGGGAGCGCCTGTCGGGTTCGTGCGCCCACGAGAGCCGACGCGCAAGAGCGTGATCGAGAATGTCTGGTGGTGATCGGTCTTGCGCGAGTACGGTCGACGCATGCTCCGGGACCGACGCCATGAGCTGATCCTCCGCGTCCTGCGCTCCGAAGGGCCGGTGACGGCGGAGACGCTGGCCGAACGCTTGGCGGCGAGCCTCGCCACCATACGCCGCGATCTGCAGAAGCTCGACGAGGAGGGCCTGCTCAAACGGGTGCACGGCGGTGCGATGCCGGTCGAGGGCCATGACGACCCCTTCACGGACGTCGCCGAGGTCCGGCCCGCCGAGAAGGACGCCGTCGCGCTGCGCTGCGCCGAGATGATCCAGGACGGCGAGACCGTGCTGCTCGACATCGGCACGACCGCGCACATGGTGGCGCGGCACCTGCGGGGCCGGGCGCTGACGGTCGTCACCAGCAGCCTCCCGGTGGTCGAGACGCTGGCCGACGACCAGCACGTCCAACTCGTCGTTCTTGGCGGCATGCTGCGCCGTGACTACCGGTCGCTGGTGGGCTACCTGACGGAGGACAACCTGCGGCAGATCCACGCGGACCGGCTCGTCCTCGGCACCAGCGGGATACGGCCGACCGGAACCGTCATGGACACGACGGTGGTCGAGGTGCCGGTCAAACGAGCCATGATCGCGGCCAGCGGGCAGGTGGTCCTCGTCGCCGACGTCGGCAAGTTCCCGGGCACCGGCATGGCGAAGGTCTGCGATGCCACCGACCTGGACGTGGTCATCACGAACGCTCCGGTCGATCCGGACACGGGGGCGGCCCTCGCGGATGCCGGAGTGCAGGTGCTGGAGGTGTGAGGCGCCCGGCGTCCACCGAACCGTTGTCGGCTCGGCGGTTCCGAACCGGATCGGCACGCGGCGGCACCGAACGCATCCGCAGCGGCCATGTAGGTGTCGGCCTTGGTCTGGCGATCGCCAAGAGCATCACCGAGCACACGACGGAACGCTCTCGCTCACCCCGCGCGGATTCCAGCCTGGCCGGTGCAGCCGCGTCGCTCGCCGGACCTGTGCGCGTCCGGCCGTCGATCATCGCTGGTGCCCTCCGTCGTACGCATCCGCGGCCGGCGGCGAAGACTCGGCGTGCCGGGAACCGGCGCCGTATCCGCGTGTTCGGTCGCGTCGCTCCGCGACCGCGGTGAGCACGTGCCGGGCCAGGACGACGTCCGCGTCCGGTGCGCCGGCAGCCGACGCGCGGGCCGCCATCGCCGCGATCCGCTCGGGATCGTCGAGCACCGGGATCAGGGTGGTCTCGATCCAAGCCGCGTCGAGGTCGGCGTCGTCGACGAGCATTGCCCCACCGGCCGCGATGACCGGCTCGGCGTTCAGCCGCTGCTCACCGCCGCGCAGCGGTAGCGGGACGTACGCGGCCGGCAGGCCGACGGCGGCCAGTTCGGCGCACGTCATCGCCCCCGAGCGACAGATCACGAAGTCTGCCGCGGCGTAGGCGTACTGCATCTCGTCCACGTAGGCCATGACGACGTAGGGCGGGTCGGCGGGGCCGCGGTCCGGCGCTTCGACCGCGTGCTGCGCCCCGGTGATGTGCAGCACCTGCACGCCGGCCGCTCGCAACGTCGCAGCCGCACCGGACACCGCGGCGTTGATCGACCTGGCGCCCTGCGAACCGCCGGTGACCATCAGCACCGGCCCGTCGGGGCGCAGCCCGAACCGCCGCCGGGCGGCGTCGCGCAGCACGGACCGGTCGAGCCCGCTGATCGCCGGCCGCAGCGGGATACCGATGGCGGTGGCGTGAGCCAGCCGGACACTCGGCGCGGCGGTGAACACGTGCGTCGTCATCCGGGCCGCCAGCCGGTTGGCCACTCCGGGCCGGGCGTTCGCCTCGTGGATGACGATCGGCAGGCCCTTCCTGTGTGCGGCGAGGTAAGCCGGCATGGCCACGTAGCCGCCGAAGCCCACCACGACCTCGGCCCGGACGCGGTCGAGCACGGCCTCGGTCGCCCGCACCGAGTCGCGCAGCCTGCCCGGCGTCTGCAGCAGGGCCCGGTTCAGTTTGCGCGGCAGCGGCGCCGGCGGGATGAGTTCGAGCGGGTGGCCACGGGCGGGAATGAGCGTGGTGTCCAGGCCGCGGACGGTGCCGAGAGCGGTGATCTCGGCCACGGGCTCCAGACGGCGCAGGGCGTCGGCGAAGTTCATCGCGGGCTCGATGTGCCCTGCCGAATGGCCACCTGCGACAACGACGCGCGGTGGCGGCTCGCCTGGGATCACGATGTCCTCCTGATCAATATTCCGCGTCTCGCGTGAAAGCGTTCGAACGCCTGCATGGGCAGCGATGCGGAGTCTGAATTGTGGGAATAGCCTGACGGATTATGGAAGCGCACTACACCGTCATCGACCGCATAGACCAGCACAAGGTGACCCCCACGTTGGGGCTCGCGAGTGTTCGGGTCGCGAATCTCGGGTGATACTGACGCGATCAGGACCTGCCCGGGCCCCACCTCTCGGTGGGATACCTGAATGGGCGTGTGCTCGACCAGTTCGCAGTGCAATCCGAACTGTGAATCGACCCAGGCCATGAACGGCCGGTAGATGAGTCCTTGGACCTTGCCGGAGGGCTCCACCACGTAGCAGCCCCAGTCGAGGGCCTGCGCGAGGAGTTCACCCATCGACAGCCGGATGTCGGTCCAGCCGCGGAGCAGCGACTGCAGACACGCCAGACCGCAGACCTTACGGGACCAGAACAGATACTCCTCGCTTGAGCGGTATCCGTCGGAGGCCCAGTCGTGCAGTCGCGATGGATCGATCCCCCCCAGGAAGACCTCCAGCCCGGACAGGCCGGTGCGCCGCATGACGACCTCATCGTTGCGGTCCAGAGCCCCCCACTGCGAGATGCAATGGAGGCTCCGATCACGTGATGGGAAAGTCGAAGTAGACATCAGGATAGGGCTCGTTTCTCAGCGTGTAGTGCCACCATTCGCAGTCGTAACGATCGAATCCGCAGTCCTCCATGATGGATCGGAGATGCTCACGGTTTCGGGCCTCGGATGGCGTGATTTCGCTGGCTTGATGACGTGAGATCGGGTCCATGAGGTCATGGCCGCCACCCATGAGGACGAGCTCACCGGTGGCAAGGTGATAGAGGGTCAGATCGACGGCGCCGCCCCTGCTGTGGCCCGACTTCGCGGCCACATATCCCTTCTTGACCATCTCGGCCCGGTCGATGTTCGGGTAGTGGTGCGACTTGGTCCGGCCATCCTCGGGCTGTTCCGACCAGCGCAGGAAGCAGTCGACGGCGCGTTGGGGGCGATACCCGTCCCAGAGAAGCAGCCCGAAGCCAAGGGAGGCCGCCTTCTCGCGTGCCTGCTCCAGGGCCGCGCACAGGGACCGGGTGCCGACGATTCGATTCGCGAGATATCCGTCAACCGGTTTGCCGGTGAAGTTGTCCCAGGTGGCGTACTTGGCATCCCAGCGGATTCCCGACACCCAGTCGTCAACGTAGACGAAGTCGTCGTTCACCGCTTCTTCCCGTGCAGTGTCATCGATATGAGCCGGTCGATCACGTCCGAGAGCGACAATCCCGCGGCGGCCATCATCCGCGGGTAGCGGCTGTAGGAGGTCATGCCGGGCATGGTGTTGACCTCGTTGAGCACCACCTGTCCGTCGTCGGTGAGGAACATGTCGACGCGGGCGAGCCCCTTGCAGCCCAGGACGCGGTAGATGGTCTTGGCGGTCTGCTGTGCGAGCCGGCGCGAGTCGTCGGAGATGTCGGCGGGAACGATGAACGTCGAGTTCTCCGAGCCGGTCTCGGGGGAGTCCTCCTGGTGGATTCTGAAGAATCCGTGCGAGAGGTCGACGCGGTCCACCTCGCCGGTGACCAGGCCGAATCGTTCTTCGAGGACCGCGCAGCCGATCTCGCCGCCGGCCACCGCCTCCTCGATCAGAACCTTCGAGTCGTACTGTCGCGCTGCGCTCAGCGCGCTCGGCAGATCGTCTTTATCGGTGACTTTGCTGACGCCGAACGATGAACCTGATCGCGCCGGCTTCACGAACACGGGATAAGGGATACGGTCGGAGTCGACCTTCTCGTTCTCCGCGACGACCCAGAAATTCGGCGTGGCGATTCCTGCGTTCCTGGCGACGGTGTAGGCCAGGGACTTGTCCATGCACACGGCCGAGCCCTGGATGTCGCAGCCGACGTAGGGGATGCCGGAGAGCTCCAACAGGCCCTGGATCGCGCCGTCTTCGCCGAGCTTGCCGTGAAGTACGGGAAAGACGAGGTCGAGGCGCACCGTCTCGTAGCCCCCCTGTCCCATGACCAGCAGACCGTGCACGCTTCGGTCGGGTGACAACGTGACGGGACGGGCGCGGCCGTTCTCCCAGTCCGCGGCGGGGCCGTCGCACAGTTTCCAATCGCCGTCGTCCGTGATGCCGATCCAGAGCGGCTCGTACTTCTCGGTGTCGAGGTTCCTCGCCACCTCGCGCGCCGACTTGACGGAGACGGGATGTTCCTCGCTGACGCCTCCGAAGATGACTCCGACCTTCAGTCTGCTCATGCTGTTCTCCCGCTCTCGAATTTCAGGCAGTTGATGAGAGTGTTCTCGACGATGTCTTTCAGGGCGTGCTCGGTGTCATAGGCGGAGTGCGGACTGATCAGCACATTCGGCAGGCGCTGCAGTCGCTTCAGGGCCTCGTTCTCGAAATGCCTGTTCCGGAAGTCGGCGTAGAAGATGCCTTCCTCGCCTTCGAGGACGTCCAGTGCCGCGCCGGCCAGCCTGCCGCTCTCCAGCGCGGCGAGGAGCGCCTCGGTGTCGAGCAGCGGTCCGCGACCCGTGTTGACGATGTACGCGCCGGGCTTCATCCGCTCGATGCGACGGCGGTCGAGGAGATGGTGGGTGTCCGCGGTGAGCGGGGTGTGGAGCGTCACGATGTCGCTCAGTTCGATCAGTTCGTCGAACGGCACGTGGTCGTTCGAGGCGTGAGATCGGTTGTTGTGGGCCAGCACGCGGCAGCCGAAACCTCGCAGGCGGTGGATGACCGCTGTGCCGATGCGGCCTGTGCCGACCACCCCGACGGTCAGGTCCCGCAACTCCTTGCCGCGAGTGTCGCTCAGCCGATAGTCATGAGCGTCGGTGCGGCGGATGGTGGATTTCGCGTGGCGGACGGCCATCAGCATCAACATCAACGTGTAGTCGGCCACGCTGTCCGGCGAGTAGGCGACATTCCCGACCGAGATACCGACGCGCGCGGCGTACTCCAGGTCGATGTGGTTGCAGCCGATGCTTCTTGTGGAGATGTATTCCACACCGGCTTTGCTGAGCGCCAGAAGCGTGGAATCGGTGACCTGAGTCTTGTGGTTCACGCTGATGCATCGGTTGCCACGTGCCAGTTCGGCGTTGGTCTCGCAGACGGCGGCCTCAGTGAGGGTAAGCGACAATCCGAGGCGTGCCCCCATCTCCTGGAAAAAGGCGGCTTCATCCTTGCCGCATCCAAAGACCGCGAGGCCTGTTGTCGGGATGGACGAGGAAGACCGCTCGGCCATCTCTTGGGCGCGACGGACCGAGGTCGCTTCGCTGTAGATCGAACCCAATTCGCTGGAGGCCATGTCCCAAGTAAAGACAGCGCCGTGTTATCAGCACGTATGCGATTTTCGATACGCGGGCGATATACCGCCCCAGCCCGCCGGGGGCACGTCAGAGCGTCATGAGGTGCCCTCGCCGACCGCCGCGTGTACCTGGCGCTCACCGCCCTGCTCTGGCAGGTCTCCCCTATGAACGCCGGACTCGCCATCCAGGCGACCATCGACCTCGCCGCTCTCCCCCTGGGAAGGTTTGGGCGTGCTGATCGCCTGGACCCTGGCGGCCTTCTGGTCGGCGGCCTGCTGCTACGGAATCTGACGCATGACGGGCGCCGGAGGCTCGGCGTGGAGAGCCTGGCACGGCCAGGGACACGGCGCGGGCGGTCGTAGAGCCCGACGTGTCATTTGCTCGGCTGGGGAACCTTGCAGTTGGCGGTGGGGTTGAGACCGATGTAGTTGAGCGGACCGGTGGCCAGGGTGATTCCGATGGTGGCGACTCGGGCGCAGCTGCCGTCGAATTGGGTGTAGTAGTGGCGCTGCCCCGCGGCGAGCGCTCCGATGGTCAGCCAGGCGACGAGCATCCACCGTCCGGACCTCATCGCTACCTCCGGTCACCGCTTCGCCGACCCTGGGGGTACGACAGTAACGACAAGGTCGTCCATAGTTAAGCAAGTCGGGGCGGGTGTGTCATGTCACCGACGTCTCGCGCAGCCGTTGGATCCACTGCTTGCGGACGCAGATCGCGCACCGATTAGGTTTCCGCGCCGCGCCCGTCAGTACTTGTGCGATCGACCCACAGGAGGCTGGCACGATGCGGAAACTGACCTTCGGCATGAACCTGAGCGTGGACGGCTACGTCGCCGCGCCCGGCGACGACATCGGCTGGAGCGCCCCGAGCGACGAGCTGTTCCAGTGGTGGTCCGACCGGGTGGGGGCGACGGAGCTGTCGCTGTACGGGCGCAGACTGTGGGAGACGATGAGCTCCAGCTGGCCGACCGCCGACCAGCAGCCCGGCGCCACACCGGCGCACATCGAGTTCGCCCGCCGCTGGCGGGACATGCCGAAGGTGGTGTTCTCCTCCACGATCAGGAAGGTCGACTGGAACGCCCGCCTGGTCACCGGCGACGCGGTCACCGAGATCACCCGGCTCAAGGGCGAGGACGGCGGCCCGATGGACATCGGCGGCGCCACACTCGCCGCCGCGGCGATGCGGGCCGGGCTGGTCGACGAGTACGTGCTGGTCACCCACCCGGTCCTGGTGGGCGGCGGCGCGCCGTTCTTCACCGCGCTGGACAGCTGGGTGAACCTGGACCTGGTCGAGACGCGGACCTTTCCCGGCGGCGTGGTGCTGACCCGGTACGAGACGAGGCGATGAGCGCGGGCCGAATGCTCGGAAGATGAGGACGACGGCGTCGTTGACCGCGATGGCTTGAAGACGCCCCGCCGGCGACGCCGGCGGGGCGGTGGTGTTCCGCGGTGACTTCGGTGCCGCCGACCGTGCGCTGGACTTGTCCGATCACAGCGTCGCGGGCAGGTCCAGCCATGGTTTGTCGGTGGCGTCGAATCCGGTGAGCTCGGCGATCTTCCCGTCGACGATGCGCAGGACCGCGATGTTGAACAAGCGGTACTCCGGGTCGCCGGGGGTGCGGAGGTAGAGCACGGCGGCAGGCATGCGGTTGACCGTCGTGGCGATGCAGCGCCAGTCGTCGCGGCCGGGCTGGAAGAGCCCGCCGGAGACCCAGCCGTCCACCGCGTCCTTGGCCGTGACGGTCAAGGTGCCCCGCTCGGGCAGCATCACGAAGCGCAGGTCGTCGCGCAGCAGGGCCGTCAGCCCGTCGAGGTCGTTGCGCTCATGGGCGTCGATGTACGACTTCACCACGCCGCGCTCGTCCTGCGACAGCTCGTTCGTGGCGGGGCTCCGCCAGTCGAGGCGGCGGCCGGGCAGCTGCTCGCGCATCGTCACGCGCGCCCGCTGCAGTGCGCTGGTCACCGATGCGACGGTCAGTTCGAGAGCGCCCGCGACCTTCGACGCCGGCCAGCCGAGGACGTCGCGGAGGATGAACACCGCCCGCTGCCGCGGCGGCAGGTGCTGGACGGCGACGATGAACGCCAGCTCGATCGTCTCCCGCGCCACCAGCGATTCCTGCGGGTCCTCCGGGAGCATCCGGTCCGGGTAGGGCTGCAGGTAGATCACTTCCGAGCCCGCGTCCGGCAGGTCGGCGGGCACGGGTGTGCGGTCGTTGCGCTTCTCCAGGAAGTCGAGGCAGGTGTTCGTCGCGATCCGGTACAGCCAGGTCCGCGGCGAAGCGTGGCCCTTGAACGACGCCCGCTTGTTCCACGCCCGCAGGAACGTCTCCTGCGTCATGTCCTGGGCGTCCTCGTAGTTCGCGAGCATCCGGTAGCAGTGCACCTGCAGCTCACGCCGGTGGCGCTCCGTGATGAGCGCGAACTGCGCCGTGTCATCCGAGCGGGCGGCCGCGATGAACGCGGCCGTGTCGGCGCCTGGCGGCGTGGCGTCGGTCATGGTCGTCAATCCTTCCGCGGGTGGCGAGGGGCTGCCAGAACTGACGACGTGGCGGAGGATTTCTGATCGGTGAAGCAGCCGACACCGGGCCGTTCGTCAGGCCGGATGGGTCGGGGTCGATCCAGGCACGTGTTCGGCGCCGCCGGGCGCGACGCCACTCGTCCAACGAAGGGTATCCCCCGAGCGCTCCAGCGGCGGCCTGGGAACGTCCGACCCTCGCACTAGGGTTCGTCTTATGAACACATTCCGCACCAGCCGTGATGAGAAGGCCCCGGCGTGAGCCGGTACCGGGGGTCCGCCACCCTGATCGACAGCGCGGGAACCGAGATCGAGGTCTACGTCGATCTGCGCGCCAAGCAGCGGGAATGGTCCGGGACCGCGACCATCGCCGACTTCGATGCCGACGGCTCTCACGACCAGACGCTGAGGCTGCCCGACGGCCGCGAGGGGCAGGTCACGCTCAACGGTTCGCAAGCCTGGTCCGACGTCATCACGCTGGTCGGAAGCGGTCCGCCGCCCTTCGCCTAAGCGGGGGCCGAGGGAGGTTCGGGCACCCCGGCGGTCACCTGACGGGCTTGCCGCGCGCCTCCTCTAGCGGCTGCCGCATGTCTCGATCGTGGGCATCTCAGCTCCTGCTCGCCTGCCGGGGCGACGGGACCTCACGCGTCCCCTCCTGAACGCCCGGCCCCGGCCGCCTGGACGCTCACCCCATCCGCGGTGCGCGGCGTTGTCCTGCTGACGCGGGCACTCGCCCGGCTTCGACGGTCTTTCCGTCGCCGGGCTCACGGGCTGGATCGATGGCCCACTGCACCTGGGGCGCTCTGCGCTCTTCAGCCCCGGCACTTACGGCCTCGCTGGCTGCGGCGGCAACTCCGCGGGCGTGCCGGAGATCGCCCATCAGCCCGAGCCAGGGTCCTTCGTTCGACCGCCCTCGGGCCGCCGACGGACGGCACGCCTGCGCCGCGGAACAGCCGGTCACAGGCATCGTGACCGGCCGTGTCTCCCCGCTGTTGCGGGACAACCCTGAGAAGGACCCTCGGGAAGATCGGGGATCGTTCGGGGTGCTCCCCAATGGCGAGGCGGTGTCACCGACCTCAAGACTCGACCCATGAGCTTCGCCAGCTCGCCGACGCGTCGAGCTCGATGAGTGGCGCCTACCCCGCGGGAGAAATGAGTTGCAGTGCGCCTTGTAGGAAGACGCCGGAATCGCGGCGGCCTGGCCCCGGTGGACGCCCTTCCAGTAGTGGTGCGGCTGGACAACGTGGTTCGCCGTTACGGGGGCGGTCAGGCCGAGGTGGCCGCCCTGGATGGCGTGTCGCTCGACTTCGGACCTGGGACGTTCACCGCGATCATGGGGCCGTCGGGCTCCGGCAAGTCGACGTTGCTGCACTGTGCTGCCGGGTTGGACCGTGTGGACGAGGGCCAGGTGTGGTTGGCCGGGCAGGATCCGTCCCGTCTGCCGCGGCGGGCGTTGACCGAGCTGCGGCGTGACCACACCGGGTTCGTCTTCCAGGCGTTCAACCTGATCCCGACGCTGACGGCGAAGCAGAATGTGGAGCTGCCGGTACGGCTGGCAGGCCGTGTACCCGACCCGGACCAGGTGGCACGCTCGCTGGACCGGGTGGGACTCGCCGACCGCGCCGACCACCTGCCGACACAGCTTTCGGGCGGTCAGCAGCAGCGGGTGGCGGTCGCGCGTGCGCTCGTCGCCCGCCCCCGGGTGCTGTTCGCGGACGAGCCCACCGGGGCTCTGGACATCCGTTCGTCGCGGGAGGTCCTCCGCCTGCTGCGTGACACCGTGGCGCAGAGCGGAACGGCCGTGATCATGGTGACGCACGACCCCGTGGCCGCGGCACACGCCCAGCGGGTGGCGTTCCTCGCCGACGGGCGTCTCGTCGGCGAGCTGGCCGGTGCGAGCGCGGAGAGGATCGCCGCGCGCATGGCGCTGCTGGAGTCCGGTCGATGGGCCGATGGTCAGGACGGCCACGCGCCGGACCGTTCCGGTGAGGGAGCCGTCCGTGCGCGGGGTTGACCGGCTGACCTGGGAGCTGGGACTGGCCAGCGTGCGGCAGCGCTGGTCGAGCTTCGTGGGAGCGTTCGTGGCCCTGGCGGTCGGGACGATGATCACGGCCGCCAGCGTTCACGTCCTGTCGGCGACCACGAGTACGCCCTCACCAGGGCCCCAGCGTTTCGCGGCGGCTCAGAGCGTCGTCGTCCCGGTCGACGGCCTCGGGACGCCGTTGCCGGCCCCGGCGGGCCTGCCCCGAGAGGCCGTGGAACGCGCCCAGCGCGCCGGCCCGGCCGTGGTGGATCGCAGCTTCGCGGTTCGAAGCCTGACCGGGGGCGGGGCGGAGGCTTTGGGGCACGGATGGTCCTCGTCGTCCCTCGCCTCCTACAAGCTGCTCTCCGGGCATCGGCCGGTCGATGACCACCAGATCGTCGTGACGGCCGACGACACCGGCTCCGCTCCCCTGGGTGAGCAGGTCAGGGTGGTGACGCCGCTGGGAACGGCGTGGTACACCGTCGTCGGCGCGGCAGAGCGCAAGCCGTTCGAGGACGCGGTCTTCTTCACTGACGCGGAGGCCGCTCGCCTGTCCCCGGCTGTGAACGCGGTGGCCGTCCAGGCGCCGGCCTCCGCGGTTCGTGCTCATGTGCCCAGCGAGACCGCCGGAGTGCTCTCCGGCGACCTGCGGCGGGTGGCGGATCCGCCCACTGTCGGCGGTATCGGCAAAGCCCGGTCCGTCGTGCAGATGACCACCGGGCTGTCGGTCTTGGTGGTGGTGTTCGTCCTGATCGCGACGTTCGCCTTCGTCGTCGAGCAGCGGTCGCGCGAGCTGGCGCTGCTGAGTCTGGTGGGCGCCTCGCCCGCGCGGATCCGGAGGATGGTCCGTGCGGAGACCGTGGTGGTCGGCGCCGCCGCGGCGCTGCTGGGGTGCCTGCTCGGAATCCCCGCCAGCCTGCTGCTGCGGTCCTGGATGGTGGCCAACCGCCTGGCACCGGAGTGGTTCCACGTCGGTTTCCACCCGGTGGCGTTGGTGATCGCGTTCCTGGTCGGCATCGGAGCGGCGGTGCTCGGCTCCGCCGCCGCCTCATGGCGCGCGTCTCGCGCCGAGCCCCTCGACGCCCTGCGGGAGACGATGGCCTCGCCCCGCGTGATGTCACCGGTGCGGTGGATCCTCGGTGGCCTGATCCTGGCCGTCGCCATCACGGTCGCGCTCGTGTTCGCCGTGATCAGCCCTTCGAGCGCCGCCAACCCCGGAACCTATTTCGAGGTGCCGATCCTTTGCGCGGCGGGTCTCGCGATTCTTTCGCCGGCGCTGGTCCGCCCAGTGGCACGGGTCGTGACCTGGCCGCTGATGCGCTTCGGCGCGCTCGCGCTGGTCCTGCGGCAGAGCACCCTCAACGGGGGACGCCGTGTGGCTGCCATCGTGACGCCGGTCGTCCTCGCCGTCGGCATGTTCGGCGGGATGATCAGCATGCAGGATTCCGGCCGTGACGCGGCCGCCCGCCAGCGCACTGCCGCGGTCCGGGCCGACTTCGTCGCCACTCCGGACTTCGGCGGCACCTTCAATCTCCCAGCCGTCTCCGCCCTGCGCCACGCCGGCGGCGTCCGGAGCGTCGAAGTGACCGACGAGGTCGTCACCCTGGCCACGAAGGGCGGCCAGGTCCTCGACACGGTCGACGCGCGAGGCGTCGACCTCAGCGCCCTCGGCGACGTGGTGACGCCACGGGTGCGGCAAGGCTCGCTCGACGCGCTCCCCGCCGATGCCATCGTGGTGAGCCGCGACCTGGCCGCCTCCGCCGACCTGCGGATCGGCCAGCTCCTCGTGGCGCGGATCGGCAACGGTCATCGCGTCACCGTGCATGTCGCCGCCGTTGTCGACTCAGTGCTCGGAGGCGGTGCGGCCTACGTGCCCGCCGAGCTCCCGGGAAGCATGACGCCCGGCACAGCGTTCCTCCGCACCCTCCCCGGCAAGAGCGCGACACCGCAGTTGAGAGAACTGCGCGAAGCGGGCGTGCGAATCGAGCCCGTCTCGACGTACGTGGCCCGGGCGAGCCAGGCCGAGAAGGAGGACTCGCATCTCGCGAACGTCGTCATCCTGGGCATCGTGATGGCCTACGCCCTCCTGGCCCTCGTCAACACCCTCGTGACGAGCGTCTCCGCGCGACGGCGAGAGATCGGCGCCCTCACCCTCACCGGCGCCACCCAGCGGCAGATCGTCGGCATCGTCGTCAGCGAGGCAGTGCTGGCGGTGGCCGTCGGCACCCTGGTCTCGATCCTCTCCGCGGGAGCGGTGCTCGGACTGCAGCACGTCACGCTGAGCCGCGTCATCGACCATCCGCCTCTGGCACTGCCCTGGACCAGCCTCTGGCAGATCGTCGCGCTGTGCACCGCGACAGCCGCGCTCGCTGCCTTCGTCGCCGTCTGGCGCACCCTCGCACGCTTCGAGGCCACACCCACAAGCGTGTAACGGGCCGATGACCAGCAAGAAGGCCTGGACACCGGTCGGGCTGCGGGACGGCCACAGCTCGGCCGGGGGCATGAGGTGAGTCAGGACTTGGCGCGCTGCTGTTTGAGGCGGAGTTCCTCTTCGCGGACCTTGGCCCGGATGGCCTGCTCGCGCACCAGCCAGTCGGGGTTCTCGGCCTTCAGGTCCTCGATCTCCGCGGTGGTGAGGGGACCCGTGATGCCTGCGCGGGCCAGACCTGAGGCGGAGACACGGAGCTTGGCGGCGATGACCTGGCGGGGGTGGGGGCCGTCGCGGCGAAGGTCGGCGAGCCAGGCGGGCGGGGCAGCCTGGAGCGCGTTCAGTTCGTCCCGGGAGACAGGGCCCTCCTGGAACTCGGTGGGCGCTGCCGACAGCAGGATCCCCAGCTTCTTGGCCGCGGTCGCGGGCTTCATGGTCTGCGGGGTCTTCGCCTTGGACGCGCTCATGACCTCAAGGGTAGCCAGCGGCGGGGGGCCGCCTGGACGTGGCTAGGCTGGGGCGGTGACCGAAGGTGAGTTCCGGCTGGCCTACGTGCCGGGAGTGACGCCCGGAAAGTGGGCCGGGGTGTGGGCCGAGCGGGTGCGGGATGTGCCGCTTCGGCTGATGCAGTTCCCCGCCGCCGAAGTCGTCCCCCTGCTGCGGAAGGGCGATGTGGACGCGGCGTTCGTGCGCCTGCCCGTCGACCGCGAGGGCCTCCACGTGATCCCGCTCTACCTGGAGACGACCGTCGTGGTGGTGCCCAAGGACCACGCGGTCGCCGCGGTGGAGGAGCTGGAGCTTGCCGATCTCGCCGACGAGGACGTGTTCGAGCCGCTCGACGAGGTCCTGACCTGGGACGACCGCCCCGGGCAGCCCGCCTTCACCCGTCCCGAGACCACCGCTGCCGCGATCGAGCTGGTGGCGTCGGGGGCCGGCGCCCTGCTGCTTCCGCAGTCTCTGGCCCGCCTCCACCACCGCCGGGACCTCACCTACCGCACCGTGACCGACGCTCCCCAGTCCCAGATCGGCCTGGCCTGGCTTGAGGCCGTGACGACCGACCTCATGGAGGAACTGATCGGGATCGTCCGCGGCCGCACCGCCAACAGCTCCCGCGGCCGCAACGCCCAACAGCAGCCCGCCCGCAAGAAGCCGCAGCGCCGGCGCTCCACCCCCAAGCGCCGCCAGCCGAAGCGCCGCCGGACGTGAAGAAGGCCGCGCTCGGCGGCGGTAGCGTGCACAATGCTCTGCACGGTCGTCTCGTTCCGGCCGGCTGGTACTCATCCTTCCCGTGGGCGTGAACATGGACGCTGAGAAGCAAGGGGCCCCCGTTCAGCCTGGCCGGCTCGCGAACCTCCGGTCCAGGCTCCGCGACGGGCAGGACCGCCCGCCGACCTCGGTCTTCGTCGTCGGCACGCTGTTCTCGGGCTCGACCCTCATCGGGCGCGACATGACCACCCGGATCCGGGGCGCCCACTACGTCGGCGAGCTGAACAACTTCACGCAGATGCCCGACTACAGCCACAAGGACGCCGGCCGAGGCTGCGGGCCCTGCTCACTGCTCGGCAAGGAGTGCCGGCACTTCACGGACGCGCTCCGGGAGCAGGTGTCCTACGACGACATCATCGGCATGCACCGGCGGTTCGCCCGGTCGCTGGGCGCCTCGGCGGTCGTCGACGGGAGCAAGTACGTCACCTGGCTCCGGCAGGCCGTCGAGCAGCAGCTCGCCGCCCCGGCGGACCGGGCGCAGGTGAGCGCGATCGTCACGGCGCGAAACCCGATCGCCTTCGCGACCAGCTACCGGAACCGGACGGGGGAGCCGCTGTGGCGGGGCGCGGGCATCTGGCGGGACACGTACGTGGACGCCCTCCGCACCGCCAACACGTACGGTCTGCCGCACATCGTCGTCCGCTACGAGGACCACATGGCGCATCCGGAGCGGTCGCTTGAGCGGCTGGCAGGCTTCCTGCACCTTCCGCTGGACGCGGAGCCCGACAACACGAGGATCCACGACACAGGCGGCAACTGGAGCTCCTTCGTCCCGTACGTGGGGAAGGAGCAGCTGGAGGACTACATCCAGCGGCTCGACGGTCCCGGGCGCGCGGAGGCGGAGGACTTCGTGAGGCATGCGCGGGCGTACTGGAACGACGAGAAGCCCCGGGAGGACACCCGCTGGCGGGGCGGCCTGGAGGCCGGTGAGGCCAACGCGGTCCTCAGCACTCCGGGACTGACCGACGTGGCGAGCATCCTCGGCTACAACGTCGCGGAGGTCGTCCAAGCGGCCGTCCGGGGCGCGCCGGCGAAGTAGTCCCACCGGGGAAGGCGCCAGGTCCTCGCTCAGTGTGGAGTGGAAGCCGCTGAACCGAACCGCGGGTGAGGCGCCCCCTGGGTGAGCCCGCCCTGCGCATCGTTTGCGGTTCAGATTGCACATCCATCCATCTCTTGCTTTGTCGTGCACTGGCCGGACGGTCCTTGCCGTGGCGTTTCAAGGGGCGCCATGAGAAGACCACGCAAACGAGAGGAATAATGATGTCCGACATTTCGGGCAAGGATGGAGCCGAGTCCGCAAGGGAGGGCCCGGCAGGCAGGGATCCTGAAGCGGTTCAGCAGGACCCCGGCCTGTTCCGCGCGCTGCGGAACCATCGCAACTACCGGCTGTTCATGACGGGTCAGAGCGTCTCCGGTGTCGGCACCTGGATGCAGCTGACCGCCCAGGACTGGCTGGTGCTGGAGCTGACGCACGGAAGCGGCGCCGCAGTCGGCATCACGGCCGGCCTGCAGGCACTGCCGGTGGCGCTGTTCAGCCTGTACGGCAGCGTCCTGGCCGACCGGTACCGCAAACGGCGCGTCCTCCTGATCAGCCAGGCGGTGATGGGGGCGCTCGCGCTGGTGCTCGGCCTGCTCACCGTCACCGGTTCCATCGAGGTGTGGAATGTGTACGCTCTGGCCTTCGGTCTCGGCCTGGCCGTAGCGCTGAACAAACCGGCCTGGATGGCGTTCACCTTCGAGGTGGTGGGGCCCGACGACGTGTCCAACGCCGTGGGCCTGAACAGCGCGACACTCAACACGGCGAAGATTCTGGGCCCGGCCGTCGCCGGCGTACTGATCGCCGCCGTCGGCACCGGTCCGGTCTTCCTCATCAATGCCGCGTCGTTCGCCGTCATGGAACTCGTGCTCTGCCTCATGCGTGAGGACGAGCTGTACGTCAAGGCTCCGCTGGCACGGGCAAAAGGCCAGTTACGCGAGGGCCTGCGCTACGTCCGAGACCACCGCGACCTGCTCATGGTGATGACCATCATGCTGCTGGTCTCCGCGTTCGGCATGAACTTCGCGGTGACCGATGCCCTGATCAGCCGAGAGGTCTTCCACACCGGAGCCTCGTCATTCGGCCTTGTCACGACGATGATGGCCGTCGGCGGGCTGGCCGGCTCGCTGCTCTCCGCCCGCCGGAGGCAGCCGAGTATGCGGGGCATGCTGACCGCGGCGGCAGCCTTCTCGGTGCTCGTCATCGTGACCGGGCTGATGCCGAGTTATTGGGCGTTCGCGGCCATGCACCTACCGGCGGGCATGGCGATGACGTCGTTCGTCACAACGGCCTCTTCTCTCACGCAGCTGAGCGCTCCGGAGGAGATGCGCGGCAGAGTGACGGGCTTGTACGTGCTGACGCTCATCGCGAGCAACCCGATCGGCTATCCCCTGATCGGCTGGCTGGCCGAGATCTTCGGGCCACGTTCGACCCTGGTCATCGGGGGCTTCGTGTCCCTGGTCTCAGTGGTGGGCGCCGTCGCCGTCATGGCGCCGGTGGCCACGGGGCTGCTCGCACGCGGAGCAGCGCCGCGGCCCTGACCAACCCCGTCGGCACGCAGTGCTGGCGCGACTCACACTCAACGAGTGCTCCAACCAAGGGCCCGGCGTCAGCCGGGCCCTGCTCACTTGGACCGCCTGCCCCCGGACGCGGCCGAGGCGAGAAGGCCGGCGGCCCGGTTACGGGCGGGATTTCGCGGCGGCGTCCAGCAGCCGGGTCACCGCGTGGTCGAGGGGGATCATCTCCTGTTCGATCCGGCGGAACGGGGTGGGGCCTGCGGTCGCGACGGTGTCGTAGGCGGTCGCCTCGGCTTCGGTGAGGTGCGGCAGTATCGCCGGGGACGGCCTGATGGGACGACCCGCAGTGTCGTGATTCACCCCGTGCCGGGCGTAGTGGTGCAGGTCGGTGGCGTCCATGAGGATCGAGGTGACCGGCTTCGGTGGCGCGTCGTCCGGGGCGGGCTCGGCCAGTGCGGCCCGGAACCGGTCGAGGATCGCGTATCCGTCCGCGTCGATGTCTCCCCAGTAGACGATGTGGTCCGCGGCACGGAGCCAGGGGACGTTCGCTAGGAGGGCCGCGGCCGCCTTGCCGCCGCCCTCGACCACGATGGTGTCCCGCACCGGTGGGAACCAGAGGCGGCAGTCGCGGTTCTCGACGACGAGAACGGTCCGCGGCCGGTAGGCGATGTCGTGCGTGTCGCCGGTGGTCCATGCGTCGTGTCTGCGGCGGCCCGACGCGACGTGATCGGGGTCGACGTAGGTCAGGTGCAGCACGGCCGGGCGGGGGCGGACCTCGTCCCGGACGTCGCGTCCGGCGACGTCGCGCAGCAATGCGCCATGGGTGTCGAGCCACTTGGTGTGCATGCCGGGGACCGGGAGTTGCCGTGCGGTCCATGCGCCCGCGTCCGGGTTCCGGCGCAACCAGGTCACCGCGCTGAGCAGCACCTCCGCGTCGTCGGCTCCGAGCCGGCAAGCGGCCCGGACGGTGGCCGGGGTGAGGACCGCGCCGGCGGACCGCAGCGACGACGCGAGCGCGCGGGCGCGGCCGACGTCCACGGGCGGCGGTCCCGATTCGGAGACCAGGGCGACGGCGGCGTCCAGGCCCGCGACGAGCATGGCGGGGTAGTCGTCCGTCACGCCTTGGACGGACACCGGCTTGCGGACGACCTCCACGCCCGTGGGGTGCCGGCCTGCGAACTCGCGCCAGCGCACGTGCCACTCGTGCCAGGCGGCGTGCCCGATCCGCGCCACCGCGCTGCCGGTCGACACGCCGGGGCGGAGCGGGACGGAGAACGTGACCGGCTCTCCGGCGCCGAGGTCGGCGCACACGGCAGCCGCCCACTTCTGGTGGACCTTGCGGCGGAGCGACTCGACCGCGCCGGCCGGGGTGACCAGGCGGGGGGTCATGCGTCGGGAACCGCCACGATGGGTTTCGCCCACGACCGCCCCTCAGCGTTCTTGAGGGTCAGGTACTCGGCGTCCACGTGGGGCTCGATCGCGCTGTGCTTGTCGTTGGGGGCGCTGATGACGAGTTGGAAGCCGAGCCCCCGCCACGCGCCGATGGCTCGGCCGGTGAAGTGCGCGTCCGCCTTGATCAGCGCCTCGTCGAGGAAGACGGGGGCGTAGCGGGGGCGTTCGGCGCCCGCGTCGCCGAGCTGGTAGCGCAGCGCGGCGCCGACGATGAACGCGACCAGCTCCTGGGACTCGCCGCCGGACTTCTCCCCGATGTGGTCGTAGACCGCGACGTGCTCGCCGGCGAGGTCGATCTTCTCCGCGCTGATCCGGACGTGGTTGCGCACGTCGACCAGGTCGGCGAACTCGGGCGCCGTGCGGCGGATGCGGTCGATCACCCTGGCCATGCGGTGGTAGGCGCGTTCCCGGTCGGCGTCCGTGGCCGCCTTGTCGATGACGGCGCGCACGTCGCGCAGCTCCTTGCGGAACCGGGCGCGCACCGCGGAGTGGCTCTCCTGCGGGTCGATGCGCAGCCGGTGGCCGTCGTCGGCGAACGGCAGTTCGGCGAGGATCCGGTTGACCGGGTCGATCCGGTCGCGGATCTCGCGGACGGCGGCGGCGAGCTCGCTGTCCAGGCTGGTCAGGTCGTTGCCGGAGAGTCTGAGCAGGCTGTCGCGCCACTCGGTCTCCAGTTCGTGGAGGCCGCTGGTCTCCAGATCGGTGAGCAGGCGGTCGAAGTCGCGGTAGGAGTCCTCCGGTTCGGTGCCGAGGTTCGGGTTCGGCCAGCGCTCGACGAACATCGAGAACGTGTCCCGCAGCGCCTTGCGCGACCGTTCGATCTCCTCCTCCGACGACGTGCGGTCGGCGCGCATCCGTTCGGAGCCGCGACGGTGCGCGGCGTCGAACTCCCTCAGCGCGGCCGCCGGGTCGGCGCCGTCGGGGACGGCGTCGAACAGCCCCGTGAGGTAGTCCCGGTGCTCCGCGCTCACCTCGGTGCCGGTCGCCGCGGCGGTGTCGAGCGCCTTCTGGGCGCCGTCCACCTCGTCGACGATCGACTCCCACTGCTTCTCGAGCTCGTGCAGTTCCCGCTTCCGCCCGCCGACGCGCTCGGTCAGGTCCTTGATCTCCTGCTTGAGCTCCTCCGCCTCGCGCTGCAGCCGGTCGATCTCCGGGTTGCCCTCGCGGACCTCGTCGATGACCTGCTTCCAGCGGTCCCGTTCGGCGGCGACCGACGCGACGTCCACCTGCTCCCAGGACAGTTCGGTCACCGCCTGGTGGGCGGTGCGCCGCTCCTCGAACGAGTTGAGGGTCCGCTCCGCCTCCGCCTCCCGCGCGACGGCGTCCTCGTGGCGCTCCCGGGCGTGCCCGATCCGGGTGTCGAGGTCGGCGAGCAGCCGGGTGTTGCTGAACCCCAGCAGGTTGGCCCGGCCGTGGCCGCCGTGCGCGCCCCGGCTGCCCTGCGACATCTGGCCGGTGATCGTGAGCGCCTTCGCGTGCTGCTTCAGCAGCTTGGGCGTCTCGACGCAGACGAAGTCGAAGCCGCGGACGAGTTCGCTCTTGAGCCAGGCGGTGAACGGCGACGGCCGGTAGTCGAGCCGGCCGGGGAGCGTCCTGTCGTTCAGTCCGATCTGGTCGTGCATGCCGGTGCGGACGCCTTCGAACTGGATGCGCCGGGGAAGGCTCACCGCGTTGATCGCCTCGCGGAACGCGTTCAGCCGGCCGATGTCGATCAGCATCCGGGTGGCGAATCCGCCGAGCGCCAGGTTGAACGCCTCCCGCCACGGTTCGAACTCCGTGCGCACCTCGATCAGCTCGCCGACGAACGGCAGGTCGTCCGGGGTGACCCCGGCGGCGTCGGCGAGCCGGTCGCGGGCGGTGTGCAGGTCGGCGGGGATGTTGCCGCGGCGGGCTTGCGCCGCCGCGCGCTCGTCGCGCAGCCCGGCCAGGTCGCGCGCGGCGGCCGCGGCCTCCCCCGCCGCCTTCGCGAACGCGTTCTGGGCGGTCTTCCTGGCCTGGGAGTCCGCCAGCGCCCGCCGCGCCGTCTCGGCCAGCGCGGCGAACTCCTCGCCGGTCGACACGGTGGCGCCGATGGCGCCCAGGGCCCGGTCCAGCCGATCCCGGCCGCGTTCGACGTCGGCCAGCCGCCGCTCCACGTTGCGGATCTCCCGGAGCGCGGTCTCCAGCCGGTCGCCGCCGGACGCGCGCAGGGTGTCCAGCAGCGCCTCCCGCCGGGACTCCGCCACGCCGATCGCCGTGGCCGTCTCCGCCACCTGCTGCTCGGCCCGCCGGCGCCGTCCGGTCAGGTCCTGCTCGGCGGCGCGCAGCAGGTCCAGCCGGCGTTCGTGCCACCACAGCGCCGCGGGGGACGCCGGGTCGGTGAACGATCCGACGGCCTCGATCACCCGCAGCCGCGCCGCCGCGCCGTCGATGGCCCTGCGGTGGTCGCGGATGGGGGCCAGCGCCCGCACCTGCCGCCGGGCGGTGATCATCCGCTCGCGGGTGCCGGACAGCTCGTCGAACTGCTGCACCACCTCGTCCGCCGTCGCCAGGGTGGACGGCTCCTCCAGGACCATCGTCTTGTACAGCGCGTCGACGGTGGTGATCTGCTGGCCGGCCTGGATCCGGCCGAGCAGCCCGACCGCCTTGTGCCCGTCCCCGGCGGCGCCGATGCCGAGCGCGGTGTGCAGCCGGGCGGTGAAGTCACGGTCGGTGCCGAAGCACGTCAGGCCCGTCGCGGCGACCGCGTCGCGGGCGAACCTGCTGCCCGCCGGGCCGTCCAGCTCGCGCAGGTCGTAGTCGTCGTCGCGGACGGCGCGGACCACGACGACGTCGTCGAGGGCACGCGCGGACGCCGGCACGTACCAGGCCCGGATCGCGGTGAACACCGCACCGCCCCGGTCCGCCCAGGTCATCGCGATCGCCGTCCAGGTGTCGCGGCCGTCCCCGCGCAGCACCCGCACCTTCGTCCCGCCGTCCGTCCGCGATTCGTCGAGCTTCCCGCGCGCGTAGGAGAGGATGTTGCGCTGGTCCTTGCCGCGCGGCCGGCCGACCACCCCGCCGTTGGACGCCCCGTTGAACGGCGTGGTGTGCGGCATCAGCAACGCGATGTAGGAGTCCATCAGCGTCGACTTGCCCGACCCGGAACCGCCGCTGAACAGGGTCGCGCCCGGGGCGAACCGGACGCGGTGATACCCGTCGTAGCCGCCCCAGTTGACCAGCTGCAGGTCCCTCGCGACCCACTGCTGCCCGCGCGATGCCGCCGGGATCAGCCCGAACAGCGTGTCGATCATGCTCATGACGCGGCCTCGTTCTGCTCCCGCAGCCACCGGCTCAGCTCGGTGAGCTTCTCGGTGCTCAGCACGACCTCGACCAGCGGCGTGATCCGGTACCGGCCGGCGGACTCCTCCGCGAGCAGCCCGTCCTTGGCCAGCCGCTCCACCGCGTTGCGGATCTCGCGCTGGCCGCGGGCGAGGTTGTGGTCGTCCGGGTCGAAGTAGGTGAGCACGGTCTGCTCCAGCTCCTCGATGTCGACCCGCGCGGACGTCTCGCCGGTCCCGCGTTCCCGCTGGAAGACGGTCCGCAGGTGAACCAGCACCAGGGTCTCGGCCCGGGTGTAGGGGTCGTCCTTCAGCAGGATCGGGACGTCCAGCTCCGCCGAGCGCACCTGCTGCTTGTAGGCGATGCCCCGGTCGTGGTCGACCACGAGCCGGACGAACAGGTCGTGCAACCGCGACTCGATGAGCTGCTGGTTCTCCAGCAGCGTGCGCCACTGCGCCGAGTTCTTCTCCGCCAGCAGGAACCTGCGCTGCAGCAGCCGCACCAGCACCCGCCGCACCTCCACGTCCAGCGTGCCCGTGTCGCCGGCGAACAGTTCGGACGGGTCGTCCTCCATCGCCACCGGGTCGATGAAGCCGGCCTCCGCGCCGGTCGCCCAGTCGTCGTCCGCGCCGTTCGGTTCGCTCATCGCCGCTCCCCCGGCCCCTCGTCGTCGGCGCCGGACCCGTCCGCGGCGGCGGACGGCGCCGGGTTCGCCGCCAGCACTCCGCCGAACGCGAGACGCCGCCGGGTCTGGTCGGGCCGGACCGCGTCGACCACCGCGACCTCGGCCGTGTCGGTCATTCCGAGGCCGTGAGCGATCTCCAGCAGGCCGAGCAGGTCCACCGGCCGCCGTATCCGCTCGGCCGCCGCGCGGAACGCGGCCGCGACGTCGACGCCGTCCGCGTCCCCGTCCCCGGCGAACGCCGCCAGATGCGCGCGCAGTTCGGCGTACTGGGGACCGCCCCATGCCCGGGTGTCCGCGTCCGGCACGTCCTCCACCTCGTCCCATTCCCGCAGCGGCGTGGGCGGCTGGGGCGGACGCAGGTCGCTCAGGGTCTGGCGCAGCTGCCTCACATCGGCCACCGGCAGGCGGCGCAGCGGAGCGACGACCGCGCCGCGGCGCGACCTCGGCACCCACGTGTGGAACCCCGACATCACGTCCCGCAGCAGCTCGTCCACCTGGCGGTCGCGCATCGGGTCGTGGTCGCGGACCTGGGTGGTGATGACGTGCGACGCCTGCCGCTGCGCGGCCAGCACCTCCTTGACGCCCTGCTCGATCCGGCGTGCGACCTCGGCGAGTTCCCGCCGCTGCGGCTCCGGCATCAGCTCGGTGAACCCGTGCCGCAGCACGGTGCGCAGCAGGTTCCACAGGTCGTCGATCTGCGCCGGGTCGCCGATCAGGCGCATCGCCCCGGCGAACGCGCGGCCCTCCGGCGTCGTGTCCATGATCTGCCGGCCGCGCTCCAGGTACTCGCGCAGCACCTCCCCGGTCGGCCGCGCATCCTGCCGCAGGTCGGCGACGACGTCCCGCTGCATGGCCTTGATCGACTCGGCGACGCGGGCGAAGTCGGCGGGCAGCTCCCGCGCCAGATGCAGCACGTTCTCGGCCGCCTCCAGCAACTGGTCGTCGTCGACGGTGTCGATGACGCCGCCCCGTTCGAGCCGTTCGAGTTCCCTCCGGCGTTGATCGATCTCCGTCTGGAGGCGCGCCATCCGGGCCATCACGTCCGGGTCCGCGTCCTGCGCGAGCCGCTCGACCGCCTCCAGCAGCGTCCGGACCCGGGACTCCGACACCCTGGTGCGCGCCCCGCCGACCCGGCCGGCCACCTCCAGCGCGCCGACCCCGTGTGCGGACAGCCGGTACACCTCGACGTCGTCGGAGACCTGCCGCACCAGCCAGCCCGCGTGCACCCACTGCCTGCACAGGTCACGGGCGTTTCCCGCGGGCAGGGGCTGGTCGCCCTCATCGCCGTAGCCCGCCGCCCGCAACTGTTCGAGGGCGTCGGCGACCTCCGCGTGGGCGTCCGCCACCGCCACCGCCGGCCGCTCCGGCGTGAACATCATCGCGAGCACCGTCACCACGAACGGCGCATAGGTCCGGTGGAGCAGATCGAGCATCGGGTTCTGAAACGCCCGAAGGGCACCCTGATATGCACCCTCCACCCCTCGTGTTCCCATCGCCCACAAGAATAGGACCTGCGCCACCACGCCACGCATCCGAAAGCAGGGCCCTCACTGCCCCCGCGCACCGGTGGGTCGACGGCTCAGCCGGGCAGGTCGGCCAGGACGGCTTCGGCGGCGCGGCGGCCGGACACCAGCGCGCCCTGGATGGACGCGGTGTCGCGGTGGTCGCCGCAGACGTAGCGTCCCCTGCGGATCCGCACCGGGCGGCGCAGCCTCAGCGGCGGAGGCATCGCCGGAAGAGCTCCCTTGATCGGATAAGTGGCGATCAGCTGCCACGCGGCGGCGCCGCCGTAGATCTCGTCCAGCCGGCCGCGCACGCGCGACTCGTCGGCGTCGATCCCGAGCACGGAGGTCGCGATGAGCGCGCGGCCGTCGGCGGAGTACTCGGGCGCCGCGTCGGTGAGGACGAGGGTGTCGGTGATGATCCCCTCGGCGTCCAGGATCTGCAGGGGCTCCTCCAGCGGAGACTTCGGCGCCGCGTGGTAGAAGGTGGTGACGTCCCGCATGACGGGCGCCTCGATCTCGGGGACGAGGGCGGCGGCCCGGACGGGGTCGGTCGCCACGATGACGGCGTCGGCCTCGACCGTCTCCCCATCGGAGGTCCGCACCCCCTCACCGGTGACCGCTCCCACGGCGGTCTCCAGCGACAGCGCTCCGTCCGGCAACCGCGCCGCGAGTTGCTCCGCCATCCGTCCCATCCCGAGGGCGGGGACGCCGATCGTGCCGCGTGCGAACGACCGCCAGATCAGGTGGAAGAAGCGGCTTGAGGTCTCCAGCTCCCGTTCCAGCAGCACCCCGGCCAGGAACGGGCGCAGCAGCTTTTCGGTCATCCGCTCGGAGATGCCCCAGTGGCGAAGCTCCGCGGCCGTGTCGCGTTCGGCTTCGCGCAGGATCCGGGGGACGGGAAACGTCAGGTCGCGGGCGGTCATCGCGGCCAGCCCGGCCTTGTCGCGGACGGAGCCGACGTCGGCAAGGGCGCCGCTCAGCGCATGCCGGGGATGCTTCCACGGGAGCATCACGCGCTCACGCCGTCCCTCATGGAACACCAGCAGACCGGAAGCGAACGGCCTCAGGTCCAGGGCCCGGATGTCCAGGACGCGCCTGGCCTCGGGATAGGCAGTGTTGAAGACCTGGAAGCCCCGGTCGAGACGGAATCCGTCGACGATGTCGGTCCGCGTCCGGCCCCCGACCCCGTCGGACGCCTCCAGCACCCGCACCGGCACCCCGGCCTCGTTCAGCCTCACCGCACACGCCAGCCCGGCCAGGCCGGCGCCGACGATGACCACGGCACCAGACACGCGACCCTCGCTTCCGTAACGGTCCCCCCCCAATGGGCGTTCTGTCTCCCCGGTCCTCCTGCCCCCCCTTTGGCCCCTTATCCGGTCGCGCCGGCCACTGTTAATGCAAAGAATTTCGCGTTACTCTCTGAGGCGACCCACGGAGAGGGGCGCCCCATGGACGCGAAGCCGCGCGCGACGGGGGCCGTGAGGCCTGGCGGCCGAACGGCGCGCACTCGTGCCGCGGTGCTGGCCGCGGCCCGGGACGAGCTGGAGGCCGGCGGATACGCCGGACTCACCCTGGAGAAGGTGGCCGCGCGTTCGGGCGTGCATCTGGCCACGCTGTACCGGCGATGGCGGACGGTCGAGGGACTCGTCGTCGACCTGCTGGGCGAACTGGGCAAGACCGAGATCCCGATACCGGACACCGGCTCGTTCAAGGACGACCTCCGGGCGCTCGCGCTGGAGATCGCCGCGCTGTACCGGCAGCCCAGGGCCCGGGCGCTCGTCGAGGGCGTCGTGGCCGCCGCCGTCCGGTCCCCCGAGGCGTCCACCGCCTGGGCCACGGTGATCGCCGAGCGCAACCGCCTCGCGTCCCGGATCGTCGAGCGGGCCGTGGGACGCGGCGAACTGCCGCCGGGGACCGACGGCGTCGCGATCATCAGCGCCGTCGGCGCCCCCCTCTACTACCGGCTGCTCGTCGCCCGCGGGCCGGTGGACGACGAGATCGCCGAGAGCGCCGCAGCGGCCGCACACGCCGCCGCGCTCAGCGGCGTCTTCACCCCCGCCGGATCCCCCGGCCCTCCATAGACCGCGGCGGACAGCCGCCGCACCAGCGAAAGGACCCGCACAATGCGCCAGGACATCGAGTTCGTCTCGGCCGGGACGACCCTCCGCGGATGGCTCTACACCCCCGACGGCGCCTCCGGCCCGCACCCGGCCGTGGTCGTCACCCACGGGCTCGGGGCGGTCAAGGAGCAGTACACCGACGACATCGCCGAAGCGCTCGCCGCGGCCGGGCTGGCGGTCGTCCTCTACGACCACGCCTCGTTCGGCGCGAGCGACGGCGAGCCGCGCCAGGAGGTCGACCCCTGGACACAGATCCAGGGATACCGGGACGCCATCACCTTCCTGTGCACGCGTCCCGAGGTGGACGCCGAGCGCATCGGGGTCTTCGGGTCGAGCTTCTCAGGCGGGCACGTGCTCGTCGTCGGGGCGATCGACCGGCGGGTCAAGGCCGTCTACTCGCAGGTGCCGGTCATCAGCGGCGGGACGACCCTGTCGCGGTTCATCCCCAGCGAGGCGCTCGCCGAGGTGCGCAGGAGCTTCGACGCCGACCGGCTCGCCCGGTTCAACGGCGAGGCGCCGGCGATGATCCCCCTCATCACCGCGACCCCCGGGGAGCCCGCCGCGATGGCCGACCGGGAGACCTACGAGTGGTACCAGACGATCGAGCCGGAGCGCCTGGCGACCTGGCGCAACGAGGTCACGCTCCGGTCGGTGGAGGCGATCGCCGGCTACGAGCCGGGCGACTACGTCGCCCGCATCTCCCCCACGCCGCTCATGCTCGTCGTCGCCCAGCACGACATCCTCACTCACAGCGACCTGGCCTTCGCCGCCAACGAACGGGCCCTGCACCCCAAGCGGCTCGTCACCCTGCCCGGCGGCCACTTCGTCGTCTACAACCAGGAGTTCAAGAACACGCTCGCCCTCATGACCGAGTTCTTCCTCCAGCACCTCGCCCCCCGGACGACCGCCTGACCGACCACCCCGCCCCGGGCGCTCCGCCCACCGGGACGCGGTTCGTCTCGGCGGGTGGGAGGCGCCGTTGCGGTCGAGCCGGCCGGCGTGGGGATGTCGGTGTGACCGTCAGCAGAACACCTTGCCCGCGAAGGCGTAGAGCTTGTCGGCCGAGGGCGGCGAGGAGCCGAGGTTCACCGACAGGTTCATCTGCCGCCCGTCGTCGGAGCGGAGCGCGTAGGTGGTGTAGCCGATGAGCTGGCCGCTGTGCCCGATCATGTGCTTGCCGCAGGTCAGCGTGTACTCCTGGAGCCCGAGCCCGTAGGCGAATCCGGCGCCGGTGGGACGGGCCGCACGCATCGCGGCGAGCGTCGCGGGGGACAGCAGGCCTCCGCCGAGCAGCCCGTCGAGGAAGCGGCCGAGGTCACGGGTGGTGGAGATCATCTCGCCGGCCGCCCAGTCCAGGGAGGGGTTCATGCGCGTGGCGTCCACGGTCCGCCCGTCCGGCAGCAGCGCGTAGCCGTGCGCGTGCGGGCGGGGGAGCCCAGGCCGGTTACCGGGAACGATCGTCTGCGTCAGCCGGAGCGGGCGCAGCACACGCTCTTCCACCTCCTTCCCGTAGGGCCGCCCGGTCAGCCGCTCGATCAGTTTCCCCACGACCACGTAGTTGGTGTTGGAGTATTTCCAGGTGACGTCCGGGGGAATCTGGGCGGGGACGCGGAACGCCTGCGCGAGGAGCCGGTCGGGCCTGTAACCGCGGAACCGCTGCGCCCCGCGCCAGCGGTTGGTGGACCACCCCGGGTCGCTCATGTAGTCGCGAAGCAGACTGGTGTGCTGGAGGACCTGCCGCACCGTGATGCGCTCGCCGTCCGGGACGACTCCGGGCAGGTGCTCGGCCACCGGGTCGTCGAGCCGCAGCCGTCCCTCGTCGACGAGCTGCAGCAGGACGGTCGCCGCGAACGTCTTGGTGACGCTGCCGATCCGGAAGTACCCGGCCGGATCGGCCGGCCGCCCCGTCCGGACGTCGGACACGCCCGCCGCACCGGACCACTCGCCCCCGCCCGCGGTCCGCACCCGGAGCAGGACGGCCGTGGCCGCCCCGGTCTTCACCAGGTCGTCCAACATCGCCTGGAATCCGTCCTGGGACGCAGGGGTCCGGTCGGACCGCGACTGCGCCGTACGCGCGTCGGGAGCGGCGAGGAAGACCGTGGCCGCCGCGAAGGTCGCCGCCGCACCGGACACCGCGAGAGCCGTCCACCGAGAAATTCTGATCACGGATGAACGCTACGGAGCCGGGCCCCTTGCCGCCCATGCGGACGACCGCCCGGCCCTTTGCGGAAAACCGCACCCGCCGCGCTGCGGACTCCCCCTTCGACAACGTCATCGGTCGGCCTGGTCGTCGGGCGGGGCGGCCGGGGGGCGCCGTGGCGGCTGCCAGGTGGTGCTGGTCGTCCAGATGCCGTAAGCCATGGCGAGCACGGCGACGAAGATGATCGCCAGCCGCGGCGGGGTCGTCCTGATCTGCCAGCCCCACGGAGGCGCCCGAGCGCGAGCCCCTGGTCGTGTAGTGCGACAGGGCCAGCAGGCCGATCACGGTCACCGCGACGAGCCCGCCGCAGGCGAACCACGCGGCGCCGCTCGGATGTCTGATGCCACCCTGCGGGGCGGTCGCGACCAGGAAGGCGACCAGCCCCGCCGTGGCCAGCGCCGCCGCGAACCCGAAGAACACCGAGGCGGCCAGGGCGATCGCGACCGCCAGGACGTTCACTCGGACCGACCGGAGCGTCCGCCGCCCGGGCCGCCGTGGCCGTCGCGTCTCCGGCGCAAGTGATCGCGAAGCCGCCAGACGACGACGGCGAGCACGACCACAGCGACGATCACGATCGCGGTGATCCGCCCGGCGACGTGCTCGACCCGGGCGTAGGCGTGCCCGGCGAAGTATCCGAGCAGCGTGAAGGTCACGCCCCAGACCAGGCCTCCGGCGGCGTTGTAGAGCAGGAACACCCGGCCGGGCATCCCCGAGACCCCGGCCAGCGCGGGCATGATCGCGCGGAAGAAGGCGATGAACCGCCCGGCGAAGACGGCGGCACCGCCGCGGCGCCGGATCAGGTCGCGGGCACCGTCCACGCGGTCGCGGTGGCGGCGGAGCGGACGGCTGTCCAGGATCGGCTGCCCGGCATGGCGCCCGATCTGGTACCCGGCGAAGTCCCCCGCGATCGCCGCCAGGACCACGATCACGGCGAGCCACACGACCGAGACCTTCTGCTGGGCGGCCAGCGCCCCGCCGAGGACGACGGCCGTCTCACCGGGCAGCACGAAGCCGAAGAACAGGGCGTCCTCGCAGAACACGAGCCCGCCGACGACCCCGTAGACGACGGGCCCGGACAGCCCGGCCACCCACGACACGACCGAGGCGAACAAACCCAACGCCTCCATCCAGATCTCTGCACGCCGGCAGCGCTCCGGGCCCGCCGACACCTCCCCTACCGGCCCTTCCCCTTCCCGGGATCAGTACCCCGACCTGCCGGGCCCGCGCCTCCACGGGCGGGAACTACCAGGCGATCAGGCCCAGGTCGCTGCGGTGCATGTCGGGGAGACGGTGGAAGCGGCCGTCGTCCATGCGGAAGACGGCCCGGTCGTGGCGCGAGCTGACGAGGAGGTGCCTGCCGGTCGCGTCGAGGGAGGTCCGGAAATCCACCGGTGCCGCGGGCGCGATCTGCCGGGCCGTCATGCGGTCGAGCTCGCGGACGGGCGCCGTGCGGGACGTGTCCCCGCGAGACAGGGGCAGCTCCACGATCGCGACGGAGTCGAACGTCCCCCCGACGTAGGTCTTCTCCTCGATGGCCGTGACGGTACGCCCGTCCGGGGAGGGCCGGAAGGAGGACAGGTCGGCCACGCTCCTCAGAACCGCGCGGGCGTGGGCGAGGTCGGCGTCGGCCCTGCGGGTGTCGAGCTCGCGCAGGACGATGCCGTTGTACTCCCCCTGGGGGCTCTCCGGGGCGTTGGTGACGAAGAAGAGGGTGCGGCCGTCCGCCCCCCATGCCGGGGACTGCGCGTACTCCAGTGAGCTCGCGCTCGGCGGCGGCAGACGCCATCCGCGGTGGGCGCCGGACGGGGAGTCGACGACCGCCACGTCGTCGCCGCGGCAACCGGTGAGGTTGTTGAAGACGAGCGCGACGCGGCCGCCGTCCGCGGTGGCGGCCATCTCGTCCACCCGGGTGTCGAACCCGCCGGGCAGGGTCGTCCTGCTCGCCACGGTCCCGTCACGGCGCAGGCCGACCTTCTCGATGCGCGTGCGGCAGGGGCCGCTCTCGTCGGCGAGGAAGGCGGTGCGCCGGTCGCCCGAGACGGCGAGCGCCGAGTAGTGCCCGGCGCGGGGCCCGATGTCGGCGATCATGCGTCCCGTCCAGGAGTCGAAGACCCCGACGCCGCCCTTCCGGTGGGTCGCCAGGAAGTACGGGGGCCCCTCGTGCGCGCCGACCACGTCCGGGCTGCGCAGGGCGCCGCGGAGAGCGACGGTCACGGCCGCGACCGCGATGACCGTGAGGGCGGCGGCGACGGGCACGATCCACCGTCCCGCCGGCCGCCGGCGGCGCGCGGCGGGCAGGGCCAGGGGCGGCAGCGACTCGCGCGTCACCTCGCGCGTCTCGGCGGCGGCGGCGTCCTTCAGCAGCCGTTCGACGTTCACGAGGTCTCTCCCAGCATGCGCTCAAGGGCGGTGCGCCCGCGTGACGTGTTGGACCGGACGGTGCCCCGGCTCACCCGCATGATCTGCGCGGTCTCCTCCTCGGACAGATCCAGGACGAACCGGAGCACCAGTGTCTCCCGCTGCCGGTGCGGCAGGCGGCGCAGCGCGTCGAGGATCTCCCTGCCCTGCTCCCGTCCGAGGACCCGGCTCTCCGCCGACGCGGCGGGCGGATTCTGGGCGCCGAGAGGGCGGCGGCCCCGGCGGCGCAGCACCGACCGGCAGTTGTTGAGCACCGACGACCTCAGGTAGGTGAGGGCCTTGCCGGGGTCCTTCAGCCTGCCCCACCGCTGGTACAGCCCGAGGAAGGAGTCCTGGACGACGTCCTCGGCCGTCGGCCTGTCGCCGACCATCACCAGGGCCAGCCTGACGAGTTCGAGGGCGTGCGCTTCGTACAACTGCGTCACCGCTCTCTCGGGCGAAGGCGCCATCAGGTCCGGGGGGCCGTCCTTGCGGAAGTTGAGGAGGCTCACGGGGAAGAGACGCGTCCGGGGCGCCGATGTTGCACGGCCGGCCGCACTTTTTCCGGGCGGGCCGTCCGCCGCTGGAACAGTGACAGCGTGATGCCGCGGACGCGCCAGACGCCGGCCTGCCGGAAGTGCCGCTGGAGGACGTCGACTTTCGCCTGGTCCCGCGGAACCAGGGACGGCATGCGCCAGGGCCCCTCCAGCAGCCACACCCGGTCCGTCGCGGCGCCGGTCAGCCGGTGGCCGATCTCGGCCGGTTCGAACTCGGTGCCGCCGAAGTTGCCCGCCTGGGCGGGGGTCCGCCGCAGCGCGACGTCGCGCAACCCGCGGAACGCGTCCGGGTACGCCTCGGCGATCGACCGCCGGTCCGCCGTGAGGAAGAGGATCGCGTCCCCCGGCCGGGCCTCCCGCTCGACGACCGCCGCGGCCCCGCGGAGGTCGTCCCACCAGTTCTCCGGACGGCGCTGCTCGACGTGCAGCGGCGCCACCAGGACGGCCATCGCGACGAGCGGCACGAACCACGTCCGGTAGGGCAGCCGGGCGAGACCCGCGGCGGCCAGCAGCGCCATGGCGGGGAGGCTGCCGATCAGGTAGCGGCTCGTGTAGAAGGGATGGAGCTGGGAGACCAGGAGCAGCACCGTCGCGGGCAGCAGCAGCCACGGGACGGCCAGTGCCCGCAGGCCGATCGGGCCGCGGCGCCGCGCCGTGACCAGTCCCACCGCCATGGCGGCGCCGAGCAGGTACGCCACGATCGGGGGGCCGGTGAACGCCTCGGCCAGATAGAGCACGTCGCGCCATCCCGGGCGCGTCAGCCAGTCGAGGGCGTTGCGCTGGGTCACGGCCAGCGCGATCAGCGGGCTCACCGCGAGCACCGCTCCCGCCGTGGCGGCGCACCACCGGCGCAGCATCGTCCTGGTGCGGCGCGCCATCAGCAGGGTCGCCAGATGGGCGGGCAGGACGAGCAGTGCGAACAGATGGACCAGCCCCAGCAGGGCGACGCCCGCGCCGTAGGCGGCGTACCGGCGCCGGGAGCCCCGTTCCGCAAGGTCCACGAACAGCACGGTCAGCCACACGGTGAGCGCCGCGACCAGGGAGTAGGACCGGGCCTCGTGCGCGTAGTGGCTGGCGAACGGGGCCGCGGCGCAGAGCAGCCCGGCGACCAGCCCCACGGGCGCGGACATGATCCTGCGGCCGAGAACGGTGATGCCCGCCGCCGTGGCCGCGAACGCCGCGATCGAGGGGAGCCGCAGCGCGAACTCGCCGGCCCCGAACACCTGCACGACGCAGTGCATGAGCAGGTAGTAGGCGGCGTGGACGGCGTCGATGTGCCACGCGCACCACAGGATGTCGGGGATCGATCGGCGGGCGATCTCGGATGTGATCGCCTCGTCGCGCCACAGCGGCAGCCCTCCGGCGCCCCAGAGGCCCATCCCCAGCGCCAGCAGGGCGGGCGCCAAGGGAAGGAGCCAGGCCCTCCGCCGCTCTCGCCCCGCCTCCCGGCGCCGACCTGCGACTTCGGTGGGCGGGCCGGGACGCCCGGTCGTCGCCCGGCGTTCGCCGGGCAGAAGATCCAGTTTTGAGTTCACGCCAAGAGACGCGAAAAGCCCCGCGATGTTGCATCCCCAAACCCTCGTTCACCATCGCCGCCGCGGGCGCAGCTCCGTCCCGCCTGTCCTCGGCCAGACGGCTTGTGCGCACGGCGCGGCCTTGCCCGGCCAGGGTCAGGTTCCGGTGCTGGACGCGTCGACGGCCGCCTGGACCGTGGGATAGACGTGCCTCAGCTCCGCCCTGGCTCCGGCGGTGCGCAACACGTCCCGGACCTGGCCCACATCGCCGGCCAGCAGGAGCCTGACTCCGCGGGCCTCCAGCTCCTCGGTCAGCTCGTCGAGCATGCGTACCGCGCTGACGTCGACGAAGGGGACCGTCTCGGCGTCGATCACGACGGCCGTCGCCCCCTCCCGGCCGGCGGCGCTCCGCACCGTGGACCGGATCCGCTCGGCGTTGGCGAAGTAGATGCCCGCCTCGACGCGCAGCACGACCACCCCCGGGATCCTGCGGCCGTCCGTGTGCCTGTCGAGCGCGGCGAAGTGCCCGTCCTCCGGCAGCCGCCCCAGCTCGCTGATGACCGGGCGAGACGAGCGGTAGAGGAGCAGCAGCAGCGAGACGCCGATGCCGATGAAGAGGCCGGGCAGCGTGTCGAAGATCATCACGCCGAGCATCGCGGCGACCGCGGTGACGAAGTCGGGCCGCGCGACGACCCCGTAGGCCCGGCCCAGCCTGCGGGTGAAGACGCGGTGGAGGGCGACCAGCGAGGGGATGTCGACCAGCTCGACCACCGCCGCGACCACGACGCCCGCGAGCACCGCCTCGGGGAGCCTCTCGAAGAGGCCGGTGAGGAAGAGCAGCGTGACCAGGGTGAGGAAGGCGACGAAGACCCCGGACAGCTGGGTGCGTGCGCCCGCCGACCAGTTCACGGCGGTCTTCGAGAGGCTGCCGTTGACGACCATGCCGCCGGACAGGCCGGCGCCCAGGCCGGCGGCCCCGAGCCCGATCAGCTCGCGGTCGGCGTCGACCTCGTAGTGGCCGCGGACGGCGTAGCTCTTCGCCGCCGCGAGTCCCTCGGCGAAGGCGACGAGCAGCACGCCGGCACTTCCGGCGGCGAGGCCGCCGAGGGCGTCCACCGAGACGTCGGGGAAGCCGAACGGGGGCGGCCCGGTCTCGATCCCACCGACGACGGCGACACCGCGGTGCTCCAGATCGAAGGCCTTCGCCGCCGTGATCCCCAGCGCCACCGCGAGCAGCGAGCCCGGCACGAACGGGGCGACCCGCCTAAGGACGAGGATCAGAAGGAGGCTGCCCCCGCCGACCAGGAGGGTGAGGCCACTGGTCTGGCCGAGGTCGCCGATCAGGGCCCGGACCTTCTCGAAGAAGTCCCCCGGCGCGGCCTTGACGCCGAACAGCTTCGGCAGCTGTCCCGCGATGATCGTCAGTGCCAGGCCGACGATGAAGCCCTTCAGGACCGGCTCGGAGATGAAGCTCGCGAGGAAGCCGAGGCGCAGCAGTCCGGCGAGGAGCCCCGCGACGCCCACCGTGACGGCCAGGGCCGCCGTCATCGCGGTGTGGGCGTCCGCGCTCGCACCGCCTGCTGCCTCACCGACGATCGCCGCCGAGAGCGCGGCCGTCGCCGCCATCGGCCCGACCACCAGGTGCCTGGAACTGCCGAAGGCTGCGTAGAGGACCAGGGCCGCGGGCGCGGCGTAGAGGCCGACCACGGGCGAGACGCCGGCGATCGTCGCGTAGGCGAGCGCCTCGGGCACGAGGACCGCCCACACCGTCACCCCGGCCAGGGCGTCCCGCCCCAGCCACTGCCGCCGGTATCCCCGCAGCGAGGGGAACAGCCCGAGCATGCTCGGCCTCATCAGGAGGAGAGGTCGCTGATGGCGTTGCCCGCCAGCTTCGCGGCGAGGATCAGGCAGATCACGGTCATGATCGCCGAGTTGTGCCGCTCCATCCAGAGCTTGAGGTCGTCGAGGATGTGCTGGGAGCGCTCCTTGAGGACGAAGTAGAGCACGACCGGCGCTCCGGTCCCGGTCGCCCCGATCACGACGAAGACCGCGAGAGCCGCGGCCTGCGCGCCGGCCGAGGTGTCCGTCCGCGCGATCGCCGCCGCCGCGGCGATCACGAGCAGCAGGTTCTTCGGGTTGACGGCGGACAGCGCGAACCCGAGCGCTCCCGCCTTGACCGGTGTGAACGAGTCGACGGTGCGCATCCACTTCGGCAGCGACACCTGCTCGTCGCCGCGCGGACGGCCGCGCCACTCCCTCACCGCCACCCCCAGCAGCAGCACGCCGAGCGCCAGGTCGAGCGCGCTGACCCAGTCCGCCGGCTGCCCCTGGTCGCCCGGGCCCGCGCCGCCCGAGGCCAGCAGCACGATCGCGCCGACCAGGGACAGGCCCAGGATCCAGCCGAGGAGCAGCGCCGGCCCGTTGGAACGCGCCCGGGGAGTCGCGAGCATCAGCACCACACCGATGATCGGGAACGGGCTCAGCGCCACGCCGACGCCGTACGACAGGATCTGACCGATCGCCTCGCCCACGGCCGCCTACCTCACACCGGTTCGACCTCGCCCGGCCGCCAACTCCGGTCGAACCAGCCTTCGAGCGGGCCGTAGAGGCGCAGGACGACGAACCATCCCTTGCCGGGGACCGTCTGGATCCAGTTCGCCTCCCCGCCCGGCGGCGCGGCCGGGCCGAAGTGGACGACCGTGTCGCCGCGGTCATCGGTCCGCACGGCGTCCGAAAGGCTGTTCACGCTCGGGTAGGGGTCGCCGGTGCGCAGCAGCGACCGAGTCTGGGGGTCGTAGACGTCCACGGCCCAGAAGTCCTTCGCCGGGATGTCCTTGGGAAGGGTGAGCGTGTAGCTCTTCTCGCCGTCGAGCCAGGCGCCGGTGGAGTCCTCCGCCGTGTAGGCGTACTGCGATCCGGCCCCGACCGTCGCCCTCGCCATCGCCGGCGTGATCACGAGCGCACCGTGGTGGAAGACGGCGCGAGCGTCCAGGAGCCGCGCACCCTGCGGTGAGAGGAACTCGTGGCTTCCGGACGGGAACATGTTCTTCCACGAGCTGCCCGAGTAGTAGAAGAAGCCCGGGTCGCGCGGTTTGAAGGTCAGCGTCCGCACGAGGCCCGACCCGACTCGCGCGGCGGTGTCGAGGATCGAGCGCATGCGGTCGTCCGGCCGGAAGGGGCGGCCGGGCACGATGCCGATCGAGGCGAGCTGTCCCGCGCGCTCGGGGTCGAGCGCCTCGGGCGGCTCCTCCTGAACGATCTCGTCGACCTCCTCGAAGAACGAGAAGTCGTTGGCGGGGACCGTGGTGAAGACGGAGTCGGCGAAGTCGACGAAGCGCTGCTCGGGCGGGTCGGCCGCGGCCGAGAGCGGGTACATCCGCGTCTTGAGCAGGCTCTCGACGCCCCCCAGCACGCGGAGCGCCGCCCAGCAGGAGAAGGTCGGCGACCGCGAGACGAAGTAGCCGTCCGGGACGTCGCCGTCGTAGCCGGGGGGCAGGAAGAGGTACCTGCCTCCCTTGCCCGCGTCGGGTCCGGCGATCCCCATGTCGGCGACGTAGCGCTGCCAGAGATCGTCGACGACGCTCAGCGAGCCCTCCGGCGCCTCGATCACCGTCGGGCCGTCCTGGTCGAGCGCCAGGAAGGCCATCCCGTACGTGGTCTCGGTGTTCGCCGTGAGGATCAACGGCGCCGAGCCGCAGCGCGGGGCCGTGTACCCGATCGTGCGGGAGTCGACGCCGAGGCTCCGCAGCCCGCGCCGCATCGCCACCATCGCCGCGCCGGGCAGGCAGTTGAGGAAGACGTCGATCCCGCGCAGCAGGTCGAGCGCGTCATAGCTCCGGGCGACCGTGTCGGGCAGGGGCAGGCCGTCGAAGAAGCCCATCGGACCGAAGACCGAGTCCAGCCGGTCCGGGATGCTGATGGACGCGAGGGTCTCGGCTGATACGCCCGGGCTGGGCGCGTCGCTCAGGTGAGGCATCGCGTCAGCCCGCCGCCTCGACCTCGCCCGGCCGCCAGGTCTTGTCGAAGAACGGCGGCAGCGGGCTGTAGAAGCGCAGGACCACGAACCATCCCTTGCCCGGCACGGTCTGGATCCAGTTGCCCTCAGGCACACCGTCGGGCCGGTCGGGCCCGAAGTGGACCGTGGTCGTGCCATCCGCGTCGGCGACCGCCGCAGGGGTCGGATAGTCCTGGCTGCCCGCCCGGGGGAAGCGCTGCGGCGTGGAGAGCATCGAGCGGGTCTGGTTGTCGTAGACGGTGCACGACCAGAAACGGGCGGCGGGAATGTCCGGCGGAAGCACCAGACGGTAGTGCCTGCCCCCGTCAAGGGCCCGGTCCTCCTGGTCCGCGCACGCGAACAGGTACTGCGAGCCGATGCCGGGCAGGGGCGCGGTGAACGCCGGGCTGATGCCCACGCCCAGGTACCACCACCAGTTCCGCAGGTTGAGCTTGCGGGCGCCGTCGCTCGCACGGAGCTCGACGCCCCGGTCGGTGATGTCCGGGGGCGGGGTCATGAAGTCGTACCCGGCCGGGAGCAGACCGTTGATCCACTGGGAGGACGCCCCGTAGAAGTGCGCCCCCTCGTCCGGACGCAGGCGGCAGGCGAGGGTGCGGGCCGTCGCGTTCCCCACCGCGGCCGCCTCGGCGAGGATCTTCCGCATCCGCGGATCCGGCTGGAAGGGCCGTCCCTTGGCGATCCCGATCGCGGCCAACGCACCGGCGATCTCGGGATCGAGCGCCTCGACCGGCTGATCGTGCACGAGCTCGCTCGCGAGGTCGAAGTACGTCGAGTCCGCGGGCGGGACCGTGTTCACGGCGAACCCGGTGCCCTCGACGAAGCGCGGCGGATCGGGCCTGCGGAGCGCGGCGGTCCACGTCTGAGCGGTCCACGGCGACGGCGGGGCCGCGCCCCCCATGACGATCTCCCCGATGCTCGTCCCGAAGAACCCGGGGGCGTAGCGGTGGATGCGCAGCCCCTCCTTGATGCGCTCGACCGCGGGCCTCGGGTCGTCGTTCTCCAGGAACGCTCGCCCGCCCAGGAGGAGCCGCGTGGTGCGGGTCGGCTGGGGGAAGAAGCCGCCCTCCGGAAGAGGACCCTCATATCCGGGCGGCACGAAGAGGTACTTGCCGCCGGCCCCGCGATCCGGCCCCGCCATTCCCGGATCCGCGACCCAGCGGAACCACATGTCGTTGACGAAACAGAGGGAGAGGGGCGGCATCTCCACGACCAGCGGCCCCTCGGTCAGGTCGAGGAACGTCACGAAGTAGACGGTGTCCGCGTTCCCCGTGAGCACGAGCGTCTCGGGATCCATGAACTCCGAGAAGAGCAGGACGTCGTGGTCCATGACGCCGGCATCGAGGAAGCCCCTGCGCGCCGCCCACACATTGACCCCGGAGTACGCGTCGAGGAAGGCCCGGACGGCGTGCAGATGGTCCAGATGGTCGTAGACGCGCTCGGCGGTCTCGGCGGTGGGCCTGCCCAGCGGGAACTCCAGAGTCCCCAGACCCGTCTCCACCCGCTCGGGCGTCGAGAGCGACTCCATGACCTGTGGCGAGATCCGTCCGGCTTGCTGCAAGGCATCGCTCCGTTCTCGGGAGAGGTCTCCTCTCGCCCACAGGGCCGTACCTGCCGCAGACCGCCATTAAACACAGCGCCCTAATTCATTGTTTTCATATTACTCGGCAGGCCGCGGGGATGCCGGGCCAAAAAGCCTGAGCCAATGATTTCTTCAAAGAAGAACGCTCGGAGTTGACCGGACAGGCCTTGCAGGAAGATGGGTCGGCCAGGGGGATGGTGAGCCACGCCAGGCGGGGTCGGCGCCTTCAGCTCGCCTGGCGCCGCTTCTTCCATTCGGCGACGACGGCCACGACATGTTTGCGGATGTCGTCACTGCGGTCCGCGCTGCCGTTGACCTCACGGCACGCCTCGCCGTACTCGTCCCACAGGACGTCGTCGGCGAGGCGGAACCTGCGTTGCGGGTTGCCCGGTGTAGGCATGTCAGCCGCCGAGCTTCACGACCAGCGAGCGCAGGTGCTGCGTCGCGGCGTTCTCCCGGCCGCGCTTCACCCACGCTGCGATGTGTTCGCTGACCAGCTCGGCGAGGCTCGCACGCTCGTCATCGCTGAGCTCGACCGTGGTCGTGGTGCTGGTCCGGCAGTCGTAAGCCGTGAAGAGGATGTCTCCGACCGCCTGCTCGGCCGCAGGCGGCTTGCGGTTGCGCTGAGCATGCCACCCGGCGCTGCTGTTGACGACGCCCCAGCCATGCAGGGCCTCGTAGTTGGTGAGTTCGAGCCTCATGGGCCGATGCCTCTCGCTGAAAGGGTGTGGCCACACCCTGCTCCTCACCTTACGCGGGTCTGGCCGCAAGACCGGCCGGACGACACGCCCCAGCACGTCCGGGGCCCTCTCACGCGTGCCGGCGCCTCGGGCTTCGTCGCGCCGGCGGTTGCGTCGGCGAGGGCGCCCGGGTGATGCTGCTGGTCGGACCCCGCAGCGTCAACAGTTTTGGTGACTCATGGACTTCGCTTTCTGGCGCGAGATGAGTTCGAAGATGTGGATGCCGCTTGATGCCCGCAGCGAGCCGCATCTGGAAGGCACGTTTCAGGCCCATGTCGCTCTGGGCGGGCTCGGCTCCGTGCAGGCGACCCTGTTGAGTGCGAAGTCGCTGACGATCCAGCGCACGCACAGGCTCATCCGCCAGTCCGACCCGGAGACCTTTTTCGTGACCTGCGTCGTGCGTGGTCACGCCACAGGGGAACAAGCCGATCGGGATGCGGAACTGCGTGCCGGGGATCTGATGCTCCGTGACAGCTCGCGTCCCTACCTGACCAGGTTCGGATCGGCGGACCCTGCGGGCGGCCAACTGCTCTCGTTGCAGTTTCCGCGGTCGGTGCTGCCCCTGCCCGAGCGGGGCCTGCGGGAGCTCAGCGGGGTCCGGATCCGGGGCGATCAGGGTGTCGGCGCGCTGGCTTCGCAGTACCTGCTGGAGCTGGCTCGGCGCCTTGAGCAGTTCAGTGCGGCCGAGGCCCTGCGAGTGTCCGCCCTGACTCTGGACGTCCTGGCCGCCGCGCTGGCCAGCGCGCTGGACGCCGACAGCGACGTACCGCTGGGCAGCCGACGGCGCGCGCTGCTCGCCCAGATCCATGCCTTCATCCGGGCGAACCTGAGCGACGTGCACCTGACCCCGGGGGCGATCGCCGCCGCCCACCACATCTCGTTGAGCTACCTGCACCAGTTGTTCCGGGCCGAAGAGCACACCGTCGCGGGCTGGATCCGCGAGCGCCGCCTGGAGCAGTGCCGCCGCGATCTGAGCGACCCGCTCCTCGCCGCCATGCCGATCGGCGCCATCGCGGCTCGGTGGGGTTTCACCAGTCCGGCCCACTTCAGCCAGGCCTTCCGCGCCGCCTATGGCTTGTCACCCCGTCAGTTCCGCCGAACGGCCGCGATCGGTTCCTCGTAGGCCCCTGCTGTGTCACCGTCCAGGTCGGACGGCCGTGGCCTCGACCTCGGCCGTTCCTACGAGAGGTGGGAGGTCGGCCAGCCGGCGGGGCGGTCCGCGAGCACGTCCGGGAAGCCGAACGCCGCGGCCAGCGCGGGGTCATGGAACTTGACCACGCGGGTGACGCCGGTGGCGGCCGGGGCCAGCACCACGACGCCGTCGGCGCGGAGCGCGCCGTCCCCGTCCCGGTGGTACACGACGGCGGCGGGCTGGCCGTTGGCGGCCGTGGCGATCATCCGCCAGTCGCCCGGTGTGCCCAGCACGTACGCGTCGAGCATGTGCACGCACATCGCCCGGCCCGCCTGCCACTCGCGGAACGGCGTCGCCTCAAGCGTGGCGTCCGCGCGCAGCACCTGCTCCAGCAGGGCGGCGTCGGAGCGTTCGAAGGCCGCGATGTAGCCGTCGAGAAGCGCGCGCGCCCGTTGGTCGGTCGGTTCGAGCAGTTCCTCGGGCTTCGGCTCCAGCTCGTCCAACCGGGCACGGGCGCGCTGCAGACCGCTCTTGACCGCAGCCGTGGTGGTGTCGAGGATCTCCGCGGTCTCGGCCGCCGAGAACGCCAGCACCTCGCGCAGGATGAGGATCGCGCGCTGCCGGGCGGGCAGGTGCTGCAGGCTGGCGATGAGCGCGAGCCGCAGCGACTCGCGTTCGACCGCCACCGCCGCCGGATCGTCGGCGGGCGGGGCGATCCACGCGTCCGGCAGCGGTTCCAGCCACGAGACCTCGCCCGGCGCGGCGGGGCTCGGCGGGCGGTCGGGCCGGTCCTGCGGGCCGCCCAGCCCCGAGGGCAGCACCCGGATCGGGCGCGGCTTCATCGCCGTCAGGCAGACGTTGGTGGCGATCTTGTAGAGCCAGGACCGGACCGACGCCCGGCCCTCGAACCCCGCGTAGGACCGCCACGCCCGCAGATAGCTCTCCTGCACCAGGTCTTCGGCATCGTGCGCCGACCCGACCATGCGGTAGCAGTGCGCCAGCAGCTCCCGGCGGAACCGCTCGGTCTCGGCGGTGAACCGCTCTCGACTCGGTGTCGCCCGCGGATCCGATGTCACGCCACGAGCCTAGTCACGAAGCGCTCTCGGCCTGGTCCGCGTGCCGCCGCCGCCGGGCCCCGCGATCAGATGCGGCGTCACCGGCTCGGTCTGAAGGGTTCTTCACGGCAGCAGAGCCAGCTTTCCGACGGTGGCCCTGGCCTCCAGTTCCGCCAGCGCTTTCGGGCCGTCGGCCAGGTCGTACGCGGTGGGGAGACTGGGGGTGAGCACACCGGCCGCGACCAGCGCGGACAACTCGCCCATCACCTCGCCGAAGATCTGCGGAGCCGCCTGGATCAGCGCGCCGATGTTGAGCCCGATGATCTGAACCTGGTGCTCGTACACCAGCTCCCAGTTCGTGATCGAGGCCTCGCCGCCCGCCATCCCGAAGACGATGACCCGGCCCGTGACCCGCCTGGCCGCGGCGAGGCTGGCGGCGAAGGTGGCACCGCCCGCCGACTCCAGGACCACATCGGCGCCGGCGCCGCCGGTCAGCTCCCTCACCTCGGCGGCGAGGTCGCCGCCGAGGGAGTCCAGGACGTGGTCGGCTCCGAGGGCCCGCACCGTCTCGTGCTTGCCCGGCGAGGCGGTGGCGATGACCGTCGCGCCGTAGTGCTTGGCCATCCTCACCGCGGCCTGGCCGGTCCCGCCCGCCGCGGCGTGGATCAGCACGGCCTGCCCGGCGGCGACACCGCCCAGAGGCCTGAGCGCGGCCAGCGCGGTGGGCCAGTTCACGACCATCCCCAGCGCCTGCTGCTCCGTCCAGCCCGGGGGGACCGGCACCGCCCCGGCCGCGGGCAGGACCATGTACTCGGCGAACGCGCCGTCCCCGACGCCGACGACGCGGGCCCCCGGCCGCGGGCCGGCCGTCGCCTCGCCGACCGCGACGACCTCCCCGGCGGCCTCGAAACCCGCCACGTACGGGGGCCGCGGGCCGTCTCCGAACGTTCCGCGCGCCTTCGAGACGTCGGCGAAGTTGACCCCGGCGGCGGTGACGCGGACCAGGACCTCGCCCTGGCCGGGGGTCGGCACCGGCGCGTCGGTGATCAGACGCATGTCCCGCGGGCCGTTGAAGGTGGTCTGTTGTAGCGCACGCATGGTCGCGGGAACGCTCATCGGCGATCGGCCTTTCCTTCTCGGTGTGCATGGGAGAGACCGACCGGCCCGCCGCGCGGGCCGCGCCTCCCACCATGTAGACCTCGCGCCCCGCCGAAAGGAATCGGCCGAGACTTCGAGTACACCTGGAGGAGGTTCGCGGACGTCCAGGCGCTGTCGCTTCCCGAAGTTCAAGTGAACGTTAGTGTTTTTTAGACGGGCCGTGCGGCTTTTGGGCTACGGTCCTGACGTGGCTGAGGACCTCGGGCGAAGGTTGCTGGGCCGGTACCGGCTCATGGATCCACTGGGACGCGGCGGTATGGGCACCGTCTGGCGCGCGCATGACGAGCGGCTCGGCCGCCAGGTCGCGGTCAAGGAACTGCGGCTGCCCGAGGGTCTGGACGCCGAGGAGCGCGACGCGTGGACGGCGCGGGTCGACCGGGAGGCGCGGGCGGCGGCCCGGCTCCGGCACCCGGGCATCGTCACCGTCCACGACCTCGTCACGACCGATGACGGGCAACCCTGGATCATCATGGAGCTGGTGCCCGGTCCGTCCTTGGCCGATGTGCTCGCCGAGCACGGTCCCCTTCCGCCGGACCGCGCCGCCGCCCTCGGCGCGGGGGTTCTGGACGCGTTGCGCGCGGCCCACCAGGCGGGCATCGTCCATCGCGACATCAAGCCCGCCAACGTGCTGCTGGAAGGTGACCGGGTCGTCCTGACCGACTTCGGCATCGCCGCCGTCGAGGGCGACGCGACCCTGACGCGTTCGGGCGCACTCCTCGGGACCCCCGCCTACATGTCCCCCGAGCAGGTCCGCGGCCTGCCCGCCGGGGCGGAGTCGGACCTGTGGTCGCTGGGGGCGACCTTGCACACCGCGGTGGAAGGCCGTCCGCCTTTCGCGGGCACCAGTCCCGGGGCCGTTCTCGTCGCCGTCGCGACCGAGGAGCCCGCCCCCGCTCCCCACGCCGGTCCCCTCGCACCTGTTCTGCGGGGCCTGATGCGCAAGAGCGCGGCCGAACGCATGCCGCTTGACCAGGCGCAGCGGATGCTGAACTCGCTCGCGTCCCGACCGGCCGGGCCCGCTCCCGCGCCGGTTCCCGGATCCGCGGGCGGCGCCGCACCACCGCCACCGGGCCAGGCCCCCTGGCAGCCGCCGGCGCCCGAACCGGCGACGCGCGTGACGCGCCCGCGCGGACGCCACGGCCGCTGGCCGGGGTTCGTCATCGCAGGCGCGGCGGCACTGCTGATGATCGCGGTGCTGCTGCCCTGGCAGACGGTGACCGTCTCCATCGCGCAACTCCCCCGCGACATGACGGCCACCTCCACCGGAATCGATCTGGTCTGGGGACGGGTGACGCTGCTGTGCGCGGCGGCGGCCGCCGTGCCGGGCGTGCTCGGCGGCGTCCGGTCCAGGGGCCGGCTCGCGGCGACGGCGGCGGCGCCGGCGCTGGTCGGCCTGCTCATGCTGGCCACCGCGGCCGTCCTGCCCAAGATCAGGAAGCCGGCGGTCCCGGAACCGGGAAACCTGCCTCCGGCGCTGCACCAGATGGTGAAGGACCACACCGAGACCTCCGTGGGACTCGGGTGGTACCTGGCGGTGCCGCTGACACTGCTGATCATGGGCCTGAGCATCGTTTCCCTCGTGCTCGCGCTCGACGCGCTGCGGCGGGAGCGGGCCGTGCCCGCTCCCGCCGCGGCCGGGGGTTCAGCCCTTCCGTAGGGCGGCGAAGAAGGTGCGCAGGTCGGAGGTCACCGCTTCGGGCACCTCCAGGGAGGCGTAGTGGCCGCCGGTGGGGAACTCGCTCCAGTGCACGATGTTGGTGTTGTCGCGTTCGGCGAGGGAGCGGATGGTCTGGAAGTCGTCGGCGAAGACCGCGACGCCGGTCGGCGCGGTGTTGATGGCCGGTTCGGCGCCGGAGTGCGCCTCGGCGTAGTGGTAGCGGCCCGCGGTGGCCTGGGTGTTGGTGAGCCAGTACAGCGTGACCTGGGTCAGGATCTGGTCGCGGGTCACCAGGCTCGTGCCGTTGCCGAAGGAGTTGAACAGCTCGCTCCAGGCCAGCTGGCCGACGGGCGAGTCCGCGATGCCGACCGCGACGGTCTGCGGTCGAGAGGCGTTGATCGCGTTGTAGCCGCCGACCGACTGGAACCACTGCATGTGCTCCAGCGCCGCGTACTCCTTGGGGCCGAAGCCGGCGAACTCGTCCGGGTCGCCCGAGGGGAAGGAGAACAGCTGCAGGACGTGCATGCCGAGGTATCCGGGCGGCTTCAGCAGTCCGAGCTCGCGGGAGATCATGGTGCCGGCGTCGCTGCCGTGCGAGCCGTAGGTCTCGTAGCCGAGCCGGCGCATGAGGGCGTCGAAGGTGCGGGCGACGCGCGCCATCGTCCAGTCCCCGTCGGACAGCGGGGTGCTGAAGCCGAAGCCGGGGATCGAGGGGACGACCACGGAGAACGCGTCCTCGGCCCGTCCGCCGTGCGCGACCGGGTCGGTGAGCGGGCCGATCATGTCGAGGAAGTCCACGAACGAGCCGGGGTAGGTGTGGATGAGCAGCAGGGGGGTGGCGTCCGGCTCGGCGGAGGGGACGTGGATGAAGTGGACCTCCTGGCCGTCGATCTCGGTGAGGTAGTGCGGGAACTCGTTCATCCGCGCCTCCTGCTCCCGCCAGTCGAAGCCGTTGCGCCAGTGCTCGACGGTCTCGCGCAGGTAGCTGTTCGGCGTGCCGAGGTCCCAGTTGTCGACCGCGGCGGGGCGGGGCAGCCGGGTGTTGGCCAGCCGCAGGGCGAGGTCGTCGAGCTCGGCCTGCGGGATCTCCACGCGGAAGGGGCGGATCTCGGCGGAAGCGGACTTCTTCGTCGTCGTCATGGCTTCACAGTAGAACCCATATAGGAAGACTTGATTCCTAATGGTGCGGCATCATGCAGACCATGCTGGAAACTTCCGCGAGACTCCTCGCCCTGCTCTCACTCCTGCAGTCGCGACCGTCCTGGCCGGGCTCCGAGCTGGCCGAACGCCTCGGCGTGAGCAGCCGCACGATCCGCAACGACATCGGGCGGCTGCGCGAGCTCGGCTATCCCGTGGAGGCCACGCGCGGCACGACCGGCTCCTACAGCCTCGGTGCCGGCACGAAGCTGCCGCCGCTGCTGGTGGACGACGAGGAGGCCGTCGCCATCGCGATCGGGCTGCGCGCCGGAACCGGCATCAGCGGCATCCAGGAGAGCAGTGCCCGCGCCCTCGCCAAGCTGGAGCAGGTGCTCCCGCACCGGCTGCGCCGCCAGGTCGCGGCGATCCACGAGTCCACCTCCCAGGGGCCCCACAACACCGCCTCCAACGTCGAGGACCCCGAGGTCGACGCGGCGGTCCTGGCGCAGATCGCCACGGCCGTCCGCGACCACGAATGGTTCCGCTTCGACTACACCACCGGGCCCGACGAGCGGGAGGGCGAACTGCCCTCGGGCACGGCGGCGACGTCGGGGCCCAAGCTCGTGGAGCCCTACCGGCTCGTCAGCTGGACGCGCCGCTGGTACCTGGTCGGACGCGATCCGCAGGCCGGCACCTGGGCGACGTTCCGGGTCGACTGGATCACCCCGCGCATGCCCACCCACCGCGTGTTCACCCCCACCCCGTTGCCCGGACTCGACTACACCAGCTTCGTCCTGCGCGACGTCGCCTCGACGGGCTGGAAGGTGCACGCCCGGATCACCGTGTTCGCCCCCGCGGAGGAGGTGCTGTCGCGCATCAACGCCACCGTCGGCGTGGTCGAGTCGGTCAGCGACGAGAAGTGCGTGCTCGTGACGGGAGCCGACAGCCTGGAGACCATCGCGGTGTACATCGGCATGCTCGGACTCGACTTCGAGGTCACCGGACCCGCCGGTCTCGTCGACCACCTCGCTGTCCTGGGCGAACGCTACCTGCGCTCGATCGGCAGGATGAGCAGGAGCAGCGAGGCCGAAGGCGGCGGTGATGCGGGCTCGGTTCGGCCGGGTAGGCCGTCGTAGGACAGGTCGAAGTCGGCAAGGTGCCGGCAGCGCGGACGGCACGCATGGCCGTCCGCGCTCTCCCGCGGGCTCAGGCTTCGGCGGTGCGCTTGGGCAGCTTCCAGCCGGGGCGGGGGAAGTGGCACGTGTAGCCGTTCGGGTACTTCTGCAGGTAGTCCTGGTGCTCGGGCTCGGCTTCCCAGAAATCGCCGGCGGCCGTCACCTCGGTGACGACCTTGCCCGGCCACAGGCCGGAGGCGTCGACGTCCGCGATGGTGTCCTCGGCGACCTTCCGCTGCTCGTCCGATGTGTAGAAGATGGCGGAGCGGTAGCTCGTGCCGATGTCGTTGCCCTGCCGGTTCACCGTCGTGGGGTCGTGGATCTGGAAGAAGAACTCCAGCAGCGCCCGGAAGTCGGTCAGGTCGGGGTCGTAGACGACCTCGATGGTCTCGGCGTGGGACCCGTGGTCGCGGTAGGTGGCGTTGGGCACGTCGCCGCCGCTGTAGCCGACCCGTGTGGAGACCACTCCGGGCTGCCGGCGGAAAAGCTCTTCCATGCCCCAGAAACAGCCGCCCGCGAGCAGGGCCCTCTCGGTTGCCATGTTCACTTCCCCCTCGTGTCCTTCGTCGCTCACTACAGCGGGCGTCGCAGCGGCCTTATTCCATGGGCCGCCCCTACCGCTGTTCGGCGAGCCACTGGTCGAAGGTGGTCGGCATGATGCGGGCGTCCGGGCCGGGCAGCAGCACGTTGCCCGCCGCCTCCGGGCTGAATATCGCCGACCACGTCGGCACCAGCTTCACCGTGCGGCCGCGCGCCTGGCCGGTGCGCCTGGCCATGTCGACCAGGTCCTGCGGTTCGGGCCCGGCGACATCGCGGTAACGCCCCTGCGGCCGGCCCGTCGCGATCTCGGCGAGCACGGCGGCCACGTCCGCGGGCGCGACCGGCCGCACCAGCAGGGGCGCGATCGCGGCGACTCCGTCCCGCTCGGTCCAGCTCGTCACCATCGCGGCGAAGTCGTGGAACTGCGTGGCCGGGACGATCGTCCACGGCACCGGACCGGCGGCCACCAGGCGCTCCTGCTCCCGTTTGCCGGCGTAGTGCGCGTTGCCCTCGATGCGGTCGACCCCCACGATCGACAGCAGCACGTGGTGACCGACGCCGGCCCGCTCCTCGGCGGCGAGCAGGTTCCGCGTGACGGCGCCGAAGTAGGCCACCGTCTCGGCCGGGTCGGCCGCGGTGCTGTTGGTGGCGTCGACGACCGCGTCGACGCCGGCCAGCACGTCGTCGAGGCCCTCGCCGGTCGTCAGGTCCACGCCGAGCGAGCGGCTGATGCCCACGACCTCGTGGCCGTCCCGCTGGAGAGCGGCGGCGGTGAGGGTTCCGATGTTCCCGGTCGCGCCGGCGACGGCGATCCGCATGGTGTCCTCCCATGTCCTGGCGGTCGAGCGGAGAATATCATGGATAAAACAGATCCATGATATCTGCGATACGCTTCGGGTGTGAAACTGCCTGTTAGCACCGAATGGGTCCTGCACTGCGCGACCACGCTGGCCCAGCTGGATCCGGGAGTCAGCGCGTCGACGGCTCAGCTGGCGCAGTACTACGACCTGCCGGCGCCCTATCTCGCCAAGCAACTGAAGGCCCTCGTCAAGGCAGGCTTGCTCACCGCGACCGCGGGCCCGCGCGGAGGGTTCCGTCTCGCGCGGCCGGGCTCCGAGATCACGCTCCTGCAGGTCGTCGAGGCCGTCGACGGCACGTCCTCACCGTACGAGTGCCGCGAGATCCGCCGGCAGGGCCGGGGAGCGCTGCCGGCCGCCGAGTGCCGGAGCACCTGCGTGCTCGCCGCGAAGATGGCGGACGCGCACCGGGCCTGGCGGGACAGCCTCTCCGGCGTCACCCTGGCCGACGTCCTCGACACCCTCCCGCCGTCGGCGCCCTCCCGCACCCGCGCGCGCCTGGCGGAGATCACTTAGCTCGGGAGGAGGCTTTCCGATCTCCGCTCGGGGGGCCTCCGGGCGTCATTAGGATCCCCTGGTGATCTTCAAACGATCGTTCGCGGGCGGCTGTCTGCTCGCCCTGCTCGCCCCCCTGGCGCTGGTCGGCGCACCCCCCGTCTCCGCCGATGACGGCGATCCCGCGGAGCCGCCCAAGGTCGAGCTGGTGCTCGACGTCAGCGGCTCCATGCGCGCCCGCGACATCGACGGGCTCAGCCGGATGGCGGTCGCGCAGCACTCCTTCGGCGCGGTGGTCGACTCCCTGCCCGAGGGGACGCAGCTGGGCATCCGCGTCCTCGGGGCGCGGCACCGGTTCCCCGGCAGCCCCAAGGCCGTCGGATGCACCGACACCCAGCAGCTCTCCCCGGTCGGCCCGGTGGACAAGGCGCGGGCGAAGGCGGCGATCGCGACGCTGCGCCCCACCGGCTGGACGCCGATCGGGCTCGCGCTCCGCGCGGCGACCAGGGACCTGGGCACCGGGGAGACGACACGAAGGATCATCCTCATCACCGACGGCGAGGACACCTGCTCGCCCCCCGACCCCTGCGAGGTGGCGCGCCAGCTCGCCGCCCAGGGCACGCACCTGGTCGTGGACACCCTCGGGCTGACCCTCAACGACAAGGTCCGGCAGCAGCTCACCTGCATCGCCGACGCCACCGGCGGGACCTACACCGCCGTCCAGCACCAGGAGGAGCTGACCGGCCGCCTCAACCAGCTCGTCCAGCGCGCCGGCACCACCTACAAGAGGACTCCGGAGAAGGTCGCCGGGACCGCGGGGTGCGCCGACGCGCCCACGCTCGCGCCCGGCGTGTACACCGACCGGGAGCGGTTCAGCGAGCACCGCTGGTACCGGGTGTCGGTGGCTCCGGGCCAGGAGCTGCGCGCCTCCGTCAGCGTCTCGCTCGACCGGACCCTGAACCCCGACCACGGCGTCCTGCTGCGCGCGGTGTCCGGGGCCGGACAGGAACTCGTCCGCGGCACGGACGCGGGCAGCGGACGCACCGACGTGCAGTCCACCGGCCTGCGCTGGTCGGACCAGCGGACCGGGGCGGACGCCTCCGCCTCGCCGTCGCCGGACGGCGGTTCCGGCGGCACGCCGGTCTGCCTGGTGGTGAGCAACTCCTTCTCCGCCCCGCCCACGGTGCGGACGGCGCCCGGCATGCCGCTGGAGCTGACCGTCGACCTCGTGCCGTCCTCGGACACGCCGGGCGAACCGGACCTCGGCCGCGGCTGGCTGCTGCTCATCGTGCTCGCCGCGACGGGCCTCGTCGCCGGCCTCGCCACCGGATGGCTCGCCCGGTGGCGGGTGGCCGTCTGGAAGGAGAACTGACCATGCGCGCCTCCCTCCTCCTCGCGTCCGCGGCCGCCTGCGCCGTCCTGCCGGCGACCGCCGCGCCGGCCGCCGCGGACCCCTCCCCGAGCCCGCGACCGACGATCGGCACCGCGGGAACGTCCTTCCTGACGGCGACCACCGTGGAACCCGGGCAGCAGGTCCGCGTGCCCGCCTCGACCGGCGACTACCTGTACTGGTCGTTCGCCGCCGCGGCCGGGCAGACCGGGCGGATCGCGGTGACGGTCGCGCTGCCCCCCGCGGCGAGCCGCCACGGCGCCGCGACGTACGGCATCGACGTCTTCGACGGGCTGCGCCGCCGCCAGGCGTGCACGGCCGGTCCGCAGAACGCGACGGCGGCGGCCGGGGCCGCGAGCGTCCGGCTCCGCTGCACGCTGCGGCGGGTCCGGGCGTGGGCCGAGCCGTGGTCCGACGACCCGCTGCCCGGCACCTACTACCTGCGGCTCGCGGCGAGCGGCCTGCCCGAGCAGGACCTCGGCCTGCCGATCCGGGCCGACGTGCGGATCAGCGCGAAGGACGGGGACGCCCGGCCCGCGGGCGCGAAACTGAAGGCGCCGCTGTCCCCGGCCGTCGACCCCGGGGCCACGCTCGCCCCGGGCGCCGCGCCGTCGGCGGGCCCCGTGGACTCGGCGCCGAAGCCGGCGGAGCGGGTCAAGGGCTGGTTCTCCTGGCCGTCCGGCCGGTGGTGGTGGACGATCGGCGGCGGCGTCCTCGCCGCCGTCATGTCCGTGGCGGGCTACAGCCTGACCCGGCATCCGCGCCGCTGGTTCTCCGCGCCGCGCTGAACCGGTCCGGGCCGGGGCCGGGGGGACGCCATGGCGTCCCCCCGGGCCCCGCCGCCGTCGACTCAGGGCCTGCGGCCTCGGAAGGTGCGGCGCAGGTCGCTCACCCAGGCGTCGGGGTTCTCCCAGGGGATGAAGTGGCCGCCGTGGTCGTGGGCGTTGACGTTGACGTGGTTGAACCAGGCGCTCTGCGGGCCCGTCTCGAACGCACGGACGCGCTCTTCGGCGGTGTGGACGCCGGGCGGGTTCTCGTAGGTGACGAAGGTGAGGCCGACCGGGGCCTGCACGACCGGGGTGCGGTCGTGGGCGGGCGTCCAGGGGTAGCGGTTGGCGTTGGCGTAATACCGCATCGACGTGGCGATGGAGTTGTTCACCCAGTAGATCGTGGCGTGGGTGAGCAGGTCGTCCTTGCTGAAGACGGACTCGACGTCGCCGCCGCTGTCGCTCCAGGCGTTCCAGCGCTCCAGCAGCCAGGCGAGCAGTCCGGCGGGCGAGTCGCTCAGGCCGTGGGCCAGGGTCGCGCCGTCGAGCATGTGCACGGTGAGGTGGGACGCCGAGCGGTGGTCCATCTCGATGATGCGGGCGCGGACGTCGGCGGGCTGGTCGTCGGTGAGGGGACGGTTCCGGGCGAAGTCCCAGGCGCGGGGGCCGTTGAAGAAGTCGAGCGGCAGCCCGGAGCCGATGTGGATGCCGTACAGCTCGTCGGCGTACTTGTGGCCGAGCTGGCTGGTGACGATCCCGCCGATGTCGCAGCCCCCGGCGGCGTACTTCTCGTACCCCAGGGTCTCCGTCATCAGCGTGTGCCAGAGATCGGAGACCTTCCAGAAGTTGACGTCCGGGAAGCCGGTGAGCGGGCCGGGGAAACCGAAGCCGGGCAGGGACGGCACGATGACGTCGAACGCGTCGCCGGGGTCACCGCCGAACGCGGCCGGGTCGGCGAGCGGGTCGATCACCTTCGACCAGTGCCAGAACGTCCACGGCCAGCCGTGGGTGAGGATCAGCGGGACCGGACGGGGGCCGCGGCCCGGCTTGCGCATGAAGTGCACCGGCACACCGGAGACGCTCACCTGGTAGTGCTCGTAGGCGTTGATGGCGGCCTCGGCCTTGCGCCAGTCGTAGCCGTCCCGCCAGTAATCGACCAGCCCGCGGAGGTAACCGGCCGGGACGCCGTAGGACCAGTCCTCGTTCCCCTCGTCCAGCGGCGGACGGGTCAATGCGAGACGAGCGCGCAAGTCGTCGAGGGCCTCGTCGGGCACGTGGATCGCCGTCGGTTCCAAGGGGAAGGCGTTCGAGGTGGTCATAGCGTGGTTCCTTACTGGTGGAGGGACAACGACGTGCTGTCCCCGACCTCGCCGTCGAGAATCCTCGGAGGACTAGGTGATGTCCTCGGGGAGGAGGGTGGCGAGTTGTTCGGTGGTGAGTTCGATCCCGGTGTTGGCGAGTTGTTCGGTGCGGCGGGCGTGGGCGGTGATGGCCGACCGGACCAGCTTGTCGACTTCACGGCCGTTTCCTTCGCGGAACCGATCCCGGTGGGCGTTCAGGTAGACGGTCAGAGCCTCGCGAGTGGCCTCGGGGACGCGGTAGTCCGCAGCCTCCGCTTTCTTGACGAAGATGGAGGCCAGACCGTCGACGGGGTAGGGCTGGAAGGTCAGCGTGCGCGCGAACCGGGACGCCAGGCCCGGGTTGGTGGCCAGGAACCCCTCCATCTCGTCGGTGTAGCCGGCGGCGATCACGATGACCTCGTCGCGGTGGTCCTCCATCAGCTTGACCAGCGTGTCGATGGCCTCCTGCCCGAAGTCGTGACCCGACCCGCCCGAGCGCGACAGGGTGTAGGCCTCGTCGATGAACAGCACCCCGCCCCGGGCGCGCTGGAACACCTCGGTGGTCTTGTGCGCGGTGTGCCCCACGTACTGCCCGACCAGATCCACCCGCGCCGCCTCCACCACCTGCCCCTGGGCCAGCACACCCAACGCCGTCAGCAACTCCCCGTACAGGCGCGCGACGGTCGTCTTGCCCGTGCCCGGCGGACCCGCGAAGATCAGATGCCCGGTGAACGGCTCGGCCTCCAACCCCGCCGCCCGGCGCCGCCGCGCCGAGGCCAGCAGGTCGAGCAGGTCCTTGATCTCCCGCTTGACCTCCTCCAGCCCCGTCATCCCCGAAAGGCGCGCCAGCACATCGGTGACCTGACCGGCGTCGCGCGCCTCCCCGAACCGCGCCGCCAACCCCGCGTCCACGTCGAGGTCCTCGGCGACGAGCAGGCTCAACTCCTCACCTGAGGGCAGTTCGGGCAGGTCTGCCAGGCGCTGCGCCTGCCGCTCCACCGCGGCCTCGAACACCTGCCGTGCCGCTCGCCCGTTCCCGAACGTCGCGTCGCGGCGCTGCCCCGCGAAGTGCGCCAGGATCGCCGCGCGCGCGTCATCGGCCAGCCGGTACCCGTCCCTGGTCGCATTCGACTCCACGATCTGGACGAGTTCGGCGGGGCTGTAGTTCTCGAACTCCACCGTGCGCGTGAACCGCGACTTCAGCCCTGGGTTGGCGGCCAGGAAGTCGCGCATCTCCGCCGAGTACCCGGCGGCGATCACCACGACCTCGTCGCGGTGGTCCTCCATCAGCTTCACCAGGGTGTCGATGGCCTCCTGCCCGAAATCGGTCCCCGTCGCCTTACGCGACAACGTGTAGGCCTCATCGATGAACAACACCCCGCCCAGCGCCCGCCGGAACACCTCCGTGGTCCGCAGCGCCGTCCCGCCGACGTTCTCCGACACCAGATCGGCCCGGCTGACCTCCACCACCTGGCCCTTCTCCACCACACCCAGCGCCGCGAGAATCCCGCCGTACAACCGCGCAACCGTCGTCTTGCCCGTCCCCGGCGGACCCGCGAACACCATGTGCCGAACGATCACCGGCCCCGGAGGCAACCCCGCAAGCCGCCGCTGCTCGGCCATCTTCTGCAGACTCGTCACCTTCCGGATCTCACGCTTCACCCCCGCCAGACCCACCATCGCCTCCAACCGGCCCAGCAGCGCGTCCGCCGACCCGTCAACCGGTTCCTTCGCCACGGGCGGCGCGGTCTCGGGTGCGGCCGGCGCCTGTTTCCCGGGCTTGGCCGGCGCGTCCTCGACCGGCTCGGCCGGCGCGCGCTGCTTGGCCTGCGCGGCGGCCAGATCGAAGTCGAACAGATCCGGCCTGCCGTTGCCGACACTCGTCAGGTCTTCGACATGCACGGTCGTACCCAGGCAGGTGAGGATTCCCCGGCCGATATTGTCCGCCAAGGTGCAGCCGCGGATGGCGAGCGTGCCCCCCGGTTCGACGCTCACGCCGCCGAGCTTGCTGCCGGTGACCGTCGTCCCCTCCATCCGGACGCTCGCGCCCCCGTCTATCTCGACGCCGACCCGCCCCGAGTCGGTGACCCGTCCCCGGACGATCGTGACGTTCGAGTCCCGGGCGAGGAACATGGCGTTGCCGGGCGTGTCGGCGACCTCGCAGTCCTCCAGGAGGGCGGTGCCCTTCTCGATGACCACGCCTGCCCGGTGCGGCGCCTCCGTCCTGACCCGCCGAGCGGTCAGCGAGCCGCCGGTCGCCACCCAGATCCCGTCGGTTCCCGCGCCCGTGACCAGGCAGTCGTCCGCGGTGAGACCGCCCTTGTCGACCACGGCGACGGCCGTCTTGCCGGTGCCGCGGATCTCGCAGTCGCGGAGCACGACCTCCGCGCGCTCCTCGATCCGGAGCGCCGAGCTGGCCGGGTCGCTGATCGTGCACCGCTCGAGCACCGGCTTGGACCCCTCGGTCGCCCAGACGGCGTGCCCGCCCGCCTCGCTGATCTGGCACGACCGCAGGGTCACCGTGCTGCCGCTGCGGACCGCCACCGCGTTGCCGCCCGTCCCGGTGACCGAGGTGGCCTCCATGAGCCCGGACGAGGCGCTGTACACGACCGCGCCCTCCTGCACCTCGCAGTTGCGCAGGGTGAGGTTGGCGCCCCTCGACGCCCGCACGGCGAGCCGGCCCCGGGTCATGAACTCGCACCGCTCCGCCACGATGGTGCCCCGGGCGACCTCCAGCGCGAGGCCCTCGTCGCTCCAGTTGCGGACGATGAGCCCCTGCAGCGTCACCTTTCCGCTGACCTCGACCGTGCCGACGGTGCGGCCGTCGAGCGTCACCGAGCCCAGCCCCTCGACGGCCGTCATCACGAAGTCGCTCTTACTGTGGAACCCCGTGTTCGGGTACGAACCCGGCTCGATCAAGATGTGCCGTCCGGGCGGCGCGTTCGCCGGGAGCGGCGCCTTCAGCGCCTCCAGTACCGTTCGAAACGCCCCGGGGGAGGTCAGGGACACGATCAGACGATGCAACGAGACTCCTCACGAATCACCGTAATGGTGGCATGAGCAGACCCGTTCTCGCTTCGGTTGACCTCCTCGTAGTGCGGAGTCCGTTCTGACAGGAGATCTTCGGGGCCTCAGGCAGCCTCGGACGCGGGCGCACCCCACCCGGACACCGGGTCTTCTCCCGATCTTCCGCGGGCCCCGGAAGGCGACCCGCGTGCGGCATGTGCGGGGACGCCCGCCGTCAGGCGTCTTCCCCTGCCCTTCCCTGGCCGCCACAGACTCGGGGGCCCTCACCGGCCGACCCCCGCGCACCCGCCGCAGTACCGGGCAATGGCCGCATTCGATATCTGCGATTTCAGCAGCGGAGCCCCGCGCCTGATGCTGCACAAGCGCTACACCATGTACCAGGTGATCCAGGAGGCCGCCGGTGCCGCCGAGTTGAGCTGGACGGACTGCGAACGCGAGGACCGCGGCGACGGGTTCTTCCTCCTGGCGCCCCCCCGGCTACAGCGTCCACAGTCTGATCATCTCTCTGGCCCCCGAGATCAGCACACGGCTGCGCCAGATCAACAAGGGGCTGCCCGCGAAGCAGCGACTGCGCCTGCGCATGGCGGTCCACGACGGAGAGCCCACTCACGATGATCACGGTGTGGTCAGTCCCGACCTGAACCTTCTGTTCCGGCTGCTCAACGCGCCCGCCCTCCGAGCGCGTTTCGAGCAGGACGACTTCGCCCTGATCGTGTCCGACGACGTCTACGAGCGTGTGATCGAGTGGGACATCGCGATGATCGAACGTAGGGACTTCACGCCACTTCCGGTCGAGCTGACCAACCCTGGGCGGCCCGGGCCGAACGGTAAGGACGAGAAACCGGTCCACGTCGCCTACGCGTCGCCGCCGCCCCAGCCGGATCCCGGGCCCATCGATCGGTCGGCGCATCACGAGGGGCCAGACGTCCATGCCCAACTCGAACAGCTGGTGCAGCGGATGCAGGACCTCCTGGACGATGACCCGCCAAGCTGATCGAGGGAGTCGCGGTGACGACGGCCGGCGCCGCCGGTGCGTTCGCGAGCCGGGTCATCGCCGGTCATCGGTGAGGGGGATGCGCTCCAGCTTGGTCCAGCCGGTCCAGCCTCTCCGCCTCAGCAGCTCGATCAGGCGGCGGGCCTGCGGCACGGTATCGAACACCCGTGCGTCCATCAGCTCGACCAGCGGGGGATCGAGGTCGGTGTCGTCGACGTAGTCCTCGCCCTGTTCGTCGGCCATCTGCGTGATGTAGTCGGCCAGCTCGTCGGTCGCCTCGACCAGCCGCAGGTCGTCGCCGCTCTGGTCGAGGGCCTGGCCGAGCGAGCGGTAGAAGGCGACGAGCCGCGGGTCGTCGATCTGCCGGCGCTTGCGCGCCGTCCACTCCGCGACACGCTCGGGCGAGTGCGCGGCCAGCAGGATCCAGCCGTCGCGCTCGACCCGGACGATCCGCTCGTCGATGCCGAGCGCCCGCAGCCGGTCGAGATACTCGACCACCTCCGGCGGTAGCGCCAGGTGGTCTCCCGAGGCCAGCCGGGCGATCTGCGCGCGGTGGAGCCGTCGCTGCCGGATCTCGGCGCACAACCGCCTGTCGATGTCCGCGACCGCCGCGGCGAACTCTTCCTCGTCGGCCCGCAGTAGCTGCCGCACCCGTGCCAGCGGGACCCCCGCCTGGGCGAGCGTCCGGATCCTGATCAGCTCGATCACGGCGCCCGCGTCGTACCGGCGGTACCCGGAGCGGTCCCGCTCCGGCTCCGGCAGCAGTCCCTTGGCGTGGTAGTGCCGCACCGTGCGCACCGTCACTCCGGCGTAGGACGCCAGCTCGCCGATGGTCAGCATCCGACCAGTCTCCTACGGGACGGGCGTCGAGCCGGCCCGGCCGGGCGTGCTCCGGATGATGCGGGCTATCTCCGGGGCATGGGTGAAGACCAGTCGGTGGTCGGCTTCGAGCCAGAAGGCGGGGATGTGCGGCTGCTCGCGAACGAGCCGGTCGATTCCGGCACGCCAGTTCCGGTTGAGCCGGGGCGCATGCTCTCCCCCGCCCTCACCGGCCATCGAGCTCGACATGATCATGCGGACCGGCCGGTCGATCTTCCGGTAGCGGTCGAGGATCCCGGACCGGGCCGCGTCGATCTCGACGTTCAGGTCGAGGATGTCCTGGCCGGTGAGCAGCACCTGGCGCGCGGTGCCCCGTGCGGCCTCCTGCCGAGCCGCCATGTCCTCCCACATCGCGCGGAGTTCCGGCAGGAGGGCCTCGGTGACGAAGGGTTCGGGCACCGGGTTCGCCCCGTCGACGAGGACGAGCCCGGCCACGGCGCCGGGATGCTCGGAGGCGAAGTGCACGGCCAGGTCAGCGCCCATCGAGTAGCCCACGAGCACGGGGGCCTCGTCCAGGCCGAGGCGGTCCGGCTCCGCCATCACGGCGTCCAGATCGCTCAGGAACGCCTCGAAGGAGTACCGGTCGGCGGCCGAAGCGAGGCCGTGGCCTCGCAGGTCGAAGGTCACCACGTCGTGGTCGCGCCGCAGCAGCCCGGCCAGCTCGTGCAGGTCGGCCTGCGTCGAGTTCAGCCCGGGGCACAGGACGAGCGGCCGTCCCCTGCCGCCACGGGACACCGGGATCGTGATGCCCCCGTGCCGGATCGTGAATTTCCGCGTCGTCCTGCCGCCGGGTTCAGCCCATTCGCCGTGGTCCGGCGCACTGGTCGTCCTGTTCATGGCGACCATGCTGGGAGGTTGACCCTGCGTCAGGGTCAACCGCCGCGGTGGTGTGGGACGTCACGGGGGTGCGGGGCTGGTGTCGGCGGCTTGTTGGAGGGCGGCGTTCTCGGTTCTGATGCGGGTTCTCAGGAGGCCCAGGTTCACGACGGTGAACAGCAGGGCGGTGAGCCAGCAGGTGTGCACCAGCGGCAGGGCGACGCCCTCGGCGACGACCGCGACGTAGTTGGGGTGGCGCAGCCGGCGGTAGGGGCCCTCCGCCACCAGCGGCAGGTCCGGAACGATGATCACCCGGGTGTTCCACCGGACGCCGAGCGTGGCGATGCACCACCAGCGCAGCCCCTGGGCCAGGACGGCGAGGCCCAGCATCGGCCAGCCCAGCGCCGGGATGAAGGGACGGTCGAGGAACCGCGCCTCCAGCAGCGCGCCGCCGAGCAGGCCGACGTGGGCGGCGACGATCGCCGGGTAGTGCCCGCGTCCGTACTCGACGCCGCCCCTCCTCCGGGCCCAGGCCTGGTTGCGGCGGGCCACGACCAGCTCGGCGAGCCGCTCGGCCCCAACGAGCGCGACGAGCAGCGTGAAGCCGGTCACGGGTTCACCAGCGCAGCAGGAGCAGTTCGGCGGAGAACCCGGGTCCGAGCGCCATCAGCAGCCCGGGTTCACCCTCGGGCGGGCGGCGGCGCTCGATCGTCTCCTGCAGCACGTTGAGCACCGAGACCGAGGACAGGTTGCCGAACTCCCGCAGGGAGTCCCATGTCAGGTCGAGTTCGCCGTGGACGAGGGAGAAGGCCTCGGCGATCGTCTCGATCACCTTCGGCCCGCCGGGGTGGCAGACCCAGGAGGTCACCTCGCCGGGCGACAGACCGTGCTCGCCGAGGAAGGCGGCGACGTCGCCCGCCAGCGTCGCCTCCACGTGGTCCACCAGGTCGGCGGCGAGGACGATCCGGAAGCCGTGCTCGCCGACGTCCCATCCCATGAGCCTCCCGGTGCCGGGGTAGAGCTTGCTGCGGGTCGCGACGACGCGCGGCCCCCAGCGGCTCGGGCCCCCGGCACCGGTGCTCCGGTCGCCTCCGACCGCCACGACGGCCGCGGCGCCGTCCCCGAACAGTCCGCTGGCCACCAGGTTGGCCAGCGACTCGTCGTCGCGCTGCGCCGTCAGCGAGCACAGCTCGACGCAGACCAGCGCCGCCACCTGGTCGGGCCACGCGCGGAGGTAGTCGTGCAGCCGCGACAGTCCCGCGGCGCCGGCCGCGCACCCCAGACCGAAGATCGGCACCCGCTTGATGTCGTCCCGCAGGCCCAGACGCTGGGCCAGGGTCGCGTCCAGCGAGGGGGTGGCGACTCCGGTCGAGGAGCAGAAGACCAGATGGTCGACCTCCGACGCCTCGATCCCAGACGCCTCCAGCGCCCCCCGGACGGCTCTTTCCCCGAGGGACAGCGCGGCGTCGACATAGGCGCCGTTCGCGGTGGTGAAGCCGTCGAGGTTCGCGTACTTCTCGATCGGCAGGGCCAGGTACCGGCCCGTCACCCGGGTGGCGGCGTGGAAACGCTCCACCACCCGCCGGTCGGCCCCGGTCGCCCCGACGACGGCCTCGGTGATGTCTCGCTGCTCGTAGTGATGGTCCGGCAGGACGGTCTGCACACCCGCTACACGCACGGCTCCCCCTAAGCCTCCCCTGCCGCCTCCTTACCCATCAGCGCGGCTTGTACCGGCGGACGGGGTTCGGCGCAGCGGTCACCGCGGTCCGCGGGCCGGCCCCTCACGCGTCGGGCAGCACGTCCAGACGCTGCAGCAACTCGCGCGCGACCGTGGCGCGCTTGCCCGCGTCGCCGTCCTTGACGATGTCGATGTTCAGCGCGAACGTGGTCACGCGCCCGCCGCGGTCGACCCATCCGACCCACCAGCCGGTGCCGGGGTTGGGGGCGTTCTGCCAGCCCGACTTGGCGTACAGGGTGTACCCGCCCTTCTCCTCCTGCTTGATGATGTCGCGGACGGTGCGCTGGTTCGCACGCGAGGCGGGCAGGCGCTCGGCCGCGAGCCGCTCCAGGAACCGGGTCTGCTCCACGGCGGAGATCTTCAGCGGGCCGTCCAGCCAGAACCGGTCCACCACGGTCCCGGTCCGGCGGTTGCCGTAGCCGAGCCGGTGCAGCCACTGCCCCTCGCGCTGGAGCCCGACACGACGGGCGATCACCTGGAACGCCGCGGCGTTGGAGATGCGGACGGCCTCCCGCATCGTCATGTCGTGCTCCCACTCGGGGAACGGCTGCGGCGTCCCGTCCCAGGGGATCACCTCGTCGGGGCTCTTGACCACCCCGGTCTCCAGGGCGACCAGGGCGTGCGGGACCTTGAAGCTGGAAGCGGGCACCAGCGGCGTCTCGGCGAGCCGCCGGTCCACCACCGTCGTGGAGCGGGTCTTCACGTCCAGCAGGGCGAACGAGCCGTGCACGCCCGCCGCGTCGAAGACGGCCCGCAGATCGTCGCGCTCGACGACGCCGGGACGGATCTGATCGGCCGCGGCGACGGCGGCGGCGGCGCGCGGGGCGGTGTCATGGGCGGTCGCGCCGCACGCGGCGGTACCGAAGAGGGTGAGCGCGGCGAGCGCGGTGGCGCCCAGCCGGAAGCGCGCGGTGCGGGAAGAGGGCTTGATCATGCGGCTTACTCGATCACCGGACGATGCGATCTGTCCAATATGGATATCGATCAGCGACTGATACCGATTCACGTATCAGCGCAGCTCATCCTTGACGACCAGCCGGTCATGTGACGTGACGTGTCGTGCCGGTCACCCTGGCACCCCTCCCCGCCAGAAAAAGGCTGTATTTCATTCTAAAAGCGGATATTGCTCGACCTGAAAGCCGCCCCATTAGCCTCGCCATCACCTTCAGGACCGCCCTTGAGAACGCTTCAGATATTTCCCCTGCCGCCCCCCATTGCCATCGGCGTTTGGCCTGGGAATTTAATCGATACATATCCCTTGCTCGACAGGCCGGAATACTCTCGGAGCCACCTCTATTTCATCTCCGCCGACCACTGCGAGCATTACGTTAGGGAACGACTAGGGCAATCCCGGACGCGGCGTTGAAGGTCGAGCACGTGAAACCGGAGTGCCTCCCGCAGCACCGGTTCCCCGTTCACCGGCGACCCCGGTGTGATCAATTTTCGGGCCCGCCCACCGGCGGGCCGATCGAAGGCGGAGGCAGTCCCATGGCGAAGAACCGGAACGCGATCCTGTGGGGGACATGCCCCCAGAACCTGTCCGGTTCCGACTTCGCCGCGAAGGACGCCTCCTACGGGCCGCTGACCATTCGCCGCTCCTACCAGCCCGCTGCCGCGGGCATGCCCGTCTCCTGGGCCCGGAGTACCGGCGGCGTGGACGTGGGAAAGCGGGCCAGCTGCTGGAGCGCGAAACCGTCGATCACCGCGATGGCCGGCGGGCGCCTGGACGCGCCGACGCTGAAGTTCCTGCGGTCCATCCCCAAAAGCCACCTCGCGTTCGTGTCGATCTGGCATGAGGGCGACGGCAAGATCCGTAACGGGGCCTTCCGCCTCGCGACGTACACGGCGGCTCTGAAGCGCTTCTGCGAACTGGTGCGGCAGGTGCAGTCGGAGGGCTGGACGCACCTGCACACGGTCCAGATCCTCACCACCTGGTCGGGCACCTCCCCCAGGGCGGGCAGCACCTATGCCGACACCTGGCCGGGCGACGGGCTCGTGGACGTCCTCGGCGTGGACGGTTACTCCCACCTCGGAAGCGGCCCCACCCTGTGGGGGCCGGCCGTGAAGTTCGCCCGGTCCAAGGGCATCCCGTGGGCGGTCCCCGAGATCGGCTACGGCAGAACCGGCACGAAGAGCGTGACCTGGTTGAAGGACCAGGTCGCCTACCTGACGACGACGCCGGGCGGCGGCGAGCACACGAGGTGTGCGTTCGCCTGCTGGTTCGACACCGCCGGCCCCATCTCGTCCCCGACGCCCGGAAACGTCTCGAGATGGATCGCGGCGGCCAAAGACGCGTCGCAGACCTACTACAGCGATTACACCGACTTTGCGCTCTGATCGAGATGGGACGCTGATGCCGTCATCCACGCGCGGATTCCAGCGCCCGCTACCGCAGCGCGCGACGCCGTGCTTCTGCGCGGCGCTCGCAAGAGCGATCAGCTTTTTACCCGGATGAGCGCCTGCTGACGTTCACGCGTGACTTCACCGGCGAGCGACCACGCACTCCTCGTCGAGGCGGCCGAACTCGCGGTCATCCCCACGAGCCGCGTCATGCATTCGAGCGCACTCCCATCCTCGCGATTCGCACATGCCCGCAGGGCGGCGCCGGCATGCCGCCCGTCCAGAAAGGAGGCAGTGTTGCTGTACGGGGTCGATGTGGCCAGCTATCAGGGCACTCCCAACTGGCCGGTGGTGCACCGGTCAGGAATCCGCTTCGGATTCTCGAAGGTCACCGAGAACACCAACTACACCAACCCCACCTGGGGGCACAACCGATCGGGAATGCTCGCCCTGGGGGCCGGCTTCGTGCCGGGGGCGTACCACTTCCTGCACGGGGAGAGGGGTGCCGCGCAGGCCCGCTATTTCCTCGCCAGGGCCGGCGATGTCTCCCGTCTCGCGGTCGCGCTCGACATCGAGGCGTCCGGCGCCAACGCGACCACGGCCAGGGAATGGGTGGCCGAGTTCAAGGACCGCACCGGCGGCCATCCCGTCATCGGCTACTTCCCGCGCTGGTACTGGGAGGCCCACGGCAGGCCCGATCTCAGCTTCTTCGACACGATCTGGCAGTCGCGGTACGTCTCCGGCTCCGGCACCCCGGCCGCCCTCTACAAGAAGGTCCCCTCCTCGTGGTGGGTGCAGTTCGGCGGGGAGCCCATCTCGATCCTGCAGTACTCGTCGAGCGGCGCGGTGCCGAGCATTCCGGGCCGCTGCGACGTCAACGCCTTCCGCGGCTCGCTCGCGGGACTGAGGAAGCTGGCCCTCGGGCCGCACCAGGAGGACGAAGTGCCCATCCGCAGCAGCTACGGCAAATCCAGGCCCCAGACTCTCGCATGGGGGCGGTTCACCCGCCTCAACTGGGACGTCACCCACGCCGACCCGGCCAAGTCCCATTCCGAACCCGACAGGGACCACCCCGACGGCTATCCCGGCTACGTGGCTCCCACCTCGACCTGGGCGGACATCGACACCGTCGTCCGCATCGGAGGCCTCGGCGAGGGCGACGAGTACCAGCTGCAGTTCGAGGTCCACGACTGGAAGGACGGGAAGTCCGCCGGATCGTGGACCGAGGTCCGCGCCGACGCCAAGGCGACCGGCGGCGACCAGTTCGCCACCGGCACCATGCCCAAGGGGCTCCGCAAGGGCCAGCACGTGTACGTCTCGGTCGCGGCGTTCCCCGCCGGCGGAAAGACCGATGACCGGCCCGCCCCCCGGGCGTTGTCAGGCCGATGGACGATCGCCCAGGACCGCAACTGACCCGGACCGACACGACGCCCGCTCTCCCCCGCGGAGCGTGCGTTCCCCCGACGAAGGAAACAGCCCGACGGACGAAGGAGACCGATGGCTGAAGCCGACCGCATGGACGAGGTGGATGTGAACCCCGCAGTGCACAGGGCGACCGAGACCGACGAGGTCCAGGTCCTGCGTGCGCTGTACGGCGAGCCCGACGCCGACGGGATCTTCCGCGGGCGGGACGACGACGGCGAGGAGGGCCGATGAGCGCCGCGAAGATCATCGCGGCGGCGCGCAGGTCGCTGGGGATGTCGGGGCGCCCGAACCCCATCACGCGGGAGTACGCGGCCCGGAACGGGAAGGAGTACCTGCGCGCGTCCTGGTGCGACATGGCCGTCACCTACTGGGCCCGGCACTCCGGCAACGCCTCGGCGGTGCTCCCGGGCGGAGACCGCGCCTACACCGTGTGGCACGTCGACGACTTCAAGAAGGCCGGTCGCTGGCGCGCCGGCACCGCCTCCGCGGTCGACCGGGCCAGGCCCGGCGACATCGTCTTCTTCGACTGGGGCGGGAGCAACCGCGGCGGCGCGGTCGACCATGTCGGCGTCGTGGAGAAGGTCCTCGGGGGCGGGCGGCTCCAGACGATCGAAGCCAACACCGGCGACGCGGTGAGGCGCCGCGTCCGCGCGGCCGGCGTCATCGCCGGCTATGGACGGCCCGCTTACGGAAGCGGCTGGATGGAGGACGCCGTGAAGGACCTGCCCACGATCTCCAAAGGCGCGAAGGGCTCGAACGAGGCGGTGCAGACCGCGCGCGGCCTGCTTCTCGCCCGCAGCCATCCCGAGGTCGGGACCCGCATGGACCGCGACTTCGACGCCACCATGGACAGGGCCGTCCGCGCCGTCCAGAAGTGGGCGAAGGTCGAGAGCGACGGGGTCATCGGGCCCGACACCTGGAGCGTCCTCCTTCGCGTCCACTGAGCCGAGCCCGCCCCGGCCGGGGCGGGTCGCCGTGCGGGTCCTCCGCAGAGCGTGTGCCGATTCACGGCGCACACTGTGCGGCAGGGTCCCGCGTCGCGGAACCGATCAGGCGGTCGGATCGTCGCAGGGTTCGTGGGCGTTCAGGAGATCAGGGACGAAGGGACGAGATGACTCGGTTTCCGCAGTTGCCGGCGCCGGCGGACCTCGCCGCCGCCGGGCCCAAGGGCGCCAAGAAGATGCTGGCCAAGGCCGCGGACCCGCTCCCCGCCGCCGAGCTGGCACCGTTCTTCGAGGACGCCTGCCGGGAGCTGGTGCGGGCGGGAGAGGACGAGCTCGCGTTCTGGGCGTTCGGCCAGGCGCGCAAGGTCGAGAAGGACCATCCCGCGCTGCTCGACCTCGACCGGGTCCACGCCGTCTTCCTCGAACTGGTGCCGACGGGCGGCGTCGGGCCGGCCGCGATGCGCGACTACGCCAAGACGCTCGCCGCGGAGCTGCCGGGGGAGGAGGCGCACGCCCGCTTCCGGGAGCTGGTCTGCGCGGGGTTCGACGCCGGGGTCATCCCGTACGCCCGGATCTTCCCCGACCTGCGGGCGCTGGCCCGCGGCGCGAAGATCAAGAAGCGGGACGAGGAGGAGTTCCTGGCCGAGCGGCTGCTGCTCGCCGGGCTCATGCCCGTCGCGTCCCACCAGGTCTGGGCGGCCGCCCGTGAGCCGCTCGCCGCGGTGGCCGCACGCGACGTCTCCCTCATGGAGCGGCTGATCGCCGCCGAACCCGACCTCGCCCACCACGAGGAGGAGAGCGGCGAGGGGGTCGCCGAGGAGATCCGGCAGATGTGGCTGGAGTGCCTGGCCGAGAGCGGGGCGGGGGCGCATCTGTCGGCGCACTGGTTCGCCGGCGAGGGGCGCGGCTGCGCGGCCGCCGTGCTGCTGAGGCTCGCCGACCAGGCCGGGGACCGGCTGTTCCCGGAGGCCGAGGTGGCGTTCGGCGAGGAGACGGACCCGGCGCTTCCGCCTCCCGACCACCGGCACATCATTCCCCAGACGGAGATGGGCACCGACTCGCCCCGCTGGTGGGGCCCGAACTTCGACCCCGCGGCGCACGCCGCGGACGCGGCGTCCGGGCCAGAAGGACGCGAGCGTTTCGCAAGCCTGCTGGACGCGTTCGTCCGCGACATGGGGTACTACGGCAACGTCGACTACCCGGCCACCGTCAGGGCGCTCTGGGAGCTGCCGGAGACCCGGGAGGCGCTGCGCGACGCCGTCGACGGCTGGAAGGCCGACGCGGCCCGCCCGGACCTTCCCTTCCTGCACACCGCCCTGCACCGCCTGGTCCGGCTGACCGGCAGCGGCCGCTACCTCGACCTGGAGCCGGGCCTCGCCGAGGGGATCGACCCCGCCGACCCCGTGGACGCCCTCCTGGCGGCCCTGCGCGGTGGCATTCCCGCCGAGCTGGCCGTGCCGAGCACGGGAAGGCCGCACAAGTCTCCGAAATCCGGCCGGACGATCCTTCAGCACCTCGGCTACCTCACCATCACGGAACGGTCCTGGAACGCCTACGCGTACGTCACCGGCGACGCCGACCTGACGCTGAGGCTCTCCCAACTGCCCGACGGGCTGCTGCCCTGGTACGACGGCAAGACCGGCCTCCTGTCACGCGTCAAGGACGGCGTCTGGCAGACGTTCCGGGTCGAAAGGCAGACGGGCGAGAGCGTCGCGCTGACCCTGGACCCCGACACCGCCACCGCCCGGCCTCAGGCGCCGGGGACCTCCGAGGTGACGTTCCCCGGCGCCGCCGGGCCGAGCGAGGTCCGGCTGAGCCGGGGTGCGATCACGGTCACCGCCCCCGACGGGACCCGGACGGCGCGGCTGCCCTTCTCGCCCGTCATGAGCACGAAGGGCGGGCTCGTTCCGCCGCCCGGCTGGTGGCCGCGGCGGGACCCGGCGGACCCGGACGGGTCGGCGGCGCTGCGGCGTCTCGACCGCGAAGGCGCGGCGCGGCTGCTGGAGGCGGCGCTGACCGGACCGAGCGCGGCCGCCGACGCGCTGCGGGCCGTGCTGCCCGAGGTGACCGCGCCGGAGCTGCGCGACGGCGTCCTCGAAGCGACCCGGGCGGCCGTCGAGTGCCTCCTCCTGGGCATCGAGTTGCGCGACCGGACCGGCCGTCCCCAGCCGCCGGCACTGCCCGCGCTGGTCTCACCGGCCGCCGATCTCCCGTTCCGGCGCACAACGGCGCAGACGCGGTGGCTCGTGCGCCAGCGGGTCCTGGCCCGCGCGCTGGAGTCGGCGGCGACCGGCGAACCCGCGGCCGGCAGGCCCTACCGCGTCCGCACGGTCGGCCTGCCGCCCGGCGGTCACGTGGGCGCCGACCTCGACACCCTGGCGGGTTTCGCGCTCCCGGCCGTCCTGCCGTGGACGCCCGACCCGCACCGCGAAGGCGTCCTCGACGTCCTGCGCCTCTGGGCCAACGCTCCGATCGGCGACGGGACGGGAGCCTGCCGCATACTTCGCCTCACTCCGGCGGGTGGCGAGGGGCAGTCCAACGCCGAACGCCAGATGGTCGACAGGCAGCTGGAGAAGGAGGCGCCCGGGGAGCTCTGGCGCACCCCGCACGGCGCCATGCTGATCTTGAGTTACCGGCGAAGCGACCGGATCGCGACGGCCGTGGAGTACGCGCCCGGCGGGACGTTCGACCCGGCCGGCCCGCCCGGCTGGCAGGCGGCCCGGCCCCCCGTCCCCTGCTGGGGCGGTGCCGACCGCGTCGTCCGGCTCCTGCGGTCGCTGGACGACCGCGGCCCCGCGCCGATCGACGCCACCGCCACCGTCCGCGCTCTGGCGGAACGCGCGGGCTTCGGCCTGGCGGACGCCGTCGCGGTCTGCAGGTTCCCGGCGGACGTCCTGGACGACGACATTCCCATGACCGGCGCCACGCTTCCCTTCCCCATGCGGGACGCGGTGCGGGAGCGCCTGCTGCCCGACGACCCGGCCGACCTCTGGACCACCGGCCTGGCCGTGGACGCGGCGGCCGAGTGGTGGCGGGCCCACGGCGAGGGCCGCCCCTCGACACCGTGATGCCCTGACCGGGTGAGGGGCGAGGATCGACGGCGACGGGTCCGGCGCTCAGAGGGCGCTGCGCTCCAGCATGTCGTGCATGTACGCGCGGAAGCGGCGGAGGGTGGGGGGGTGATCCGCGAAGCGGCGGATCCCCTCCTCGTCGACGACGCCCACGTGGACGAACCCGTTGACGATCCAGATGATGTTCCAGAGGCCGAGTTCGAGGTCGTAGTCGGCGCGGACCGCGCCCCGGAACATCTCGACCACGGCGGCGAGCAACGGCCGGTACAGCTGCTCGACGTCCTGCACGTCGGCCGCGTCGTTGAGCCAGCGGTGCACCCACAGGGCCCGCAGCTGCGGATGGGCCACCGAGTAGTCGAGGTAACTGTCGACCAGCGCCACCAGACCCGATATGTCAGGCGGGACGCGCGCCATCACGCCCCTCATGTGCGCGGCCTCGGCGTTGGCGTACCGGGTCATCACCTCCAGGTAGACATGCCGCTTGTCCTGCGCCAGGCGGCTGACCCTCTGCGCGCTCATCCCGGCGACCTCGCCGATCATCTGCAGCGAGGTCCCGTCGTATCCGAGCTGCACGAAGAGCCTTCCCGCCGCCTCGACGACCAGCTCATATTCCTCTGCGTCCTCCTGGGCAGCCACAGTCCCTCCCCGGAAACGCGCTCTCTCCCATCGTTCCCCGACTCGTCCGGGGCATCCGGCGGGGCGGCCCGGAATGACCCCGCATTTACCGACCGTCACCGGCGCAGCGCTCGCATCGGAGGTTCCTGGGAGTTCTCGCCTCGCCGCATTCGCCGCAGTGCGGGCAGTAGGCCACCGTGGTCCTGACCCAGCATTGGGCGCTGAGGGCCTCACTGCCGAATCTGTGGTCCATGGCGTCGCCGTCGGTTTCGGCGGTCGTCCCCTCGGCCCGGCCGTTGCCGTTCAGGACGGGGTAGCGGCGATCGCACGAACCGCACCGCCTCAGTTCCCAGGTCGCCTTACAGACGTCGCACGTGCTGCGGAACGTGGACCCGTCCCGCGCCTGGAAGGTTCGCGCGGGGTCGCTTGAGGCGTTCCGGCACAGGGGGCACCGGACGAGTTCCGCCAGGCTCTCCGCGGCGGCCCTCACCTCGTCCCGCAGCCGGTCGACCTGCTCGGCGTTGTCACCGCGTTGCATGAACTGGGCGGTGCGGTGAGCGAGCGTCCCGATCCGGCGGAGCACCGCGGCGAGTTCGTGGGGGGCGGGCGGTCTCACGATGGTGAGGCCGTTCGCGGCGGCGGCGATCCAGTCCGCCCCGTCCGCGACGGCGTTCGCGTCGCGGCTCGGGCAGTCGATGCGGGCCGGGTACCTCTCGAACAGGTGCTGGGCGAGGGCCCAGCGCAGGCTGCGGGCCAGCCGGGTCACGCTGTCGATCTCCAACGGCGACACCGGGAGGAGCGCCGGCGCCCGGCCGCCGCCGGAGGGAGCGGGCGCCTCGCAGCCCTGGAACGTCCTGAGCCGGATGCGGAGGGGCAGCTTCTCCCGCTTCTCGCGCTGCCCCGGGTAGACGACCAGCGTGCGCGGGTCGGTCGCGGCCGCGGCGGCGAGCGCGTCGATCTCCTCGGCCGTCCGGCCCGGCTGCTCCGCGGCGACGAGGGCGTGCGCCACCGGAACCACGCGCAGGACGGCCTCCCCTCCGCAGTGCAGCACGAAGGTTCCCGTCCGCTCCCAGCGAAGGCCGACGGCCTCCCGGTGCTCGGCGACGCATCGGACTTCTCCGCCGGGCTTGAACGGGCCTTCGGGAACCAGGTCCAACTGCGCCAGCGCATGCATGAGGAGCAGGCCGGTGTACAGGGTGAACGACTCGCACCACTCCTGGATCCGGTCGTTGGACGGCCCGGACGCCCCGTTCCCGCTCCTCTCGGCGACCCACGCCCGCCAGAGTTCCGCGGCCCGCCTGTACCTGTCGTCGTTCGTGAAGACGTTGGTGCTGCGCAGGACGGTGCCGACATCGGTGTGACGGTGGACCCCCGGCAGGATCGTCGGCCCGCGGAGTTCGACCAGTGCGTTGCGCAGCCTCTCCAGGTCCTCACGCAGCCGTCTGGCCCTGGTGCGCCGGGTGCTGCTCTCGACGAGCCCCTCGATGAGGAGGAACATGTACTGGCTCACCCGCCACGGGCGGCCGCTCGCGTCCTCCGCGTAGGTGCTCACGTCGTCGAGCATGGCCTCGATCTGTTCGACCTCGACCAGCCGTCCCTGCACGTGGTCCCAGAGATGGTCGACGAGCCTGGCGAGCACCCGGTTCTCGTAGAAGTCCAGATCGGTCTCGCGCGCGGGGTCGAGGAGGCGCGCCGGGCGGATGCCGTCGGGACGCAGCGCCGCCCAGTCCTCGCTGCGAGCGGTGAGCCGGGTGATGGCGGCGGGAGTGACGCGCCGTGCCCGCGAGGCCGGGACCAGCCGGTTCACCGCCCGCAGCCTGGCCACGGGCAGGTGGCACGCCGCGCGCAGGTGCGGGAGGCAGCGCTCGATCACCTCGTCGATCTCGCGGGGCCGCAGCCGCTCGTCCATGTCGGCCCCGCCCATCAGCGGAGTCTCCGACAGCCAGCCCTCAGCGGTGACGTCCCGCGCGACCAGCGAGTCGAGCCTCCTGCCGACGGCCGTGACGATGTACGTCGTGATGTCGTCGGGCATGGCGTGGTGCCCGAAGTCGCCCTCGTCGCGGTGGCGCCGCGTCTCGTCCCACAGCGTCCACGTCCCGCTCGCGGCGAGGTACCGGCCCGGGCGCACCGCCGTCGCGTTCAGGAAGAGGGGGCGGTCGCCGGGCGCGAAGAACAGCCTGCCGAGGGGCATGCGCCCGCCGGGCGGCCGCTCCACCTCGCGTCCCAGCAGCCGGTCCCAGATCCGCGCCGGCATGTCAGACGCCTCTCCGCAGGTGGATCTCCTCGTCGAGCCGTTCGAGCGACCTGGACGGCACGGTGCCGAACGGCTTCCAGAGCCCGGTCAGGTCGTCGCGGAGCGCCTGGATCAGATCGAACGGGATCTCGAACCGGCCGCGGAGCTTGCGGAGGACGCGGGTCGCGAAGGCGTGGTCGGCCGCCAGCCCCTGGCTGCCGCCCGCCGCGCACACGACCGGGACGAAGGCCTCCAGGTACTTCGCGGTACGGGACCCCGACGCGATCCGGAAGTCGCGGAAGAGGCGGTCCCGCAGCTCACCGTCCAGGAAGGCGGACACGCTCCGCGCGGCCTCGGCATGCGTCCGGCGGGCGCGCTCGAAGGCCGCTTCGAGCGCGCCGAGCGCCAGCGGAGCCGGCAGCGGCGGGACCGGCTCGGGCTCGAACGTCCGGGGACGGGCGGGCAGTTCCAGCACGTGCGACCGGTCGTAGGTCTTGTCGGCGAAGGCCACCGTCGTCTCGTCGTGGTTGGCCGTGCCGACGAACCACACGTTCGGCGGGATGACGAGCTTGCGGCCGTCCACCAGCCCGCGGGGGGCCGGCCGGACCTCGGTCGTCATCAGCTCCAGGCTGGGCGGGGTGCCGTTCGGCTTCCTCGTCTGCCCGATCTGGTACAGGACCTCGCTGAAGTACTGCTCCGGGTGCGACAGGTTCATCTCGTCCAGCACGACGAAGAACGGACGGTCCGCGTGCGCGGGGCTCCCTGCCTGGTAGAGCGCCTGGGTGAAGGGCGACTCGTAGAACCTGCGCTCGAAGGCGTTGAAGTACCCGACGAGATCCTGCGGGGTTCGCCAGTCGGCGCTCACAGGGACGAGGGCGGTCTCCGCCTGGAGGGCCTTGGCGAAGACGATCGGAAGCTGCGTCTTGCCGATGCCGCTGATCCCCTGGAGGAGGTGCAGCCGCGACGCGGCCAGCCCGCCGAGGAAGAGGACCAGGTCCTCCTCGGCGTAGAACATGCGGTATTGCTGGGCGACGAAGTTCCGGAGCCAGTAGACGAAGTTGTCCAAGGGCGGGACGCGGCCCAGAAGGTCGTCGCGCTTCTCGTTGTACCGCGTGTCCATCGCGTGGCATTCGGGGAAGGGCGACTCGCCCTCCTTCCGGGCCGTCAGGCTCTGGATGTCCTGGTGCAGTTCCTGGACGCGGACGCGGTAGGCGTCGACCGACGCCTCCATGGCCTCCTTGGTGACCTTGAGCCGTTCGAGTTCCAGAGCGGTGATCTGATGGCCGGTGAGCTGCCGCTGCAACCGCTCGTTGTCGGCGATGAGGACCGCGCGCTCCTCGCGCCAGCCGCGCTCGGCCTCCTGGAGCCTGGCGAGCCGTTCCATCACGTCCTCGGGCACCTGGCGCTGGAGGCGGAGCTCGGCGTTCTGGGCGCGTAGCTCCTGAAGCTCCTTCAGCACCTCGTCGGGCGACCGGTGGCCGAAGGCCCGGTCGACGCGGTTCCGCTCGTCGCGCTCCTTCTCCATGTCGGCGGCGTGGTCCTGGAGCGCCCTGCAGCGCTGCTCCAGTTCCCTGGAGCGCAGCTCGGCCCGTTCCACGGCCGCGGCGACGGCGTGCTCCACGCGTTCGCTCAGCAGCGCACGCGCATCGGTCAGGTCCTCGTCGCGGGCGTTGAGCTCGACCTCGAACGCCCGGAGGCGCGCCCGTTCCTCGGTGAGCCTCTCCGTCCGCTCGGCCAGTTCCCGGCGTTGCGCCTCCAGTTCGGCGCCGAGCGCGGCCCGGGTGCGGGCGTGTTCCTCCGCCAGCTCCCGCTGCCGGGCCTCGACCTCCCGCCGGGTGCCCTCCAGCGCCTTCCTGGCTTCGGCGAGCGCGGTCTCCTTCGCGCGTTCCCGGGCGGCGACGAGCTTCCGCTCCTCGTCGATCAGCCGTTCCTCCCGCTCGTCGAGTTCGCCGCTCCGTTTCTGGACGAGGTCACGTCGCGCCTTCAGATCCCGGGCATCCTCGTCGAGGGCCGCGAGCCGCTCGGCCACCTCCTCGGTCTGGCGATCAAGGGCCTGCCGCGTTTCGGTCACGCGCTCGGCGGCCTGCGTGAACAGGGCCACGGCCTCGGCCGCTTCCTGCCATCGGGCGGCGACGGCCTTGTCGTCCACCCCGCCGGCCGGAGGTTCGGCGGGCGCGGGCAGGGACTCCTCACCTCCGGCGGCGGCCACCGCTTCGGTGCGGCGCGCTTCGACCTCCTCCTCGATCGCCTTCTGGTTCACCGGCCTGGCGGCGGCGGAGGGCCTGGTCCGGCGCTGGGGCGTCTGCCGACGCGCCTGGGCGGGGCGCTTCTTGGCCATCGTGGACTACTCGTCCTTCCTGGGGGCGGAACGGATGCGTCGTTACTGCAGGGCGATGAGTTCTGGGACGGCGAGGGCGGCGAGTTCGCGGCACCACTTCGCGTCCTGCACGGCGGAGGGGTCGCGTCCTCCGTGCGAGACGCGGTTGCGCATGGCGCCGAGCGCGGCGAGGGCGCTGAGCAGGTCGGGGCGCCGCGCCGCCAGCCGGTGCAGGGGATGCTCGGCGTTCCTGTGCGCCGCCACGAGGGCCAGGGCGCCGACCTCCTTCAAGGTCACGTTCTTGCCGGCCTCCACGTCCCTGGCGGCCTTGCAGAGATCCTGGACGAAGAGCTGGGGAACGGCCTGGAACCCGACGCCGTGTGCGGCCTCCTCCACGGCGGCCCGTCTGAGCGCCTGGGTCGACGAGACGGCCCGGACGGAGCCGGCCGGCACGGGATAGCCGCGCGCCAGGCGGCGGAAGAGTTCCTCGTACAGGCGGTGCGTCGCGTGCACGACGCGCTCCAGCGCTCCGGCCTGGTCGCCCAGCATGACGGCGAGGTCCACGTCGGTCATCAGGTCCAGCGCGTCCTCGTCGCCGCGGACGTCCGCGCCGAACTCGGCGACGAGCACGGATTCGACGTGGGCGCGCGCGGTCGCCTCCGCCCGGCGGTAGGTGCGCTCGGCGTTCTCCGCCCTGCTCCGGGCCACGCCGCGGATCCGCTCCGCGAGCGCGCCGCCGTCATGCAGGCGCCGCTCCAGCAGTTCGCCGAACATGGCGCTGGTCCCGACGCCGAAGGGGTCATGCGCGACCAGCTCCCCGCCTCCGCCGACCACGGCGAAGCCGGCGACCAGGACGGGCTCGGGGGCGTCGATGAAGGCGATCCGGCTCAGGTCCGGGGGCCGGTCCTCGTCCGGCCCCGGGCGGGCGCCCGGCTGCGCCGCGGGCGCCAGGCCCTGGACGCGTTCGAACTCGCGCACCCGCTGGGCCTCCCGCGCGTCCCGGTCCAGCCGGGCGACCTCGACGACCTGTTCGGGGCCGGGCCGGCCGGGGACGTCGGCCCCCGGCGCCGCGTCGGCGACGTCGACGATCGCGGCCTCGATCGGGTCCGGGTGTCCCGTGGTGCCGAGCTGGAGCCCGGCCCTGCCCGGCGCCCGCCAGGTGACGTGCGCGTCGACGAGCCGCTCGGCGGTGCGGGGCCACAGGTCCCCGCCGGCCTCGGGCGACTGGAAGACGTAGCGCACCGACCAGGACGTCTCCTCGGCGACGCTGCCCGTGCGGAGCGCCCGCCTCCCCTCCTCGGTCAGCTCCCCCTGCCGGTCGAGCAGCCCCTGGCGGACGGCCTGGTCGATGATGTGCGCGCACAGCCGCACATGCAGGTTGATCCGGGCGGCGATCAGGTCGGGTTCGCGGACGCCGGCGTGGCAGAGCCCCAGCACGACGCGTTCGAACAGGTCGAGCCCCCTGCGGGGCAGGATCGGGGCGGTCACGCGGTGCGCCCACGCCGGGAAGGCGACGCAGATCCGCTCGTCGCGCCTCGGCGGCGCCGGGCACAGCTGGACGATCCTCGCGCTACGGGGAAAGGACGGCGCCATGGCCACCTCCCGACCGGCACAGCCGGAGGAACTCGGTCAGCGGCTCCACCTGCGCGGGAGCCGCGGCCCCTTCGAACATCGCCGAGTCGCCCACGGTCACGAGCAGGCGCTTCTGCCGGCTCATGGCCACGCACAGCCGGTTGCGCAGGGTGAGGTGGCCGTAGCGGCGCCGCACCCAGCGGTCGTGGGCGGCCGTGCCCGCGTCCGGCGGGTCGGCCGGAGGCGACGACCTCGTCGTGGACAGGAACACCACATCGAACTCCTTGCCCTGGAAGGCGTCGACGCTCCCGACGTGCAGGCGGTCCAGGCGGCGGCCGCCCGCGTCGTACTGGAGGCCCTTGGCCGGCTCGTAGCCCTGGTCGGTGCGGCGGGCGAGCTCGCGCGCCGCCAGCTCCCGCCAGATCTCGTCCACCTGGTCGGAGTAGAACGAGATGACGCCGAAGGTGAGGTCCGGGGCCGCGGGCAGCAGCCTCTCCAGCTGGTCGGCGACGGCGCGCGCCTCCGCCCGCCGCCGCTTGCTGCGCTTGCCGGATTCGGCGCCCCGGGAGTTCGGGACGTCGATCCACGCCGCGTGCACGCCCTCGTAGCCGGGCAGGGCATGCGCGAACTCCGCGTCCGGACGCGGAGATTCGAGGATGCCGCCGTAGAAGCAGCGGCTGACGAACTCCCCGAGCGTCCGGTGCATCCGGAACTGGGCGTTGAGGGTGACGACCCGGTCCACCGGGGCGCCGGGAGCCCCCAGGTTCTCGAACAGGCGCTGGAACAGGCTCTCGCGCAGCCTTCCCCGCGCGCCCGCGTCGAGCCGCTCCACCTGCCGCTCGACCTCCGGCTCCAGCATGTGCGGGAGCTGGTTGTGGTCGCCGACGAGGACGATGCGCCGCCCCGCGTGGATCAGCGGGATCATGAGGTCGAGCGGGTTGGCGCGGGCCGCCTCGTCGATGATCACGGTGTCGAAGACGACGTCCTCGATCCGCGCCTCCTGCTTGGCCCCCGCGACCGTCGGGGACGCGGCCTGCTGGCAGGTGGCCGCGTAGGAGGCGGTGTAGGCGCGCAGCGTCCACTCGACGGCGGCCGGGTCGCCCCGCAGCCCTTCGAGATAGTCCAGCATGGCGAGCTGGGGACCGCTCTCGCCGGAGTCGCGCACCCGCTCTTCGAGGTCTTCGGCGATCTCGGCGAGCAGGTTCTCCACCTCGGGGTCGGCGGCGGCGGGGGCCAGGGGCCCGCTCGCCGGCCGGAGCGCCTCCAGCAGCCGGTCCCGCGCCTCCGCGAGCTCGGCCAGGAACGGGACGGGCTCGTCGACGTCCCAGGAGGCCGCCCTGGCCAGCAGGTCCAGGTCGGCCGCGCGCTCGGCGTCCCGCCCGTCCAGCGCGCGGACCCGGCGCAGCGCCTTCGCCGCCGCCGCGGGTCCGTCGTCGGCGAACGACTCGGCGAGCGTCCGCACGCCGCGCAGCGCCCGGATCGTCAGCTCGCGGTCGTCGTCGAGGTCGAACGGGACGGGCCGGGACGCGGTCCGCGCCCGCAGCCGCGTTCGGTGCAACCGGTCGGCGAGGTCGGCCGGGAGGAGGTCGCCCGCGAGCTCCTCGATCTCTTCGAGCAGGCGCGCGGTCTCCTCCGGCGGGGTCGGCGTGAGCAGGTAGGCGGCCGCGCGGGCGGTCACCGTCCGCAGCAGGCCGAGCGCCCGCCCGAAGGAGTCGGCGTTGATCTCCTCGGTGAGCCAGTCGACCGTCTCCTGGAGCCACCGGTCCGTCTGGACGGTCGTGCCGCGGCCGGCGCGGTCCACCTTGTTGGCCGGGAGGCCGAACACCCGCGAGCGCTCCACCAGTTCGTCCACCGCGGCGTGCTGGAAGCTGGTGAGCAGGATGCTGCCGCGCAGCCGCGCGTAGCCGCGCCCCTCCTCGGCGAGGCGCGTCTGCAGGGCGGTGATCACCTGGGTCTTGCCCGTGCCCGGCGGGCCCTGGATCACCGCGATGTCGGGCGTGTTCAGCGCCACCTCCAGCGCCCGCTCCTGCATCGGGGTCGGCTCGCCGCCCCGGAAGCAGTCGCGGACCGCGTCGGAGATCGGCCTGGTCCTCCTCCCGGGGGGATCCGCGCTGACCGTCTTGCCCTCGAACAGCGCCAGCAGGTTCGGGATCCTCGTCCCGTCCGCGAGGATCCGGTCGAAGGCGTCCTTGCGCCTCTGCATCTGGCGCCGGTCGCCGCGGAACGAGCGGTAGAGGAACCCCTGGAGCGGAGGGGCGACCGTCCGGTCCCGTCCCACTCCGGAGACGCGCCGCCGTCCGAGGTCCACGAGCCTCAGGTCGATCGTGCCCGCCGCGACGTCGGCCGCGACGACGGTTCCGCTGACCACGTCCCTGCCGAGCCGGTCGCCGATCAGCGCCCATGCCGAGTCGTCCTCCTCGTCCGCCGCCGCCAGGGCGGCGGGGAGGGTCTGCGCGGCCTCCAGCTCCAGGGTCTCGCGCGCGTCGAGGGCGCGCCGGGCGCGTTCCGCCAGCGTCAGCTCCTGGTCGTCGACGTGGGACGACCCGTCGAGCCGGAACCGGTACACGCCGTCGCCGAGCGGTTCGCGCCCGGTGTAGCGCCCGAACCCGATGTCGCGCACCTGCCGGCGGACGAAGCGGGTTTCGAGCCGGTTGTACTCGTGCCACATGGCGAGGAAGCCCTGACCGGTGGCCAGCCGGTTGAGCTGGTGCTTCATCTCGGCGCGCAGCTCGCTCGCCCGCGAGACGTCGGTGAACGCCAGGCGGCACTCGGTCAGCCGCAACCGCCCCTGCCCGTCCTCGCCGCCGGTGCGCCGCAGGCGATGCAGCACCAGCCGGTCGCCCTCCGTCCGGACGTCCCCGGTCACGCCCCGCCCGTGGATCCGGTAGCCGGCCGGCGCGCTCGGGTCGCTCAGGCCGATGGACACGACCAGGCGATGGGGCGCCTCCGGCCCCGCGCCCGCCCTCGGGGGGATCAGCAGGCGCTCGGCGAGCCACCGGATGATCTCGTCCGGCCTGTCCCTGAGCTTCCTGTCCCACTTGCCGACCGTGTCCATGACGCGGTCGCCCACACCGACGGACTGCGGTTCCAGCGGATCCGCCTGCTCGTAGGTGTAGAGGTCCAGGCCGATCCGGAGGCGGCGCCGCTGCCCCTCGTCCTCCACCTTGCGCGTCGACAGGACCGCGATCCGGGCCCGGTTCGAGATGGCCCGCGCCAGGCGTTCGCGGTCCTGCTCCCCCGCGGGTCTGACCCCGCCTCGGACGGTCCCGTCGACGCCGGCGACCACCTGGCCGCTCGGCAGCTTGGCCAGGGTCACCTCGTGCCAGCCGTCGCCGAGATTCCGGAGAGCGTCGGGGGCTCCGTCCCAGAGCAGCCAGACGAAGTCCGAACGTCCGGGCAGGGGGTCGTTGACGGCGCCGGCCGCTCCCCTGGGCGCGGGCGCACGGCCGCCGCGGCCCGGCGCGCTCATGCCCGGCCCGTTCCGAGCAGGCGGAACCGCAGCACCCGGTGGAGCTGCGACCGGTGCCCGAAGTGGACGCTCCACTCGGGAACCTCCTCGTACACCGGAACCGTCAGCTCGCCGCCCGGCTCCACGACGCGCGGCGAACCGCCGGTGCGGCGGCTGAGCCACAGCGGTTCGCGGCCCCTGTTCCGCACGGCCAGCCTGCTGCCCGGCTCCCACCACAGCCAGGCGACGGGACGGTCCTGGTCGGCGTCGGGCGCCAGCTGCGCGGTGCGCGCGGTCACGCACAGCCATTCGCGCGGCGGAACCGCGAGGCCGTCGCGGGGCGCGGTGTACGTCTCCTCTCCGGGGACGGCGAGGTGCATCAGGCCCATCAGCTGGCGGGGCGTTCCGGCTCCGCACCACGGGCAGGCGGCGGCTCCGACGATGAACGTCTGCGGGCAGTGCGCGCACGTGAACGTGAGGTCCGCGGCGGTCTGGAGCTTCGTGCGCCATTCGGCGACCGTCGCGCGCTCGGCCGGACGCGACCGCCCGGCGCCGAAGGTCCGCTCCGCCAGCGCCAGGAGGCCGGGGGTGAGGACGGCCCGCCTCGGCAGCCCGTAGCTCGACCGGTTGCGGTCGTCGCCCGGATCGTCGATCCAGGGCAGCTCGCCCGCGAACGCCCGCTCCTCGTCCTCGGGCGCGCCGTCCTGGACGTCGTCGCCGAGGAACGGGTGCACGAGCGCGAGCAGCTCGAAGGCGATGACCGCGAACGCGTGGGCGTCGCTGAGGCTGGAGATGCCCATGCGGCCCGCGACCACCTCGGGCGCGCCGTACCCGGGCGTCGTGAACGACTCGTCGGGGACGACCGACTCGACCTCCAGGTTGTCGGCGTCCACCAGCCAGACCTGGGAGTGCTCGGCGGACGCCGAGGCCATCATGTTCCCGGGAGAGGGGTCGCCGTAGACGATGCCCCGGGCGTGCAGCGCCGCCAGGACGTCCGCGGCCCTCGCCAGCAGCCGGAGCCGGCGCCGCAGCCCGCCCGTCTCCCCGTACCAGTCCACGAGGTCCGTGCGCGGCGGCGGATGGGCGAGGACGCGCAGAGCGGTCATGTCGCCGAGCAGTTCCATCGTGTAGCCCACGTCCGGCTCCGCGAGCATGGCCAGCGGACGGGATATGGCGAGCCCGTCGAGGTCGAGCCGTTTCACGGTCCGGAGCCGCTGCCGCAGCCGCTCCGCGGCCCGCCGCGTCCGGACGCGGAGCACCTTGACGGCGACACGGTCGCCGGCCGCCCAGACCTCGCCCTGCCCACCGGTTCCCAGCAGGCGGGTCAGCTGGAGCGGACGTCCGTGCTCGTCCTTCACCACGCGCATTTCGCCGACGTCTCCGTCCGTCTCAACCCAGCAGGTCCTCAAGCTCGTCGAAGGACATATGCGACGTGTCGTTCGGACGGTCGCTGCGCGCTCTCGCGGTGACGCTCATGGTCACCCAGGAGAAGTACCGGGACAGCAGGTGCGCCTCGTCGGCGCGGACGGGCTGGATGACGGGATCGTCGATGAAGGCCCGCAGGACGTCGAAGGCCTCCTCGTCCATGTCCTGGCCGACGCCGACGGCCAGCCGCACGGCCTTGCCCCCGCGCGGCGAGGCCAGCAGACGCTCCAGCGCGTCCCGCCAGTCGTCGTTCGGCAGTCCGTCGGACACCAGGACCAGGGTCGGCGTGAAGGCTCGCCGGGAGATGACGTTCTCGTCCGCCAGGAGCCCGTTCACCAGGTCGAGGGCCTCGCCCAGCGGTGTGCGCCCGCGGGGCAGCATGTCCTCCCAGACGACCTCGGCGGCCGGGGCCGGGGGCTGGTGCAGCGCCGCGCCCCCGCCTCCGAAGGTCACCACGCCCACCGTGATCTCACCGCGGACGGTGTCCTCGTCGGCGAACGACCTGATCATCGTGGCGATGCTGCGGTTGAGCACGTCGATCTTCCCCGCCTCCGCCATGCTCCCGCTGACGTCGGCGAGGACGAGCACGGGCAGGGGACGGGGCGGGGGCGCGGACGGCCGGGCCATGAGGGGGTCGGGCATGGCGGTTCCCTTCTGGTGTCCGGAGAGCGAAACATTCCAGAATGGGAGGCACCACACCTTCCGTCAAGGTCTTTCCGGAAAAGGGTTAACTACAGCCATTAATCGGTCCGACCATAATCCGTTCCAGGACTATACGGACAAAAACGCCCAATCGGCGTGCACTCGGCCGATCGCCTTGTGCACGCCGATGAGGACTGCCCGGACATCGCGGTTCTGGTCGCGGCGCTACCGGGTGCGGACGGGCAGGCGGCCCGCGACGAGCGGGACGACGATCGCCGCGGCCACGAGGTGCGCGGCGATCAGGGTGAGCCTCGTCGCGACCGTCGCCGAGACGAGCAGGTCGGGCACGACCGACAGCGCGGTGAGGACGGCGGTGGTCGCGAGGAACGCGCGTCTGGGAGCGGCGGCCCACCGGCGCAGCGCCACGGCCAGCAGCACGCCGATCGCACTGAACAGCAGCGTGAGCTGGGTGAAGCCGAGCAGCGGGATCGGCTCTCCGGCGACCTCCAGGGACACTCCCGCGCTCCGGGCGACGGCGGCGACGGCGGTGGTGGCCGCGGCGGCGGCGACGCAGGCGATCAGGGCGGTGCGCCACATCGGGACGGCGCGGGGAGCGGTCGTGGCGGCGGTCGCCGGGGCCGGGACGGTGCCGGGGCCGCTGGTGGTGACGTTGCTCGTCATGGTCGGGCCTGACGGCGGCGGGAGAGCCGCCCGACCTGAGCGGGGTGCCCGGCGACTGGCGGGCCAGGCTGGAGGAGTTCGTCCGGCGGCTCGCCGAGGTCTGGCGGCGGCACCCCTGGCTGCCCGCCGTCACCGTGGGCACCCGCGTCATGGGCCCCCGCGAGGCCGGGTGGACCGAGAGCGCGATGGCCGCGCTGGCCGGAACGGGCCTCACCGGCGACGAGCGCATGGCGGCCGCGTTCCTGCTCTTCGGGCACATCCGCACCACCCACTCGATGGCCACGGCCGGCACCCAGGCCTGGTCGGGCGGCAGCGAGACGGCCGAGCTGATCCGCGGGCGGGCGGACCTGTTCCCCGAGCTCAGCAAGGCGTTGAGCGGCCCCACTCCGGTCCTGGACGACAACGCCCGCGCCTTCGGCCTGGCCCGCCTCCTCGACGGGCTGGCCGCCCTCATCGAGGAGCGGTCATGACCGCGGAAAGGCTGGCCGCGGACTACCTCGCCGCCCTGGAGCGCGGCGACCTGGAGGGCGTCCTCGCGCTCTTCCACCCCGAGGCGGTCGTCCACTCCCCGCTGTACGGGCCGCTGCCCGCCGCGGAGTTCTACCCGAGGCTGCTGGCCGACACCGGCCGCTCCGAACTCCGCCTCCGCGGCGTCACCCGGGGCGAGCGTCTCGTCGGCGTCTGGTTCCGCTTCGACTGGACGCTGTCCTCGGGCGCCGAGGCCGGCTTCGAGTGCGTGGACATGCTGGAGCTCGACGGCGACGGCCTGATCACGGCGCTGCGCATCTTCTACGACACCGCGCCCACCCGCGCCGCGTTCGAACGCGCGACGGGCGGTTCCTGGCGCCGCGAGCCCTGACCCGGCGCTGCGCCCTGGGCCGGCAGGGGCCGATGTTTCGCGTCGGCGGGCAGAGGGATGAGTCCTTTCTCCAGAGGTGGGGAGGCTTGGATGGCGCGGATCGATCGGATCGCCGAGCCATGGGGGACGAGGACGCCCTACGGCCCCGGCGAGGACTGGCCCGTCAGGGTGGACTCCTTCCTGGAGGAGGGCGTCTCGGCCCAGGACGTGGACCGGTGGGTGCCGACCGCGTCGATCCTGCATTCCAACGGCGACGGGATGGACATCGCGGTCAGGGACGGCCGGATGGTCGGTGTCCGCGGCGCGGCCGGAGACAGGATCAACCGGGGGCGCCTCGACCCCAAGGATCTGTACGGCTGGCAGTCGGGTTCCTCGCCGGACCGGTTGACCCGTCCGCTGGTCCGCCGGGACGGCGGGCTCGTGGAGACCGACTGGGACACCGCGATGGACGCGATCGTCCGCCGGAGCCGGGAACTGCTGGACGAGCAGGGCGGCAGCGCGTTCGGCTTCTACACCAGCGGGCAGCTCTTCCTGGAGGAGTACTACACACTGGCGACCCTCGCCCGCGCCGGGATCGGCACCAACCACCTGGACGGCAACACCCGCCTGTGCACCGCGACGGCGGCCGCGGCCCTGAAGGAGTCGTTCGGGTGCGACGGGCAGCCCGGGACGTACGCCGACATCGACCACGCCGACGTCATCGCGCTGTTCGGGCACAACGTGGCCGAGACGCAGACCGTGCTGTGGATGCGGATGCTCGACCGGCTGGCCGGTCCGAACCCGCCGCAGGTGATCTGCGTGGATCCCCGGACGACGCCGGTGGCGCGCGCGGCGGCCGTGCACCTGGCGCCGCGTCCGGGCACGAACGTGGCGCTGATGAACGGCCTGCTGCACGAGATCATCGCGGCGGGCAAGGTCGATCGCGACTACGTCGACGCCCACACGGTCGGGTACGAGGAACTGGAGCAGCGCGTCAAGGAGTATCCGCCCGCCCGTGTCGCGGAGGTCTGCGACGTGCCCGAGGAGCGGATCCGCCGGGCCGCGGGGCTGCTCGGCGACGCCGGACGGCTGGTGTCGACCGTCCTGCAGGGGTTCTACCAGTCGCACCAGGCCACCGCCGCCGCCGTGCAGGTCAACAACCTGCACCTGATCCGGGGGATGCTCGGCCGCCCCGGCTGCGGGGTCCTGCAGATGAACGGGCAGCCCACCGCCCAGAACACCCGCGAATGCGGCGCCGACGGAGACCTCCCGGGCTTCCGGAACTGGGCCAACGACGACCACGTCGCCGACCTGGCCCGGATCTGGAACGTCGAGCCCGAGCGCATCCCGCACTACGCGCCCCCGACCCACGCCATGCAGATCTTCCGGTTCGCCGAGCAGGGATCGATCCGCTTCCTGTGGGTCAGCGGGACGAACCCCGCCGTGTCGATGCCGGACCTGGCGAGGATCCGGACCATCCTGGCGCAGGAGCGGCTGTTCCTGGTGGTGCAGGACATCTTCCCGACCGAGACCACCGAGCTGGCCGACGTGGTCCTGCCGGCGGCGACCTGGGGCGAGAAGACCGGCACCTTCACCAACGCCGACCGGACCGTCCACCTCTCGGAGAAGGCCGTCGAGCCGCCCGGCGAGGCGCGCCCGGACCTGGAGATCTTCCTGGACTACGCCGCACGGATGGGCTTCACCGGCAGGGACGGCACTCCCCTCGTCGGATGGACCGGCCCGGAGCCGGCGTTCCGCGCCTGGCAGGAGTGCAGCCGCGGACGCCCCTGCGACTACACCGGCCTCAGCTACGAGAGGCTCCGCGCCGCGGGCGGCGTCCAATGGCCCTGCGACCGGGAGCATCCCGACGGCACCGAACGCCTGTACTCCGACGGCCGTTTCTGGTCCGCGCCCGAGTACTGCGAGAGCTTCGGCCACGACCTGGTCACCGGCACCCCCGTCGAGGAGGCGGAGTACCGGTCCCTCGACCCGTCCGGCAAGGCCTTCATCAAGTCGGCCGGCTACCTGCCGCCGCACGAGGCGCCGGACGAGCTCCGCCCCTTCCACCTGATCAACGGCCGCACCGTCTACCACTTCCACACCCGGACCAAGACCGCCCGCGCACCGCAGTTGCGGGACGCCGCCCCGGACGTGTGGGTGGAGATGAGCGCCGCCGACGCCGAGGCCCACGACGTGCGGGAGGGCGACCTCGCCGAGATCTCCAGCCCGCGCGGCGTCGTGCACGCCAAGGTGCGCGTCACCGGGATACGCTCCGGGGTCCTGTTCCTGCCGTTCCACTACGGCTACTGGGACCTGCCGGACGGCGCCGGCAGGACGCGCGCGGCCAACGAACTGACGATCACCGACTGGGACCCCGCCTCCAAGCAGCCGCTGTTCAAGTCCGGCGTGGCCACCCTCCGGCTGCTGGAGCGCGGCGGTGGACCCGCCTCCGCCGATCGGGCCTCCGAGGCCGGACCGGCCCGGAGCCGGACCGCGATGACCGACGAGGAAACGCGATGAACGGGATCGGCCTCGCCCTGCGGGGGCTGCACCACGGCGAACGCGGTCTCGCCCAGGATCTGCTGCGCGTCTCCGAACGCCACGCCGGCGAGCACGAGATCCACCACGTGGCCCGGGACCTGTCCGCCTGGTCCCAGCGGCACCTGCGCGAACTCGCCGAGATCGGCGGCCGGTACGGCGCCCGCCTGGGGGCCGCGCACGCCCTGGAGACCGGGCTGGCCGCGAAATTCCGGGGGAAGGGAAGCGAACTGGTCAAGCACCGCGGCCCGCCCGGCATGCTGCTCCTGCACGACCTGCGGCACATCCACGTCCAGGCCGCCGGAGTCTCCCTCGACTGGGAGATGATCGCGCAGGCCGCCCGGGGCAGCCGCGACACCGCGCTCCTGCGGCTGGCCCGGCGCTGCCACCCCGACACCCTCCGGCAGATGCGCTGGGCCGACGCCCACCTCAAGCAGCTCAGCGCCCAGGTGCTGAACAGCTGAACCCGCCCTCCGGCCCGCCGGAGGGCGATCGGACAACCGGCCGGCGGCGCGCCACAACCGTCGGTTGTGCGGCCCTAGGGTGATCTCGTGGACACCGAGGCGCTGCGATCGTTCGTCCGGGCGGCCGAGCTCGGGCAGCTGGGGCATGCGGCCGACGAGCTGGGCGTGACGCAGCAGGCCGTCTCCAAGCGGATCGCCGCCCTGGAGCGCGAGCTGGAGGTCAGGCTGTTCACGCGGACCGCCCGGGGAGTCGAGCTGACGCTCGACGGCCAGGCGTTCCTCCCCCACGCGCGGAGCGTCGTCGCGGGCGTCGACCGCGCCGTCGCCGCGGTCAGGCCGGGTTCCCGGGCCCTGCGGATCGACGTCCTCGGCTTCCGCAGCGCCCAGGCCGTCGTCCTCCACGAGTACTGGCGGTCACGCCCCGGGACCGACCTCGACCTGGTGACCCTCAGGGTCGACGACCCGCGCGCGGCGGTCGCCGCCGTCGAGGCGGGCGACGTCGACGCCTCGTTCCGTACCGTCACCGACCCGGCCGTCCTGCCTTCCGGCGTGCGGATGGTCCGCGCGTTCGACTCCCCGCTGGAACTCCTCGTCGGCCCGAGGCATCCGCTCGCCTCCGCGCGGAAGCTGACGCCGCCGCGGTTGCGCGGGCACCGGATCTGGGTGCCGGGCATCACGCCGCGGAGCGAGTGGGGAGAGTTCTACGATCAGCTCGCCACCGAGTTCGACCTGCGCATCGACGCGGCGGGCCCGCATTTCGGAGACGACGTGCTCCTCGACGTCCTCGCCGACTCCGCGGAGGTGGCCACCCTCGTCGGGGCACGCGACCGGTACGTCTGGCCCGCGACCCACGACCTGCGCCGCGTCCCCATCGTGGATCCGGTCCTCGCGTACCCGCTCTCGCTGATGCTGCCGAGCAGCAGTCCCCATCCGGGACTCCGCGCGATCACTGCTTACCTCGCAAGCCTGCCGAGGCTTCCTGAGACGGCCTGGCTCCCGTCCTGGGCGCGGACGCGCGCCTGACGAAGGCCGCCCGACCGGATCGACCCGTCCACCGTTCCACCAGAAAGGATCGAGGCATGCCCGGCGACCGTCTCATGCGCATCCACAGCGCCGAGTTCCAGTCCATGGCCGAGAGGGTCCTGCGGACCACCAAGCTCACCTCGCGCCTGAACGTCCTGCCCTTCGAGGACGAGGCGGGCAAAGCCGAGCTGTTCGAGCAGATCTTCGGCAGGCCGCTGCCGGCGAGGGTGACGATCTATCCGCCCTTCTACACCGACCACGGCCTCCGGCTGGACCTCGCGGAGCGCGTGTTCATCAACCAGAACTGCACGTTCCTGGACTACGCCGGCATCCGGCTCGGCGAGCGCGTGATGATCGGGCCGAAGGCCACGTTCATCACCGTCGGCCACCCGGTCGACCCCGGGGAGCGGCGGGAGTGGCTGACCGGCGGGCCCATCGACGTGGCCGAGAACGTGTGGATCGGCGCCGGCGCCACGATCCTGCCGGGCGTCAGCATCGGCCGCGACTCCGTGGTCGCCGCCGGCGCGGTCGTGGCCGACGACATTCCGCCCGCGACCCTGGTGACCGGCGGGAAGGCGGCCGTGAACCGGCGGTGGTGACGGCTTCCGCGTCGGGCGGTACGCCGGGTGGGGCCCGCCGTCTTCTGCTACAAGTGTAGTAGCAAGCGGCCGGCGGTGCGGCCGCCTGGATGACGACAGGAGAGAGGGCCCCATGGTCTTCAAGCAACTGCTCGGCGCCTTCGGTGTGGGCGGACCGTCGGTCGAGACGGTTCTCGCCGCCTCCCATGCCCGCCCGGGAGACCACCTGACCGGCGAGGTACGGGTGCGGGGCGGAGACCGCGACGTGCACGTCCACCAGGTGGCGCTGAGCCTGGTCACCAGAGCCGAGTACGAGCACGGCGACCACGAGGGGGCCGGGAGCAGGGAGTTCTACCGGGGAGCGATCACGGGCGGCTTCTCTCTGGGCGCCGGGCAGTTCCACACGATCCCCTTCCAGATGCCGCTTCCCTGGGAACTGCCGCTGACCGAGGTCTACGGGCAGCACCTGCACGGCATGGCCATGGGCGTCCGCACCGAACTCGAAGTCGCCGGCGCCGTGGACGCCGGCGACCTCGACCCGGTCTCGGTGAGCCCGCTGCCGTCCCAGCAGCGCGTTCTGGACGCCTTCGGGACGTTGGGATTCATGTTCAAGAGCGCCGACGTGGAAGAGGGGTACATCGCGGGCGTCCACCAGGAGCTGCCGTTCTACCAGGAGATCGAGTTCTTCGCGCCGCCCCAGTACGACGGCCGGATCAGCGAGGTCGAGCTCACCTTCGTGTCCGATCCGCACGGGCTCGTGGTGGTCCTGGAGGCCGACCGCCGCGGGAACGTCTTCTCCGAGGGCGACGACGTCTTCGGCCGCTTCCACGTCTCCCACGAACAGGCGCTCCACATGGCGTGGGAGCACGAGGTGGAGGGCTGGCTGCGGGCCGTCGCCGGGCACCACGAACCGCACGGGCACCACTCCGGAGGCCGCGGCGGGCCGGGCTGGGGCGGGGTCGCGGCCGGAGCGGCCGGGGGCCTGGCCGCCGGGTTCGTGGCGGGCGCCGTCGTCGGCGAGATGCTGGACGACGACGAGGAGAAGGAGGACGAGCCGTCGGTGGGCGACGCCTTCTCCGACGTGAGCGGACAGGCCGTTCAGGACGCCTACCAGGCCGCGGCCTACGAGCAGGCGTACGAGGACGCCTACGACGACGCCATGGAGACCTTCGAGGACGAAGGGTAGGGGGCGGCCAGCCAGATCCGGCCGAGGCAGGCCAGGAACGCGCCGAGCGCCCAGCCCGCGACGGCGTCCGTCGGCCAGTGGTAGCCGAGCGCGACGACGGCGACCGCGACGGCCGCCGCCGCGGTGTGGGCGGCGGCCGTCCAGGCGCGGGAGGCGCCGGTCACCGCCGCCGCGAACAGCAGGCACGCGGCCGCGTTGGCGGCGTGCCCCGACGGGTAGGACAGGAAGCCGTCGGCGAACAGGGCGTCTCGCCCGGTCCGCGGCGGCGTGCGGGCCAGAGCGATCTGCGACCCGCGCACCAGGAGTTCGCTGGCCACCAGCCAGACCCCGGCCTTGACCAGGAGCGCCTTGCTGCGCCGCCGCCGGGCGGCCAGGAGGGACGCGAGCGCGGCGAACGAGCCGACGAGCCAGTACTGGCCGCCGTTCACGACCGTCCGCCACCCCAGGTGCCAGGCGCCGCTGCGCGCCGGCAGGCCGTCGGCGAACACCCGGCCGTCGAGGTGCCGCAGGGGCCCGCCGAGCAGGACGTCCGCGGTCACCGCCGCCGCCACCGCGGCGGTGACCGCGGCGAGCGCGTAGGGCGGCCTTGCTACTACATTTGTAGCAGGACGGCTAGGGTCGGGAGAGACGGCCGACGAGCGGAGGATGACAATGCCTTTCTGGGACAAGCTGCGCGACTCCACACAGAGCATGCAGACGCAGCTGCTCAGTAAGAAGAACGAACTGAAGAGCGGAGCGTTCCGTGACGCGAGCATGGCGATGTGCGCACTGGTCGCGGCGGCCGACGGGAGCGTGGACCCGTCCGAACGGCAGCGGACCGCGTCCCTGATCGCCTCCAACGAGGTGCTGCAGAACTTCCCCGCCGACGATCTGCAGCGGCGGTTCAACGACTACGTGTCCAAGCTGACCGCCGACTTCGACTTCGGGAAGGTCTCGGTCCTGCAGGACATCGGCAAGACGAAGAAGAAGCCCGCCGAGGCGCGCGCCGTCATCCAGATCGGCATCGTGATCGGCGGCGCGGACGGGCACTTCGACGACGCCGAGAAGGCCGTCGTCCGCGAGGCGTGCTACGCCGTCGGCCTCGACCCCGCCGAGTTCGAGCTCTGACCGGCGGCGCGTCGCGTCACCGGAACGCCAGCACCGGCCCGAGGACCGTCCCGAGGATCTGGTCGAGCTGGAGGGTCGCGGCGGTCAGCGATCCGGTGACGACGCCGTTGCCCATGAACAGCAGCGGGCCGGTGACCGCGTTCTTCGCCGGGGGCGTGCCCAGCAGCGCCTCGACGCGCTCGACGACCTCGGACTCGGCGAACGCGCTCACCGGCCCCGGGTCCCGCGGCTGCGCGAGGGCGACCTTGGCGATCGTCCGGGCGACGGCGGCGCGGTCGCCGGTCGCCTCCGCGGCGTCCTCGTCGGCCCAGCGCTCGGTCGCCAGCCGCAGCCGGTCGGCCAGGGACCGCAGCGGCGGCAGGACGGCCGAGGCGAGCGCGCCGGCGGCGAGGTAGCGGTGGTGCCCGTGCCTGAGATGGGACGTCTCGTGCTGGAAGACGACGTGGAGCTCCTCGGACGTCAGGTCGCGCAGCAGGCCCCGGGAGACCAGGACCCCGCCTTGCCGGCCGGGGACCGCGACGGCGATCGGGACGTCGGTGTCGAGGGGCGCGCGGGCGTCCGCCCGCGCGCCGCGGACCACGGCCGCCCGGCGGGCCGCGGCCC